>JAAFJU010000060.1 GCA_013298165.1 Synechococcales cyanobacterium bin31.maxbin.ball.101 | reverse complement strand
AGGGTACTCAGACGACCGAGGGCCTTTTGGCTGTTCCGGGTTTGCTGCTTGTGGCAGACCAGAATCGAGGAGACGTTGGCAATGCGGGAGGAGTAGGCTCCGGGCGAACTGTAGCCCGAAGTCGCACCTGCCATGGGCTGACAGAGTAACGTGAGTAAGCAAGAGCAACCCGCTAGCAAGACAAAATCAAGCTGACGATGGTTAAAAGATGAAATTTTGTGAATCAACCGCTGGGTCATGACCTAATACAATTTTTGGGGGACTGTTTCTGGAGACAAGATACCCTAGTTTGGGTAAATTCGCTCATGAATGGAACGATCGGTTAGGTGAGTAACGGCGATCGATCGCTATGGCGGATCTGTTTACAGAGACGGAGTTGAGTACCACAAGGGTTCCACTGAACTTGATCAAAAACTTGATGCAGGATGAAGAGTCCTCGACCACATTCCCCGTCATCACAGAGGGTCTCTTCCAGCCCCGTGTGGCAGACATCAGGGGGCGTGAAGCCGTCACCTTGATCCGAAATTAGCCATTCACAGCGATCGTCGCTGTGGGAAAAAAGAACCGAAATAATCTTACCCGGATCCAACTTGTTACCATGCTTTGCGGCATTCACCAAGGCTTCTTGCAGCCCCAAATGAACCTCAGCGTGCCAATCCGCTGGAATACAGTCCAACAGAAGCTCTAACACCGGAAGCAAGTAAAGCGTCGAGGTGAAGCTGACGGTCATTGCAGTTCGCCCTGTTGGTCGAGATAACTTCGCAAACACGGTAAAACTCCGTAACACTGAATCAACAACAATCAAAAGGCACTCAGTAGTAATGTTTTATACGCAAAATAATGAGCGAAATTTAAAATTCTACTAAATCAGTGAAAAATGTAGTTTATACGGTCTATGCAGTCTATAAAGCTAATCTCTAATCTAATCGTACATGAACTTATCGCCGAATATGGTGATTAGACGGAGAGATTGTATTTTTACTTTCTAAATATTATTTAATCGATCGTCCAGATCTTTGTTTTACCCGGTACTGAAGAGATTTTAAATCTTGGTGAATGGTGGCTACGAGGGCGCGGTTGGTGGGGTTGAGGGTGAGGGCTTTTTGGAGGTAGCGCATCGCTTGGGGGTATTGGTGCGACTGGGCGAGGTGACGGCCTTGTTGCTGGTAGGCGATCGCGCGCCATTGCTGAACCTCTAGGTCATCGGGCAGCCGACTGCCGAGGGCTTCGACGAGGGCGATCGCGTTGGCAAAGCGCTGCTGGGCAAAGAGCTGGCGGAGGCGTTGGTAGGCTTGGTATTTGAGATGGTCTTCGGGGGTGTTGGGGGTTTGGGGCGGTGGGGTGGGCGAGTCGTCGAGGTGGATCTGCTGGAGCAGTTGCTTGTAGGCGGCGGTGATCAGGAGAAAGGTATCGGGGTGGGGCGCGGGTTTGTGATTATTTTGCGGTTCTGCGTTGCGGTGGGTTCCGGTGTCGGGATGGAATTTGCGCGCCAAGGTCCGGTAAGCCTCTTTGACTTGCTCACGGGATGCGCCGGGTTTGAGTCCAAGCGATCGATAGCATTCCTCCAATTTCATAAACCCAAAGAATCCAAAAAATTCAAAAAAAAGCGACAGAACTCGTTGTATGAATTCTGCCACTTTTTTTTAGATTTGATCGAAGACTTATTGCAAGGTTGGACGATTAAACCTGCGACTAGACCTTTAAGGTCTCAATCACTTGGTCAATCAAGCCATATTCCTTCGCTTCGGCGGAAGACATGAAGTAGTCCCGATCGGTGTCTTTTTCGATTTTTTCCACCGATTGGCCACTGCGGGCGGCCAGAATTTCGTTCAGCAAAGTTTTAATGCGAAGAATTTCCCGTGCCTCGATTTCGATGTCACTGGCCTGACGACGACCCGTACCACCTAAAGGCTGGTGAATCATGATGCGGGCGTGGGGCAAGGCTAGACGCTTCCCTTTACTTCCCGCAGAGAGCAAAAAGGCTCCCATGCTGGCCGCGAGTCCGACGCAGATAGTGATCACTTCCGACTTGATGAATTGCATCGTGTCGTAGATCGCCATCCCTGCGGTGACGGATCCACCGGGAGAGTTGATATAGAGGTAAATCGGTTTGGTGGGGTCTTCGGAGTCCAGGTAGAGCATCGCCGCGATGATCGAATTCGCGAGGGAGTCGGTGACTTCCTGACCTAGGAAGATAATCCGCTCCTGGCTGAGACGGGTGTAAATGCTCACCCACTGCTCGTAGGTACTACCGGGCAACCGATAGGGGACTTTAGGCTCGCCGATGGGCATGATGAATCGCTCCTGTGATGGGTGAAGATTGAAGACTTGCGGAATTTAGGTCAAAGCAGCCGCGATTTTGGGTAGTTCTTTGCTGCTTTCGAGAACCCGATCGATCAGGCCGTATTCCTTGGCCTCTTGGGGCGTTAGATAGAACATCCGATCGGTGTCTTTTGCAATCTTCTCGGCGGTATGTCCGGTGTTTCTAGCCAAGATGTCGAGGACCGCCGTTTTGTTGACGATCGCCTCTTTCGCGCGGATTTGGATGTCCGTGGCTTGACCTTGGGCACCCGTTCGCGATTGGCTGAGGGTGATGCTGGCATGGGGTAAGCTGGCCCGAAATCCCTTGGCTCCAGAGGAGAGGATCATGGCTGCTGTACCCATGGCCTGCCCGACACAGATGGTGTGAATGGGGGGCTTGATGTACTGCATGGTGTCGCAGATGGCGAAGGCTTCGGTTTCGTAGCCGATCGCATCTCCGTCGTACCAGGAGGTTCCGGTGGAGTTGATGTAGAAGAAAATCGGCTTCTCAGGATCATCGAACTGCAAGTAAAGCAACTGCGCGATGATGAGTTCAGTGACGTCAATGCCCATGCGGCGTTTGGCATCATCTGAAGAAAAAAGCGGTAAACCCAGATAGACAATCCGCTCCTTAAGGAGTAGCGATGCGATATCGGGGGGCGGAGTGCGGTAGGACGCATCGCCGTAATACTGTGTCTGTACAGCCTGAATCGATGAACTCATGTGCGTTTAATCTCGGTTGCCTGAACCTGTAACAACAATCTGCGCACCTACAGGTTTTTCACCTACCGGGGTCGCCCTCAGCTACAGGAGCGAGTTCTCCTATAGTACCGCGCTTGGCGAGGTCACGTTGGATTTTACAGTGGGGAGAACCGTATTTCGTCCCAAAAATTTTAGAAATCCGCGCGGTCAAGGCCCCGCAAACCCCAGAAATTCTAAAAAACAGCAAAAAAAGACGGCGCAGTCTTAATGACTACACCGTTACTCGCACCTAAATTGAACTGCTCAATGCAAAGCTTTAACTCAAAAACTCTTGGCATCCTGCGTCTAATGTATTAAACAACCTTAGACCGATAGAATCCGGAGAAAATTGAACGACTTTGACAAGGACCACCGAACTTCGTTCTATGTGAACACGTAGCTTGAATAATGTTTCTGTATAACGCGGTCTGTATATGTCCCTATAGTAGCGAGTGAAACTACTGAGGCGAAGAGATGAGTGTCGCTTTTTACGGTGATTTTACAGAAGATTGCTGGAGATGAAGAAGAAGTATATCTTTCAGACGACTCCAGTACACTATGGAGTGACCACAAGACGTAGTGACGGGCCGCTTGGCCGAGGTTGGAGAGATGAGTACCCAAGCCCATGACTTTATTATTTATGACGGAGACTTGTCGTCCGATCGGCTAGAGATCTATCTGGGCAGCAGTGCGATCGCCGTGGATACGGAGACCATGGGACTGCTGCCGCAGCGCGATCGGCTTTGTTTGATTCAAATTTGTGATGAACACGATCGGGTTTCGGTGGTGCGGATCCTGAAGGGACAGACCGATGCGCCGAATTTGAAGACGTTGATGGAAGCGACGCAGGTGACGAAGATTTTTCACTTTGCGCGGTTTGACATTACAACCTTGAAGTATCACTTGGACATCAAGGTCAGTCCGATTTTCTGCACCAAGATCGCCAGTAAATTGGCCCGAACCTACGCCCCACGCCATGGTCTCAAGGATTTGATCAAAGAGGTCGTGGGCATTGAACTGGATAAGACGGCCCAAAGTTCTGACTGGGGAAATGCGGCGAATCTGTCCGATGAGCAACTGCGCTATGCGGCGAATGATGTGCGGTACTTAATCAAGGCTCGGGAAATATTAATGACGATGCTAACGAGAGAAGAGCGGTTGGACTTGGCAGAGCAATGTTTTGCCTGTCTTCCGACCTTTGCGGAACTGGATATCGCCCAGTACCAAAATCTGTTCGAGCATTAATAGTTGGAATCGTCGCACAACCTGGCACCATCTCAAAACCCGGCACAAACTAAGAAGCTGAGAAGCATGGGCACTGTAGCGGGTGCGGATGCTTCTCAGCAGTGGTCGATGGATCGGTGAATTTTGGATCCGAAGATTCAAAGGAGGGGCTTAATTAAGCTACTTCTAGCTTTGAGCGAGACGCTTGAAACAGCGATCGAATCACTTTAGCCGCACCGGATTTCAAATTAAGGGAAGGACGCGCCTCAGGGGTTGACGTTTCGCAGGGCAGGCCCCAGCTTGCAGCCAGTAAATCCGCATAGTCAGAACCCGGGGCCACTTCTTCTAGGCTCATGAAGTCATCCATCAAGCCTGCCACTTCGATATAAGTGGCTTCAGGGGCTGCTTCGGTAGACTGAACGTTGGATTTGCGGGAAAAAAGATTGTTGAGCATGGTGGCTGAAACTCCATCGACATTTGAATTAAGGCGGGCAAAGTCGAATCTTGAGAGCGGAGGCTTTAGCGATCGAAACTTGCAGTCTCGAAACTTACAGGTACATTGAGGAGGCGGGGGACTGAAGAGGAAACCATCGTGTGTTCACGGGCAAGTGAATCACTGACTTTCTCTACCGATGTGTATAGACTAGCATGTACCTCCGTGGAGATACCTAGGTATTTCGGGATACTTTAATAAAGCTTCACAGATTCTTCTTATAATTTACCCAAGGAAACTGGACAAATGACATCTTCACCCCGAATCTCTACGTACAAAGCGAACCTGATTCACCGTTCAATGCTTGTCCTTTTCGCGCTGACGATCGCCCTGACCCCTCTTTCTGTAAGGGCCGCTGAGGCCGAAGGGATGGATGACCTGCCGGAAGAGGTGCTGCGATCGGAGATTTTGTTGGATGGCCGATCGAGTTTGACCGGGGAACGTCTCAGTGCGACCGAGTACGCAGAGATGCAAAGTGAGATTGAACAGGCCAATGCCGTCGAGCCTCAAGTCGCTTCCAAGCTCCGCAACCTCGTGGGATTGGTCAAACTCCGCAAATTTATTAAGACCGTGCTGCCGATCGTGCCCATTAAATAGGCTGTGCTGGATGGTGATGCGATCGAATATCTCGACCTTGCATAACGCGCTAGGGATCCTAGGTAAAGAAAGATATCGGCGAAAAACAGGCTTATCTAACCTAAGACTGAAGATTTTAGAATCTCCGGTTTCCGTTGTTAAAGTCGAAACAGTAGGGTCACACTTGCCCAAACGTTGATTCGCCTAGTTTCATTTATCCAGGATTTCACCATGAACATTGCTACAAAGGTTTGCCTCATCCTATTTAGTCTGAGTTTGGTTGCCTGCGATAAAGCAACCACCACCCAAGAATCCAAAAAAGCTGTCGAACCGATTAAAACTGCTGAGATTAAACCTTCCGAAATCAAACAAGACGCCTCTCCTGTCACCAAAAGCGACGACAATAAGACTTACACCAACGAATTCTTCCAAATGACCGTCCAAAAGCCAGACGGCTGGTACGCGCAAAATCAAGAAGAAGCCCGAGAAAACCAAAAGAAGGGCGAGAAGATGCTGGCGGGGAATGACAAAAATTTGAAAGCGATGATAGAAGCCACCGATGCCACCACCACTCAAGTCTTTGGCTTTTTTGAAGTTCCGATGGGGACACCCGGTAAGCTCAACCCCAACGTGCTCTCCGCTGCCGAAAATATCAAAGCGGCCCCTGGGGTCAAAACAGGCTGTGACTACATTGCTCTGACTAAAGAGATCATTAAAAAGAGCCAAATGAATTACAAGTTTGAGGATAAGTGTGAGACGAAGATGGTCAATGGTACGGAGTTTGGGGTGACAGGTGGCGAAATGACGATCGGTGAGCAAGTGGTGAAGCAGCGCTACTATGCTGTCATTCGAGGCCGTCACGCGATCTCTGTGATTCAAACCTACTTTGATGCAGAGAGTGAAGCGAAGGTGAACAAGGTCATCGAGTCCCTGAAGTTTAACTAGGGCGAGGGCTTCGGAAAATAAAATCCCAGATGGTTGGCCACGGGGCGTTCGGTCATGGGGAGATGGGTGTGAATCGGGGCATTGAGCAGTTCAATGCCCTGAGCGGTTTGCAGGGCGATCGTAGAAGATCCGCCCCCATCGAGGTTCAAGGCCCGATCGGCTCCTAGATCTTGAAAGACTCGGGCCAGTTCATCCAGCGTCATGCCCATGCTATAGCCCACTTGTTTACCATCAATCACCACGATCCAGAGCGTTTTGCCCGATCGATCGGTGCCGACGGCGACTCTGGCGTAGGGGTTCTTGCGATCTTCTGCGCCTTTATCGTCTGTCGGTTTGCCATCCATGAGGATGACTTCATTGCCCGAAACGGCGGTTTGGGTGTCTTTGGGGCAGGGCTGATCTGGCAGAATTTGGGCTAAAGGGTTCGATCCGATTGGATTTAGGCAGAGGGGCGATCGGGTGGCTTCGTGGGGTGAGTAGGGTTTGCCGTTGTGGATGGTTTGGCCAACGGTGTTGACGCGATCGCCGGAGTGCGGGTAGTAGTCGAGGGGATGGTTCTCGCGAAAGGGATAAAAGAAGCTGGCGTTGATGGCGAGATTGGCTCCGGAGGATTTGAGAAATTCGGTGGCGGTGCGGGCGGTGGTTTCGAGTTCGTCGCTTTGGTTTGCGGGATCGGTGTCAGAGGCGGTGACGGTGGATTTGAGTCCGGGCTGTGTCAGATCCATTTGGATGATATGCATTTGAATCGGTCGGGGATTTGACAGAGCCTTTCGACTGTAGGTGACGCCGGGGGCGAGCGTTCGGACGACATCCGTTCGTGCGGGACGACGGGCTAAGCCGATCGTGTAGAGGACGATCGGGCTGGCTAGAAGGAGAACCAAACCCAGCAAGATTTTTTGACGTTTTTTCATAGCCGATTTCCCAAGATTGGTTCATTCTTCAATTACAGCGTCATAACTTATGCAACTGAAATTTCTAAGTAGATGTATAGAATGAAACCCTCAATGGGTTTGGGGTTCGACTCCGCTCACCCCACGAATCCCAGGCTTGAGGACTGAGCGGAGCCGTTCGCGAAGCGTTGCGTTAGCAAAGTCCGGCTCCATAAATGATTTGGGTCGTTTCTAGATCAGTAGAGGATTTAATCGTCTACGTTCTGAGGGAACATCAGTGTCCGAAGCCCCCAGAATTGGGGGTTGGGGGCGGTTTGCCAGTGCATTAATCGCAGGTTCAAATCGCAGGTTCACCCGGAAGCGCCACGGCCCACCGATCGCACCCCAACACTCCCGGCAACGAACCCAACGAAATCTGATAATCCACAGATTTTGGAGCCTTCCCCGATCGCGTCAAAACTTGATCCACTGGATCCAATCCCGCCATCCAAGCCTCGATCGTCCCATCACACTCCACCCAAATCTTCGCCACCTTGCGCTCTTTCAACAGCGGCAAAAATCGCGCCAGCTTAACGGATTCGGCGACATCGTTCTCAGCCCAAACCAAAATCGTCTTGTCCTTCAAACTCTCCCCCGTCCAACTCGCGATCGACCGATGTCGTGGCAACTGCTGTGCCAGATAGCTCGGAGCCGACCAGCGCCACAGCGCTTCTTTCCAACCCCGCGCCCATTGCTCCAGTTTCAACAATGCCTGCGCTAGCTCCCAGTGAGCTTCCGCAAAGTCCGGAGCCAAGACGATCGCCTGCTCAAAACAAGCCACCCCGCCGTCGATCGCCCCGGTCTCACACCACAGTTTCCCCAGAGTGTAGTAGGCCGTGGGATCCTTGGGATCGTAGGACAGGGACTGCTGAAGATGGCTGATGGCCAGTTGCGTCTCGCCCAACTGCTGCAACACCTCCCCCAACTTGTGATGGCTGATGGCCGATCGGCTGTCCAACTTCAGCGCCAAGAGATAATGCACCTTCGCCGTCTCCAGATCGCCCTGCTGCTCGTACAGCAACCCCAGATTATGGGCCAACAGGGGATCGTAGGGAGAGAGTTCCAAGGCCCGCTGGTAATGGATCAGCGCCGCCTCTGTGTTGCCCATCATCTGAAGCACATTTCCCAAATTGAGTTGGGCTTTGCCGGAGTTTGGGTTGAGATTTACCACTTTGCGGAAGAGGTCGAGGGCAGGCTGGAATTGCTCCTGCGCTTGCAATAGGCGACCTAAGTTGGTGCAGGCGGGCAGATAATCGGGCTGAAGTTCGATCGCCTTTTGGTAGGCTGCGATCGCCACATCCGTATGCCCCTGCCGTCCAGCTAAGTTACCGAGGTTAAAAAAGGCATTGACAAACTGGGGATCCAGCACGATCGCCCGATGCACCGCCAACCGCGCCTGCTGCCAATCCCCCAAGGACTCCCAGATCACGGCACTGTTATTCCAAGCTTCGGCATCCTGGGGATCTAATTCTATTGCCGCTAGATAATAAACTAAGGATTCACGCCAGTCAGATCGGCTAGAATGAACTGCACCTAATAGTTTCAGCATTCCTACATGATTCGGATCTTGGTCCAAAACCTGACGAGCCATCCACTCGGCCCGATCGACATTACCGCCCTTAAAGGCCGCGTAGGCTTCCGTCATTGCGTTCGATCGAGTCAACATAGAAATAATAGATAGAATTTGTACAGTCTTACGTTCTAGTTTGCCCTGTTCTCCCGACTTTAAGCCCCCATTTTTGCGTATGTTGCGTTCTTTGAAAATCGAGAATTTTGCCCTCATCGATCGTCTAGAGCTAGACTTTAGCGCAGGACTGAACGTCCTCACGGGGGAAACCGGAGCCGGGAAGTCTATTATTCTAGACGCAATTGACGCATTACTCGGCGGCAAAACCTCAGGTCGTGCAGTGCGAACGGGAGAATCCTGGGCGTTGCTTGAAGGTCAGTTTGGTCTTACTGACTCGCTCAAAACTTGGTGTGCCGCTGAAAAGATTGATCTTCTAGAAGAAGAGGTCTTAGTCTGTGTCCGTGAGATTTCTGCCAGCAGTGGTTCCCGCAACAAGTCCCGCATCAACGGCGTCAACGTCACCAAGCAACAACTCGAATCCCTCCGAGACAGCCTCGTCGAAATCACCGCCCAAGGTCAAACCGTCCAAATCGGACAGCCGGGAGTCCAGCGCGATTGGCTCGATAGTTTTGGTGGCGGGAAACTGTTGAAACAGCGGGAAGCGGTGGCAGAACGATTTGGTTTATATCAGCAGGCCGATCGGAATCTCCAACAGCGCCGACAATCGGAAGCCCAACGCTTACAGCAACTCGATCTCTTTGAATTTCAACTCAAGGAACTCAACATTGCCAACCTCACCGAAGCAGACGAATTAGAATCTCTAGAAAACGAGCGAAACCGCCTTAGTCACAGCGTTGGCTTGCAAAAACAAAGCTACGAAATTTACCAAATGCTCTATCAGAATGAGAATGGTGAATTTCTTGCCTGCGCTGATTTGCTCGGTCAAGCGGAAGGGATTTTGCTCGATATGGTGACGATCGACAACCAAGTGCAACCGATTCTAGATGTGATCGCCGATGCCTTAGCCCAAATTGAACAAGCGGGCCGAGACATTAACTTCTACGGCGCGGGCATCGAAGCCGATCCCGAGCGTCTACAAGAAGTCCAAGAACGCATCACCGAACTCAAAGCGATTTGTCGCAAATATGGTCCGACTTTGGGTGATGCGATCGACCTGCGGGACAACCTCCAAGCTGAACTGGAATCGCTCACAGGCGGCGGACAATCCCTTGCAGATCTAGAGGCGATCGCCCAAGAGCGCAAAGCCGAGCTGATCGATGCCTGCAACGCTCTAAGTAAACTTCGACAACAGGCTGCAGAAACATTAGAAACGCAATTAGTCAAAGAATTGAAACCGCTGGCGATGGAAAAAGTTCAATTCCAAGTGGGAATCACCCACATTGCGCCCACGCCCGCAGGCAGCGATCGGATCACCTATTTAATTAGCCCAAACCCCGGTGAACCCTTGCAGCCCTTGACGGACATTGCATCCGGTGGGGAAATGAGTCGATTCCTTCTGGCATTACAGTCTTGTTTTTCCCAAGTCGATTCAGCGGGAACTTTAATTTTCGACGAAATTGATGCGGGCGTCTCAGGGCGTGTGGCGGGGGCGATCGCTCAAAAGCTCCACGAACTCAGCGAAGCCCACCAAGTCCTCTGTGTCACCCACCAACCGATCGTCGCCGCGATGGCTGACCAACATTATCGTGTCAGTAAAGAAGTCATCGACCCCAGCGGTAAAAAGTCTAAAACCATAGATGAATCCACATTACGAACCGTTGTACGAATTCATTCACTCAATGCTGAGGAACGCAAGGTTGAACTCGCACAAATTGCTAGCGGCGAAGTCGTCACCCTTGAAGGGGATTCAGCCAAAGCGGCGATCGACTTTGCGGAGTCCTTACTCCAGCAAGCGGCTAGTATCCGATCGGGTCAAGCGATGGTCTACGACCGACCGGAGGTCATCGACCTTTCCGAAGCCCCACCCAAGCGCGCCAAAGCTACTTCAAAAACTGCTCGGAAGCCCGCGAAAGTGAAATAGTAATTTCGCGAGTTTGAGCTAAAACTGGAAGGACTCATTAGACTAAGAAAGGAGTTTTAACCTGCACTTTAGGGGAAATGGAATGAATGAGAAACCACACTACATTGAAGCACTTCTATTTCAGGCAGAACTATCGATGCGTGAGGCCACTTTAGATTTTGGGATGAATTTTTCTGCGCCACATCGTTTCATTATCGAACCGCTAGTTCAAAGCATTCGTCAGGCGATGGCCAGTGATGATGAACGGCTTACAGAAGTGCTTGAATCAGACTCTATGAAGCTCCGGCAGGCAATTGTAGATCTAGACAAAGCTGTTTATGATCATAATCAAATGGATGAAGACAATGAGGACTTTGATATGACATATTTTGTTGTCAGCGATGAAGAATAATTCTCGCAGCAGCATTATTATAACTTCGCCAAGGTCAAAGCTAAGCCCGATCGCATGATCCCTCATGATTAGGTCCGAACAAACTTCAGCGACACCCCATTGATACAATATCGCAGCCCCGTCGGCTTCGGACCATCATCAAAAACATGTCCCATATGGCCTCCGCAACGACGACAGTGAACTTCTGTCCGTTCTAAAGCAAACAGTCCGTCTTCTCGTTGCTCAATGGCATTGGCGATCGGTGCATAGAAGCTCGGCCAGCCCGTCTTGCTATTGAACTTCGTCTCGGAGGTAAATAAGGGTAAATCGCAACCTGCACAGTGATAAACGCCCTTGCCATATTCCCGATCGAGGGGACTCGTACCAGGCGCTTCCGTCCCTTCTAATCGCAAGACCTTAAACTGCTGGGGTGTTAGGATTTTCTTCCATTCTTCCTCAGACTTTGTAATTTCAAAAACCTTGCCTTTCTTCACCTCAGTCGCCACCGTTTCACGGTCTCCTAAATATCGCAGCAGCGGCGCAACACCCGCCGCCCCTAGCCCGATCGCAATCCAATGTCTACGTTTCATAATCAACTCCAAATCAACTCCGTTTACGTTTGCAAAACTAAGACTTAACCCATTGTGGAAATTGCTGTTTCAATCGTTCAATCTTGGGGAGATCGTGCACGACCACGTAGGGATAGTCCGGATTCAGCCGCATGAAATCTTGGTGATGTTTCTCTGCTGGATAGAAGCGATCGAGGGCGGTTAACTGCGTTGCGATCGGCTGAGCAAAAACCTTTGATTGATTCAGTGTTTTAATATATGCCTGCGCTACCTTTTGTTCCTCTGCATTTGCAAAGAAAATCACCGATCGATATTCCGGTCCCATGTCATTGCCTTGCCGATCGATCTGCGTCGGATCATGGGCGATCGCAAAAAAGATTTTCAAAAGCTGACCATAGGAGATCTGCTCTGGGTCGTAGGTGATTTCGACCGATTCTGCATGGCCCGTTTTTCCAGTGGAAACGATGTCATACAGGGCTGTCTCTTTTTTGCCGCCGGAATAGCCAGAGATCACATTTGACACGCCTTTGAGTTTTTCAAAAACCCCTTCTAAACCCCAAAAACAGCCGCCCGCTAGAACCACGGTTCGAGATTGTTTTGCATTGGTCTTCGGCAGGTCGATCGGCGGGTCAACCAAATTCACAACGGCATAGTTCAAATGGTATTCGGCTTTGGGTTCAACCAAAAGGTTAGTGCCATTCGTTACGGCGCGATAGAAAACCGACAGCCCAAAAAGAGCGGCGATCGTCAGACCGACCAGCACAGGACGAGCAATGGAACGATGGAGAATTGACATAAGGAACGACCACAATTCAGATCAAGGACTTTTCATATTAAATCGCAATATTCTGAACCCTTGCTGAGAAAGTCACCATCAGGGCTGAGAATTTCCTGAGAATTAAGAAAACTCAAAGCCCCATTCCAGATTGGGTATTATGCGATCGGTTTACGAAACACCAGCACATGTTGCTGCGGCAAAACCCGTTTGTTCTCGACAAACTCAAAGCCGATCGAAGTGACTTCTGCTCTGGCTTGCGTTTGGGTCATCTTGTGGTGCGGCTTAATGGCAATCAATGGGTTCTCGCCTTTGTATTCAAATAGCACGACCTTTCCACCGGGCTTCAATGCCGAAAACACCGATGTCATCATCTCCTTTGGATAGGCAAACTCATGGTAAGCATCCACCATAATCGCCCAATCCACAGAACTCGCCGCTAAATTGGTCGTCGTTTCCTCGCCCTGCACGGTTTCCACATTGGTCAAACCATTTACACTTTGGCGCAATCGCAGCATATCGAGCATTTCTGACTGCACATCCACCGCATACACCTTCTCTACCTGTGGCGCAATCAAAAACGACACATAGCCCACCCCTGCACCAATATCCGCCACTGTGTCTGTAGCCTTAAACTGCAACGCCTCGATCGCCTTCTCTGGCTTCTCTTCCGCCGCCCGCCCTGGACGCTCTAACCAAGTAGACCCCTCATGTCCCAAGACCTGCGCAATCTCGCGGCCAAAATAGCACTTCCCCGTCCCATCAAACGAGGTTGAAGCACAGGGCTTATATTCACCATCCACGGGAATCGCTGGCGTTGCGATCGGGAATAACCCAAAACATAGAAACAATGAGACTGCAATCGAGACGAGAAAACGGAGCATGAACTTGACCAGAGAGATGGGTTTGGAAACCTATAGAATAGCCTATCCCCTAGCATCCGATCGTAAATTTGGCACAGCGATTGTCACAAATCCCTGGGGTCTGTGGCACAGTGAATTTACTGAATCACCCTTGGCTGGGTTTCCAGCCACCATTACGAGGTCTTGAGTTATGGCTTCAGAGAAATTTCGTCAGGAGTTGCGATCGGAGTCGCAGCAATGGCGACAGGACGGACTCATTACGCCTGAACAAGCGCAGCAATTAACCGATCGCTACCAACTCGATCGGCTGGATCAGCAGGCCAGCAGCCGATTTACCTTTTTACTCATTGTGGTCGGGTCGGTCTTAATCGGGCTGGGCATCATCACCTATGTCGCCGCCAATTGGCAGGATATTCCGAAAATCTTTCGGACCTTATTACTGTTTGGATTATTTACAGTCGCCAACCTCTCCGGCTTTTGGCTCCATCGCAAGTCTGACAAACTCCAACAAATCTTGGGTCAAGGACTCTTGCTCATCGGTGGCATGACCCTCGGCGCAACCATGGCCCTCATGGCGCAGATGTATCACATTAGCGGGCCACTCCATCCATTGCTGATTACCTGGAGCATCGGCGTTGCAGTCATGGCCTATTGCCTGAGGAATGGGCCGTTGGGGGTGTTGAGTGCCTTGATTTTAGGCTGGGCCAGTGGAAGTGGCTGGGGTGAATTTCGCGGGTTTGCAGGTAATGCTAGCGAATCCCTCACGATTCACCAGATCATTTGGCTCAATCTCCCGACGATCGCCGCCCTACTCTATTTCCCCTTGGCCCATTGGTGTCGCACCAGAGCCTTGTTTATCATTGCAATCTTGGTGAGTTTGTTTAGCTGTTTACCGCTGTGGAGTGAAGTTCGATATTTTGCTAGCAGCTCCCTGGCCTCCTATGGTTTAGGGTTTGGGATATTGACCTTGCCGATCGCCTTTCTCTGGTCTTATCCGTTAATGGGCACACCCGCTATCGCTTCCAAATTTCAAGCGATCGCCCGAAATTTTAGTATGGTCGCGTTAGGTTTTTTGCTCTACGTTGGCGGCTTTCGGTATTCGTTCCTAGCACCTCCCAGCAATGTTATTGATATTACACCTCCTACGCTTTCTAGTATTTGGATGTTTATGACTCCAGGGCTTGTCATACTGGCCTTAGCCACGGCTAAGCAATGGATACAGCTCTTGCGAAATCCCCGATCGCGCAGTCTTAACCTGGTTGTTTTAGCGATGCTGTCAGTGGTCGGTGGCTATAGTGTTCTCGCTCGAATCACCGATCGACCTGAAATGATTTTTGTCTTGAATGCCATGCTCGTGGTGTTGAGTATTGGCTGTATTCGAGAAAGTCTAGAAACCAAACGCCGATCGCAGTTTTGGTATGGACTGTTGGTGCTGGTGATTTTGATTGCTAGTCGGTTTTTGGAATACGACACTGAATTGATTTTAAAAGCGGCAATCTTGACCCTCTGTGGGTTTGGCATTATTGCAGCAGGCATTTGGTTTGAAAAATATGCAGGTCAATCTCGTACCAGCCTTCCCACGGATTCATCAGGAGACCTAAACCCATGACCCACCCCTTACCTAAACCACGCTTTTTCTGGATTGCCTTTGTCATTCAACTCTTAATGATGATTGGCGTCCCCGCCCAGGCCATTTACACTCAACTCACAGGCCAAAGCGTCATCCTCAAGACCATTCCCGTCGATCCCTACGATCCGATGCGGGGATACTCGACGACATTGCGCTATGACATTTCTGACGTAAAACTCTTGCGAACGCTTCCCGGCTGGAAAGAGTTGCCCACCGTTGCCGATCCCTCTCCCAACTACGACAAACCTAAAAAGCCTAGGCCTCCTATTCTCAAGCCTGGTTTGACAGTTTATGTCACCTTAGAGCAAGACCGATCGGCTAAACCTTCAAAGACCTTGCAGCCATGGAAAGCGACAGCCATTAGTGCAACATTGCCTACGCAACGATCGCCCGAAAAAGTCATCCTCAAAGGATCGGTCAATTCATCGGTCTTTGCCAATCAATTTGTGGACTACGGATTAGAGACATACTACATGCCGGAAAACCGACGCGATGAAGTGAATGCCGCCATTCGCGATCGTAAAGCGGTGGCCGAAATTAAAGTCGATGCCCAAGGCCATGGCGTCCCGCTTAAGTTGCGGGTGGGCGACCGGGACTTTGAGTTTTGATGGGTTGAGCCTCTAGCCACGACCCCAAATCAGCCAACGCTGTAAAGTCCAATAGGGCATCACCTAGCGCTTCCGATTGTTCTAGGGAGAGTTGCTCAACTTGCGATCGGAGAGCTTCTGGTAAAATTCCGACTTTTCTAGAGAGTTGACGCAGGACGATCGATCGGGCTTGTTTTCGTTCTCCGATCGAGATGCCTTGCTGCTGTCCGATCGAGATGCCACGTTGTTCTCCTCGCTGTTCAGTTGCTTCTTCCCAATCTAGAAATGCTTGTGAAAATCCCATGATTAACTCCTGTTCCAGAAAATTCTCAATCTCGCCTGTCTCGATTTTAACGTTCCATGAGGCTAATAGTCGTAAGATTTTATTTCGCCGGGGATGATCCATCGGCAAATCAAAAATTTCTCGAATGGCGCTGGTTTGTGTCTGATCTCGCCCCAAAATTCTGATCCAAAGAGTATTTTGAATTTTAGGCAGTTCGTCGATTGACACCAACATCGTTCTTAAACCGGGACCGAGTTTATAGACTCCTTTGGTCCTGGTTTTGTGGGCGTGGAAGTCTTTGAGGAGCGGTTTGCTGATGTGGGAGGCGAGAATCCAGAGTGTTGGGGCTTCGGTTTCTGGGGTATCTTCTTCGACAGATTCTCTTTTGCGGCGCTGGTCCTCATGAATCCAGAGAAGCTTGAGCAGACAGGTTCGGATTTCTTCTCGTGAGGGGGGATTGCGAAAGGGTTCAATCAGGCAGGGTGTTTTTGCCATTTGCCCTAGCAATCCCAGATCGTCAATCGGTTCCGTAGCGTTTCGATCGGGAATAAACCAGATATCAACATACTTGGCCTCACCAGGGACTTCATACTGCCGCTCGACAGTGCCGATCGGCGATAGAAAGTCTTCGAGATACTGTTTACTGAGCTGGTCAAATGGACTTTGAGTCATGGCAAAAATATAGACAAGCTGATCAGTCTCTATTCTAACGGCAAGATGCTTTGGCCACCGATCGCCCAAACCTCGATCGGTAGCAGGTAACGAAATCCGAACTAGCACAGAGTTCGGTTAACCTGTCAGAATAGGAGAAGAGATTGGTTTTGTTTTGGTTATTGGAATTCGGGATTGATTGAACTATGTCGATTTCTTCACTTTGTCTCCTGTTTGAGCGCGTCCGTCGGTCTGAACTGCTCCGCAACGTTCGATCGGTCCTATTAGCGGGACTGTTCGGGTTTCTGTCGCTCTTCTGTGGCGAGTCGGATGTGGAAGCGGCGGATTGGGTCGAAGTGTTGCGATCGGACTCCAGCCCCCTAACCAACCCCGCCCCCAGCACGGCCCTACCCCTCAAGCCCGCTCCCCAACCAGCTCCTCAAGTTGCAAAAGCTCCAACAGCCCCGTTGGCGCAGCCTCCCTCGGGAATCGTCAAACCTGTTGCACCTGTGCGAGAAATGCAGCCGATCGCTCGATTGGCTCCTAAACCGATCGAACGGGGTAGTTTTGTCACAGAAGCGGTGAAAAAGGTCGGAATGGCAGTGGTTCGCATCGATACCGAGAAAACCATCACTCGACGTGCCGCAACGGATCCGATGATGGAAGATCCGTTTTTCCGCCGTTTCTTTGGCGATGAACTTTTAGCACCTCGTGAGGAAATGCTTCGGGGACAGGGTTCTGGATTTTTAATTGATAAGAGCGGAGTGCTGCTGACCAATTCCCATGTGGTCAATGGCGCAGACAAAGTGACCGTGACGCTGAAAGACGGTCGCAAGTTCGAAGGAAAGGTGCGCGGCGTGGATGAGGTCACGGATCTCGCTGTGGTTAAAATTGAAGGAAAGGATTTGCCTGTAGCGGACTTGGGAAATTCGAGCGATGTGCAGGTGGGTGACTGGGCGATCGCCGTCGGGAATCCCTTGGGTTTGGATAACACCGTCACCCTGGGCATTGTCAGTACATTGAAACGATCGAGTGCGGCGATCGGTATTCCAGATAAACGCCTTGATTTTATTCAAACCGATGCCGCGATTAATCCCGGTAATTCGGGTGGACCGTTGTTGAATGACAATGGTGAAGTGATTGGAATTAATACGGCGATTCGTGCGGATGCTATGGGGATTGGGTTTGCCATTCCGATCGACAAAGCTAAGGAACTCAAAGACCAATTAACCCGAGGTGAAAAGATTCGCCATCCTTACCTCGGCGTCCAAATGACCAATCTCACACCAGAATTGGCAAAGCTGAATAATGATGACCCTAATGCGGTCTTCATTGTGCCGGAAGTCACAGGTGTGATTGTTGTCAAAGTGTTGCCTAATACCCCTGCTGCAAAGTCAGGAATTCGACGTGGGGATGTCATTACAGCGATCGATGGCATGGATGTGACGAGTGCTGAAGATCTACAGCGCACTGTGGAAAATAGTCGTTTAGGTCAAGCTTTGAAAGTCGAAGTCCATCGCGCCGACAAGACCCAGATGATCACAATCAAAACAGGTGAATTGCAAGACGCTGCCTAGAAGCAAAGCTTTAATGACATCCGGCGGTTTCAATTGCTAGGGCTGTGAGGTCTTAAGTCTCTTGCTCAGATCCCTGCAATTTGGTAGCGTATTGGGACATTTAATGCGATGACCGCCGGGGAATCCTTCAGATTCTCCCTGCGGGCATTTTGTTTTTAGGGTCTGATTTGAGCGTTGAGTTTTTTACGAGGTAAGTCATGGGGACGTTGAAAGGTCGGGATCTATTGAGTTTGGCAGATTTGTCTAGAACTGAAGTGCAGCAGATTTTAGACTGGGCGATCGCCATGAAAGCCGGGGACCTTAACCCTCGATTTACCGATCGGATCCCCACGCTGGGCTTGCTTTTCTACAAAGCCTCCACCCGCACCCGCGTCAGCTTTTCCACGGCGATGTATCAACTGGGCGGTCAGGTGCTGGATCTCAATATCAGCGTCACCCAGATCGGGCGCGGTGAACCCGTCGAAGACACCGCCCGCGTCCTCGATCGCTACCTCGATGCCCTAGCCATTCGCACCTTCGACCAGTCCGAAATCGAAACCTATGCCCGCTATGCAAAAATGCCGATCGTCAACGCCCTGACGGATCTAGAGCATCCCTGTCAGGTTTTGGCCGACCTACAAACCGTGCAGGAAACCTTTGGTCAATGCGAAGGTTTGACGTTTACCTATGTGGGTGACGGGAATAATATGGCCCATTCGATTTTGATGGGTTGTGCATTGATGGGAATGAATGTTCGCATTGCTGCACCGATCGGTTATCAACCCGATGAAACCATTGTGGCGAAGGCGAAGACGATTGCCGGGAATAACAGCGAAGTCATTGTCACTGCAGACTATAAAGCCGCCGTGGAAGGCGCGCAGATCGTCTATACCGATGTCTGGGCGAGTATGGGCCAAGAAGGAGAAGCCGATGAACGATCGCCGATCTTTATGCCCTATCAAGTCAATGAGAATTTGATGTCATTAGCGGACAAAGAGGCGATCGTGCTGCATTGTCTACCTGCACACCGAGGCGAAGAGATTTCGGCAGGCGTGATGGAAGGGAACCAGTCCCGCATTTGGGATCAAGCGGAGAACCGAATGCACGCACAGAAAGCCCTTTTGGCGGGTTTGTTTGGATTAGTTTAGGACCGCTAGAAATGCTACGATCGATCGAATCGAACACCTCTATAAAGCGCTGCTCATGTCTCAACTCGCCTTCGGCTCACCTAAATCCAAATCCTTTGAACTTCCTGGTGCAAAGCCCCAGTACAATCCCGATCGCTACGGTCAAGTCACCCACATTGCCTTAGATCTCAAGCTCGATATTCCTAATCAAATCTGTACCGGAACCTGTGTCACAACATTGAATCCAATTCGTAATGGGATTAATTCCATTGTTATGGATGCGGTGGATATGGAAATCCTCTCGATCGGAGTATCGGGAAATGCTCAAAACTATAGCTATGATGGCAAACAGCTTTCGATCGCGCTGACTAATGCGTTGACGATCGGTCAAGCTGTAACAATTGAAATTGCCTATAAATTGGATAAACCCGATCGGGGACTCTACTTTATCTATCCCACAGAGCATGAACCCAACAAGCCTGTACAAGTCTGGACCCAAGGTGAGGATGAGGATTCGCGGTATTGGTTCCCTTGCTTTGACTACCCCGGTCAGCTTGCGAGTTCTGAAATTCGGGTTGAAGTGCCGAGCAGTTTTACCGCTGTTTCCAATGGTTCGCTGAGCCGTGTTGAAGATCAGGGCAATTCTAAAATTTACCACTGGATTCAAACTGAAGTTCATCCCACGTATTTGATGACCTTAGCGGTGGGTGAATTTAGTGAAATTCGTGACGAGTGGAATGGTAAAGATATCACCTACTACGTCGAAAAAGGCAAGGAAGATGCCGCTCGTCTCACCATGGGCAAGACCCCACGTATGGTTGAGTTCTACAGCAAAACCTATGGCTATCCTTACGCCTATCCCAAGTATGCTCAAGTCTGCGTCGATGACTTCATCTTCGGCGGCATGGAAAACACGTCCACGACCCTGCTGACCGATCGGTGTCTTCTGGATGAACGGGCGGCGATCGATAATCTTCGCGCCGAAACCTTAGTGGCCCATGAGTTGGCGCATCAATGGTTTGGGGATTTGGTGGTGATTAAGCATTGGTCCCATGCTTGGATTAAGGAAGGGGCAGCGACCTATGCGGAAGTGCTGTGGTTGACCCATGAATATGGTGCAGATTTGGGCCGTTATTATTGGCTGGGGCAAGCGCGGGAATATTTGGATGAGGATAGTAGCCGTTACCGTCGGCCTTTGGTGACGCATGTGTACCGGGAAGCGATCGAACTCTACGATCGTCACATCTACGAAAAAGGCTCCTGCGTTTATCATATGATGCGCGTTGAATTAGGCGATGACTTGTTCTTCAAAACGATCGCTACGTTCCTCAAGGACAATGCTCATAATACTGTTGAAACCATTGACCTACTGCGGGCTGTGGAGAAAACCACGGGCCGAAATCTGACGTTCTTATTTGACCAATATGTCTATCGAGGTGGTCATCCGGATTATAAGGTGAGCTACAGTTGGGATAATGATTCTAATCTTGCTAAAGTTGCAGTAACGCAAACGCAAGTGGCCGATGGAGAAACCGATGGCTTGTTTGACTTGAAGATTCCGATCGCCTTCACAACAAACAATGTCAGCAAATCATTCACCGTTCGCATTCACCAACGAGACCAAGCCTTCTATTTCCCACTAGAAAGCAAACCTGATTTTGTCAGTTTTGATGCCGGGAATAATACGTTGAAAACGGTTGAACTGGACTATCCACTTCCAGAACTGAGTGCGCAATTAAATCAAGATCCAGACTGTCTTTCCCGACTTCATGCAGCAGCGGCGATCGCAAAAAAAGGCAATCTCGAAGCATTAAAAACTTTAGAAAAAGCGCTGACGACTGAAGCCTTTTGGGGTGTGCGGTTGGAAATTGTGGAGGCGATCGGCACGATTAAGCTGGATCAGACAGAGGCCGTGTTAATCAATGCCCTGAAGGACCCCGAAGCCCGCGTTCGTCGTGCGGTTGTGGTGGCTCTAGCTGAACAGAAGACTGCCAGCGCTTACCAAGCGGTCAAGGCCCTTGTCGAAGCGGGAGATGCCAGTTACCTGACCGAATCCAGTGCGATCGCGGCCCTCGGAACCTTTGCCACCTCAGGTTTACCCGAAGCTCCAGCAGAATCAGAAGTGTTGGCTATTTTAAAATCGGTGCTAGAAACTCGCGAAGGCTGGAATCAGGTGGTGCGATCGGGGGCTATTTCAGCGCTCAGTCGGATGAAGACTTCGGCTGCTGCCTTAGAACTCCTACAGGAATACACCCAGCCTAAGGTTCCCCAGGCATTACGTCTAGCGGCGATTCGGGCTTTGGGTGCGATTTCCATAGGTCAAACGCCTACGCAATTGGAACAGATTTTGAATCGCTTACGGGAACTGTCCCGCGATCGGTTCTTCCTCACCCAAGTTGCGATCATTGCAGCACTGGGACAAATGGAAACAACGAAAGCGATTCCATTGCTCAGCAGTTTCGTAGCGCTTCCGGATGGACGGGTCAAACGCATGGCCGAAGAGGCGATTCAGCGGGTCCAGAGCAAGTCCGGTAGCGATGCCTCGGTCAAGCAATTGCGCGAGGAACTCGATACCCTTAAAAAAGACAACCAAACGATGAAAAGTCGTCTGGAAGTTTTAGAAGCGAAGGAGGCAAAGGTGTAAGCCACGAATCCTGGCGAATCGCCCCCCAACCCCCAATTCACGCGAATACTGGGGGGCGATTATGAGCGTTAGGGTTTTTTCTGTGGGAGCGGCAGTGTAGAGGAACCATTGAGGATTTCTTTTACGATCGTACTCACGGGTGTCATCTGACCGAAGAAAAGGGGATTGTTGCTCCCAATCAGCGTTTGATCCGATTGCATTTGTTCTAGCGCTTGTCGTCCTGCTTTCGCGTCGATATGCAGTAAGAGAACAGCCCCATAAATTCGTCCCGCAGGTGTTCCCTCATTCAGCAGCCAGTCAATCTCTGGTCGAAGCTCGGAACCCGCCTTCAGTGCCTCCTCAAAAGCGCTATAGAGGGACGGCTTGGCTGCTGCTGCCCCGATCGCCCGATCGGTCATCACACCTGCCTGACCCAGTTCGACGATATAGGTTGGCAAGGGTGGTTTGAGGATTGGTTTGGTAGTGACAGAAGGGGTTTGGCTCCATTGTGCGGGGCGTTCTCCGTCGGTCCAGACTTGATTCCAAGCATAGGCAAACAAGTCCTGCGGCGCTACAGATAAGCCTCCCACAAATGTGAATCCTTCGCGGGCTAGCATTGCAGTATTAATAGCGATGGGGAGTGACGCTGGACCATTTTGGCGACTGATTGCATTAAACCAAGAGGGTTGATTGCAAACGAATTTGAAGACTGGACTGCTGGTGGCGATCGGTTGCCAAGGTTCACCTTTTGGGGCTTGAAGGGTGAAAGTAGGGTATCCTGGCGAGTCTGGCTGAATGGTTCGCAGCTTTTTTTTATAGGCTTCCATCATTTCGATCTCTGGAGATTGAATGGCAGAATAGGGCACAGCGACCTTCTGGACCACGCGCATTTTCGGTTGTTGACAATCGACTTCGGCTTGGGAGTCGAGATAACCCGGTTGATGAATGGATTCATTGACGGTGATCAGTCGAACGAGCCACATGTTGGGTTTTATCGGTTGTGGCTTGTTCGGTGGTAAGGTCCTAATCGGTGGATCAAGTAAAGCCCTTGGAAAAATGGGACGGACTTGCTCCATTTGGGCGAAAATGATTTGCCGATCGGACTTGTTGCCCGTTTCCTGAAGCTTGATCCAATTGGTGTGAGATGAACTATTTAAATTAATTGGCACAATGCTTGAACCATGGCTAGGCAATGCTGACAGCCCTAGAGCAGAAAATAAACAAGCTGAATACAGTAATGGTTTTAACATCAGGAAACTCCTCACTTATATGACGATTGATCGCGCTTCGATCGATCGTCTTCAATGCATCGATAGTTCTGCGTTTGGGGATCTTATGCAATGGCTGATGCTATGGATATGCCGTGGGGATCTAGACTGCATAAGCTGAACAATTTTTGAATTGCTGGGAACTATAGAAATGAGACCATATCAATTCAATTAGCTTTTATGCGCTCAATTAACGAAGATCCACTATTACAATTGCCCGGTTCAAATGGTGAACATTTAGCCCAAGAAAAATTTGGTACCACCCGTCGAGCATTAGCCTTTTATGATAAACAAATGCTGGACCATCTAAACCCACTCATGCGCGAGTTCGTAGAACAGCAGGAGTTGATGTTTATTGCGACGGCGGATGCCCATGGTGAATGCGATTGCTCGTTGCGGGCGGGGACAGCGGGGTTTGTTAAAGTGCTGGACGATCGGCGATTAGCCTATCCCGAATATCGAGGCAATGGCGTGATGGCCAGCGTGGGCAATATTTTAGAAAATCCCCATATCGGCATGATTTTTATCGATTTCTTTCGACATACGATCGGGCTGCATGTGAATGGAAAAGCCAGTATTGTGGAAAATTCAGAATTACTGACGCGATCGGATATTCCGATGAAAATGGTCGAAGAGAGCCAAACGATCGGTGGACGATCGCCAGAGCGCTGGATATTCATTGAAGTCGAGGAAGCTTACATTCACTGTTCCAAGCATATTCCGCTACTTCAGAAAATGGATAAGAAAATCCATTGGGGGACTGATGATGTGAAGCACAAAGGAGGCAATGCCTTTCAAGTGAACAGAGTTCAGCAATGAATTCTTATGTTTTTGGAAAGCTATTGCCGATCGGACTGGCTACAGGTTTAATGGCAGTAGTCTTCCAAATGAGTCATGTATGCTGACGGGTGAATCGCGATCGCTATACGAGCAGATTTCGGCGTTGATTGTGCAAGCCCGATCGCGCGTCCGATCGGCCATCAATCAAGAAATGGTGCTGACCTATTGGCAGGTGGGGCAGTTGATTGTGGAGGATGAGCAGTCGGGGGAGATTCGGGCAGTGTACGGGAAGGCGGTACTGGATGGGCTGGCAGAACGGTTAACGGCTGAGTTTGGAAAGGGATTTGATGGCAGTAGTTTGCGTCGAATGCGGCAATTCTATCTGGCTTTTCCAAACCGTGCCGCACTGCGGCACGAATTGAGTTGGACACATTATCGGCTTATCATCAAAGTAGAGAATGAAGTGGCCCGATCGTGGTACATGAATGAGGCTTCTGCTGAAGGCTGGTCTACGAGGGCGTTAGAGTGACAGATTAATTCGTTTTATTATGAGCGGATTCTGTCGAGTCGCGATGTCGCTCCAGTCCGATCGGAGGCCGCAGAGAAGGTGTGGGAGCTGTCGCCGAGGGATGTGTTGAAGGATCCCTATGTTTTGGAGTTTTTGGAATTGGGGGAGCGATCGAGTTTTACAGAGTCGGAGTTGGAGTTGGCATTGATTGGGGAGTTGCAGGCATTTTTATTGGAATTGGGGAAGGGTTTTTCGTTTGTGGCTCGGCAAAAACGCATTTCACTAGAAGGCGAGCATTTTTATATAGATTTGGTCTTTTACAATTACCTGCTGAAATGTTTTGTATTGATTGATTTGAAATTAGGGAAGTTGACACATCAAGATATTGGGCAAATGGATACTTATGTGCGATTGTATGAGGACCAGTTTCGGGGAGTGGACGACAATCCGACGTTGGGTTTGATTTTGTGCTCAGAACGGAATGAAGCGGTGGCAAAATATTCCGTATTGGCGGAGAGTGAACAGATTTTCGCGTCAAAATATCGATTGGTGTTGCCGACGGAAGCAGAGTTGGTGGAAGGATTACGGCGGTTTGGGGATGGCCGTTTAGAGGAATAGAGGTTGGGTGTCATTTTGCTTGGCACGTTGGACAGAAGTAAACGCGCCGCCCGCCGACTTCGTCTTTTACAATCCGATCGCCGCACAAATAACAAGGCTGATTCATTCTCGAAAAGACCCAATGTCGATAAAACCAGCGCGGTTTGCCCTGCGCTTTTAATTCCAATGCTCGGGTCAAATCATTGGTAATGCCTTTGGTCTCGTAGGATTGTCGGGGGACCTCGATCGCCGCTGCCGCCAACCGTTGCAATTGCTCTGACGTACAGTCGATCGGACGCTTAGTCGGATGCACACCCGCCAAAAACAAGATCTCACTGCGAAGATAATTACCCAAACCACAGAGAAAGCTTTGATCTAATAATAAAGTCGGAAACCCTCGCCGCATAAACCGCTTATCTGTCAGGCGTTCCAGCACGTCTTCAATGGTTACAGCCTCATCCAAAATATCTGGACCAAGCCGATTTAAAAATGGATGGGCGGCTACTTCATCGTCGTTTAAAACCAAAATGTCGGAGGCACTGTAGAGCAGGGCTGATTTTTTCGCAGTGTGTAAGGCCAGTCGAAGCTGTCGATTGGTCGTGGGAAAACTCTGGGCTTTACGAACGTACCAGACGCCGTAGAGTTGATTGTGGCTGTAAATGCTAAGACCATTGCTAAAGCGAGTCAGAAGAGCCTTCCCACGAGGCCGAATGGAAACGACCTGTTCAGCGCAAAGTGCTGTTTCATAGGATTTTAGATTTTCAAATGCGAAGAAAATCTCTGTAATCGGTTGATTCACGATCGCCTTCGCAATCCGATCGGCCGCT
>JAAFJU010000328.1 GCA_013298165.1 Synechococcales cyanobacterium bin31.maxbin.ball.101 | reverse complement strand
ACTATGCTGCCTTGGGGCAATGAAAAGGTCGAAGCCGCACGACAAGGGAGCTATGCGGCTAGTCAATGATTAAAAGAATTGGGCCTTGAGGCTGAATATATTAAAATCTGTGGACGTAACAAGAGAAATCAATGCCGATCGCAATCCTCCTTTTAAGTCAGCAGGGTGTCTCCATCGCCCAGCAAATTAAGAACTCACTTCCCGATGTCGTTACCTATGGATTAGCCGATCGGGTTGAACTCAGCGATGTCGATTTGGTTTATCACAATTTTGGTGAAACCATTCGATCGTTGTTTTGTTCTGGATTTACGATCGGCGCAGTCTGTGCATCCGGAATTATCATTCGTAGCATTGCCGAACTATTAAATGATAAATGGCAAGAACCGCCCGTGCTGGCGATCGCAGAGGATGGCAGTGCCGTTGTGCCATTGCTGGGGGGATTGCAGGGAGCCAATGCGATCGCCCGGGAGATTGCGGCGATTTTCAACACGGAAGCTGCCGTGACAACCAGCGGTGACATTCGGTTTCGCACAGCATTGTTAGCTCCCCCTGCAGGCTATCGTCTGGTCAATCCAGAACATGCCAAAACCTTTCTCTCAAATCTCCTCGCAGGCCAAACGGTCAAACTCGAAGGTCACGCGCCTTGGCTCATGCAAAGCAAACTCCCCTTTGCCGACGATGCCGAATTAACCATTCAAATTACGGAAACTCAAGGGACTCCCAACGATCGCACCCTCGTCTACCATTCTCCGCAATTGGATGCCTGTTCTGGCAAACTCTTTGTGATCGGGACGGGACCTGGAGCCGATCGATGGATGTCACCCGAGGTTCGACAAGTGCTTCAGCAATCCACGGATTGGGTTGGCTATACGACTTATTTAAATCTAGTTGAGCCGCTTCGGATCCATCAAATTCGTCATGACTCGGACAATCGAGTTGAACTCGATCGGGCTAGACAAGCTTTGGACTTAGCGGCTTCTGGGCGATCGGTGGTGGTTGTGTCCTCGGGCGATCCAGGAATTTTTGCAATGGCGGCGGCGGTATTTGAAGCGATCGAAACGGATGATAAACCGGAATGGCGATCGATCGAGTTACAAATTTGTCCGGGAATTTCGGCTATGCAAGCTGCTGCTGCCCGTATTGGTGCGCCCTTAGGCCATGACTTTTGCGTCATCTCATTATCAGACATTTTGAAACCCTGGTCGGTGATTGAACAGCGGTTGACGGCGGCGGCGCAGGGTGATTTTGTCATGGCGTTTTATAATCCCATTTCGACGCAGCGGCGCTGGCAACTCGATCGCACCCGCGAATTATTACTGCAGTTTCGATCGGGTTCAACGCCCGTGATTTTGGCGCGGAGTGTGGGGCGATCGGGGGAATTGATTCAGGTGACGACCTTAGAGAATTTGAAGGCAGAAGATGCCGATATGCGGACGTTGATTATTGTTGGCTCAAGCCAGACGAGGGTTTTGGCTCGTGAACACCATTCGTTACCTTGGGTTTATACGCCCCGACGCTATCAGGTTGAAGGAGAAGGTTGAATGAGAACTGTTCAGCTTTCCACAGACACCAACACCGCTGCCGCCCATTGGTTTATGCAGCAGCTTTTAGATGCAAAATCAAGTAATTCCTAACATTCATTGTCTTAAGTCAGAATTGACTTGGATGGCTAGAGATTACTGAGCGCCCTCTAACCACTGAATCGCATCATCCAAATTCGTAAAATCTAATAATGCCTCTGCCAAGGCTTCGAGTTGGTCGATCGGCAATTGCGCAATGACCGTCGTCAGCCGTTTGGGAACGATGCCAACCCGTCGAGTGAGTTGTCGAAGGATGAGCGATCGTTGCCGTTCGAGACCTTGAACAAGACCTTGAACAAGACCTTGTTCAAGACCTTGTTCAAGACCTTCAGCAATTCCCATACGCTCAATTGAGGTAATGTAGGGCATTTGTTTTTCCTGCTCATAGCGTTTGAGGTCCATGGTAGATCGTAATCATCTCGAAACTCAGTCATGGCAATGTTTTTATGTGAATTAACGTCTCAGGATTGAAGATTAGATCATCTCGATCGCCTTCCCAAGTTCTGCCGATCGTTTTGCCGCTTCTGCCACTTTCATCGTGTACAAACTCTGCTCCAACGTCACATATAAAGGCGTTTGGTCCAATAAATGATCCAAGACTGCCGCCATATCCCGAGAGAACAATCCCCGTCGTCCCGGCACCTCAATTTCATGACTCCCATCAGATTGAATCAATGTCCCCCGATCGCCATCAAACACCAAAGCCCCCGCGCTCCCTTGGATTTCCAGCTTGCGCTCCGGCACCCATACCGCCTCACCTTTGCCATAGATCACATCCAAAAGCAAACCATTCTTAAACAGAAACTGCCCCGAACATTGGCAAGAACTGTAATAAGCAGGGTCGTTTGAGGGTTGATAGGTGGCGCGACAACTGACGGATGCGACTTCGCCGAAAATATGGGTGAACCGATGTAATCGAGACAATGC
>JAAFJU010000128.1 GCA_013298165.1 Synechococcales cyanobacterium bin31.maxbin.ball.101 | reverse complement strand
CTTGCAAGACGATCTTGCTCTTAAATTCTGCGGTGTATTGACGACGTTTTCCACTCATGATGTTGTCCCTCCCTTGGAACAAGAATACTACTCTTAGTATCCTGTCCGAAAGTTGGGGGTCACTTCATCCCCATGGGCAATCACCTTCACATAATCCTTCGCCTCGATCGTACTCGTCGCACCATTAAAGATCACATCCCCATTCTGAGTCCCTAGAAAGCTCCTCCCAGAGAACCGCGCCCCCTGATTCATATGAATCGATCGCGCCGCATACACCGACAAATTCTGCCCCTGCACATCCCCCAGATTCACCGACCCATTCAACACCACCAACCGCACATTCTCCAGCAAATGCCGATCGCCATTAAAATTCACATCGCCATTTTCCACCACGATCGTCAGATTCTTCAGCACCGTCGCAGCAGGCAAACTCAAACTCCCACCCGTCCACTTAATCGTCCCAAATCCCCCAAACGCCCCCGCCACATCCGCCGCACCATTCAACGCAAACTGCGAAACATCGATCGTCCGGTCAACAGTCCCGATCGTCGGCAACGAATACGAAGGAATATCGATCGCGATCGCCTGCGCCACAGTCCCCAGTTTCAACGATCCCGCGATCGCCGCCGACACATTCTGAAGCGTCCCCGTCGGACCCAACGTCAGCCCATTGCCAAAGCCCGAAAACGTCGGAATCCCATTCAGCGTCACCGCCCCATTGGCATACACCCGCGCATCATCAAAAGGATTACTCAAAACCCCCGCAAAATTGCTGCTGGCATTGTCAGTAAACGTTCCACCCGACGCGATCGCAAAGGATGAAATAGAGCGTGGAGCATTGATCTCTAGCGGCGATCGGATGTCACCTTGCAACGAAAGAGAGTTCAACGCATCGATCGCAAAACTTGAAGAAGAAGAATTGTTGGTAGGCATAAAACCTGAGTTTAAGAAATGACCTAGAAAATTACAGAAAAGATTGAAAGCTCTAGCAAATCTCTGAACCGGAAGGCGATCGTTGCAATCGATCGACCCATGCCAAAAATCCTAGCCCCTCTCCCAAAAATCCCAAATAGAGACTCCTGAGTGGACAAAACCGATGCAATGTGCAACACCTTTTCGAGAGAATTATGAAGATTTTGCAAGGAAATGCCCCAAATCACCAAGAAGTCTGTGTATTTTTACTACACTGGCAAGTATTTATATCCCCTCCATAATCAAACCCCTATGCTCCCCGAACCCCCATCGGACGATCCCCACTTTATCCAAGCGGCTCAGGAATGGGATCTCGATCGCCTCTACCTCGATATCAAAGTCCGCATCAGCGAAAAGCTCACCGATCGAGAAAAAATTATCCTTCGAGGACTCCTCTGCGACTACTCCCCAAAAGAAATTGCCAAAATCGCCTACGGAAAAGACACCAGCGACACGATCGCCCCCAACCTCACCAATCTCTACCAAATCCTCACCCACCTAAACGCCCATCAATCCAGCGATCCCACCAAGATTGCCTACAACAATATTCGCCGTATCCTCAAGTCCCTCGGCTATAGCAAATCTTCCGGCACACACTAGCAGAATTGACACTTGAAACAGCAATACAAAGATCGGTCCTACAGCGTGACATGATAAGCCGTAATCGCGATCGACCCATCCGGACTGTAAATCGCCTCCACCCTGGAATACTCAGGATGAACCCACCACACCTTGAGTCGATTCCCTTGCGCTGGAGCCGAACCTGCTTGCGTGTAGCCCGCCGCCACCAACCGATCGTTAAAAACCTGAGCAGGCAACACCTTCGACGTGATGGGTTCAATACCATCAATGCGATGCCTATCGAGGGTCATAGCTGCCCTGATAGGTACTGAAAATTCGATATCCCGGCAACACGATCGCACAGCCGATCGACTGATGAATCATCCCCGAATAATTGTCCTCCGCCTCACATCCACCCCACCGCAACGTCAACCGTCCCACCCACACATAAAGCCCTGGAACTAACGCATCCATACTGTACGTTATCGCCAATCGTTCAGCCGATCGATCGATCGACGGTAATGTCGCATTTCCCATGAATGAAAGACCAGAGAATTTCATTTCAAATATCCCATCAATTTGTCTCTGATCATACCCGATCCAAACGCATCTCCACACTCTCCTGTCCCTTCAGAATCAGGATGGAGCCGATCGCTCATAGAATTCTGTTTTGCGCCTTATGCAGGATTCAAATTCTTCAAAATTCGCAGCACCGATTCCAATTGATTTTGTCTTGCCATCAACGTAAACCGATCGCTAAATCCATAGACCATTCCCTGCGACGATCGTTGCATCTTCACAAACGCAAACCCATGCCCATTCGTCACTAACCCAAACATCGGCTGTTCCCCATTGGGATTGGCAACCATATAAGTCAACGCCTGAGGCAATGCAGTCTCCATCGAAATCTCCGTCGCTATCACTAATACCACCCGCAACCCTGGCTCATAAAACCCAGCCAAATCCAACAACGGTGACACCAAAAGCCGATCGACCGATCCCTCTGTAATTTGCCCTTGATAAAAATGCTCCATAAATCGTGCTTTCAACCGATCGATCGCCACTCGTTCAATCGAACTGATCTCCGGCAAATCCACCACCCATTCTGAGAAAAAATCATCCTCCACAATCTGCCGCAACCCAAACTCGGCTTCCACCATACTCAAGCTTTTGACCGCTTCCGTCACTGCCAACAACTGCGCCATCTCATTCACTCCCAAGACTGGAAATCTCACCCTATTCTAGCAATAATTCCACTTCCCATTAACCAAACAGAACTTTGAATCAAAGCTCCCCCAGAATTGGGGGCCGGGGGACTGCCCGCCCGAATCCATACAACAAACGAAACAGCGATCAAAATCCCTAACACCGTCGCAAATCTAACGTCAAGGGATAATCCACATTCGGAAGCACGATCGGCAACTCAGGAAGTGAATGGCCCTGCACATGGGAAACAAAACGCTGAGACACGCGCTTTTCAGCCTCCTCAACCGACTTCGGCAGACCATCATACCCGACACCATCCGGGGAAAGAACATGGTACGTACAGCCGCCTAAAGACTCACTCGAAACAACATCCACCACCTCCACCACCAACGGCGCATGGGGATGAATTGCAGGATGAATCGCATCCACAATGCTACGCGCTCGGAACCGCACCGAACCCACCCACTCATCCGTCGCCGTCGTCCGTTGCAGCGGCACCGGGAACCCATTGCAGATCACCCGGAAGCGATGGTCTTCGACCGACCGGAGGTCATCGGACTCCGTACCCCTTAGTACAATTTGAACCCGCTCCATAGAAGCATCCACCGCCCGTGAAGAGCCTCCAGATCCCGCGTCCCCCATCACATTCCAAATCTCGATCGCATGACGCAACTCCAGATTCAAGCGCTGATCGCCCGCCATCACCGTCACCTCACCATAGGCCGGGAACCGTGCATTAAAGAAGGGTTCAAACCAGTCCAAATCAAACTCAAACCCCGATGCCCGCAACTCCACCAACACCGCCGCCAAATCCTCGCGAATAAAATGCGGCAATAGGAAGCGATCGTGCAATGCCGTTCCCCAGCGAATCAACGATTCTGTGTAAGGTGTTTGCCAGAACTTCGCCACCAACGATCGCAGCAACAACACCTGCACCAACCGCATCTGCGCCGTCAACGGCATCGCAAAACCCCGCATTTCTACAACACCCCAGCAACCTCTTGGATTCGCTGTAGGGAATAGCTTATCTACGCAAAACTCACTGCGATGACCATTGCCGGAGACATCGACTAAAAGATTGGACAGCAATCGATCGATCGTCTGCGCTTCAACCCCAGATTCCAACGCACCAAAGGCCACTTCCAATTCATACAATGAGCCAAACCGCCCCTCATCAATGCGCGGAGCCTGACTCGTCGGTCCCACAAACACATCCGCAAACAAATACGACAAACTCGGATGTCGTTGCCAATAAGTAATCAAACTTCGCAACAAATCAGGCCGTCGCAAAAACGGACTCATCTCAGGACTCGATCCCCCCAAGGTCAGATGCGCCCCGCCACCCGTAGACAGCCGCCGCCCATCCCAAGAAAGTTTCGTCGTCGTTAAACCAACGGCGATCGCCGCCTGCTCCAAAATCTCATTCAACGCCACTAGCTGATTCCAAGACGAAGCGGGATGAATATTCACCTCGACTACGCCCGGATCTGGCGTAATTTGAAAGCCTCGAATCCGTTGGCAATGCCTCCCGGAACGGGAATCGCCCACAGGTGGCGCAAATCCTTCTAAACGCACCGGAAGATTCAAACTCGATGCTGTCAACTCGATCGCATGAACCAGATTTAAAAATCGTGCATCCGAACCGATCGGGGGCAAAAAGACATACAGCGTGCCATTGCGCACCTCCACCGTCAACGCCACCTGCACCGAATCCTGAGGCAAGATCTGACTCTCATACCCCAACGGCGCAGCCGTCAATTCACTCTCCTCATAGGCCAAAGCCGCTGATTGCGACAAATACCCCAAGGGCAATCGCAACCCGATCGACTCCAAAGTCTCCATCGCATCCAGTTCCAAGACTGTGGAACTCACACCGTCAAAGCTCGAACCCGATTTCGCGATCGACCACTCACAGGACGACCACACCGTTTGCTTACCCTCATGGGTCGAAACCAACGGCACCACAAACCCCGCCGCCTCGCCGGACGATTGGGCCGTCATTACCAGACTAAACTGAATGCCCAACATCCCGACTAATCGTTGGACAAACGCTTGTGCCGATTCAAAACTCGTCATCCCCCGATCGTTCGCCACCAGCAGTGGATCACACCAAATCGGCAACCCATCCGCCCGCCAAAAATACCCGATCGCCCACCGAGGAAACATCTCCCCCGGATACAACTTTCCGGATCCATAGTGCATCATGCCACCCAGACCCACCAGTGGCTCCTTCAAGCCGTACTTCTCCAGCACCGACGCCTGCTTGTACTGATGCACCAACCGATGCAAAAGACGTTCCGCTAAACGTCGCTTATCATCTCCCAAAGCCGCCGTCTGCCACTGAGAGGAGTCAAAATCCGACGCCGACACAAACGTCGGTTCTCCGCCCATCCACAGTTGAACATCCTGATCCTGAAGCGATCGTTCAACCTCTTCCCCCAATGCCTGAATCTCTGTCCAAACCGCCTGTCCATAGAGCAAACTCACCTGATCCCTCCTTCTAAACCAATGCACAAATCACCCAATCCCAACACCCACCAAACCTAGGAAATTTGATGCCCACAACTCGAACAAAACTTAGCGCCCTCAGCCAACCCAGAACCGCACTGACTGCAAAACTTAGCTGATTTTGAGGAGGCAGAATTCGTGTTTCCTGCAGCATTGCCCACAGCATTGCCGCTAGAACTCACACTCGCTTGACTGCTCGAACTCGCACTAGACATCGGTTGTCCCATCGTCATCCCCATATTTCCCATTTGCATCTGCATCGGGCTTGCATTCATGCTCATGTTTCCCATGGTCATGGGTTGCATCGGTTGCATCGGTTGCATCGGTTGCATCGGTTGCATCGGTTGCATCGGTTGCATCGGAGGCATTGCAAACCCTGCCGCACTGGACTGTTGCTGTTGCGGCATTTGAGACAGACTTGTCAAACTCACAGGCCGAAACTCATCGCCCATCGGGAGCGATCCCGACTGGACCATCAAGCTCATTCCCTGGACCATCAGGCCCCAGACCCCCGCTGCCGTCGTCACTCGCACCACCGCACCCTGGCCCGATGCAAAAATCTCGGGTGGACTCTGCCACGGACCCGTCACAAAACTGCTGCCGGACTGTTGCTGCTGTCCAGACTGCTGCATCAAAATCGTTACGATCGTTGCATCACCTTGATTTTCAAGATAAAGCTTTTGCCCGCTCGGCAGATCACCGCTATAAATCACAAGAACACCATTTTTTAAAGAATCGAACGACTGACCGTTTTTCACACCACAAGAGAACGAAACCACAGTCTAGATAAAATCGGGTAGATTTCGAGTAGATTCAGAGTCTAAATTGTCTTGCACTTAGAAATTTCTTCAATCAGTAGAAATATGTAACTTAATTAAAGTTAAAAAAGATTAAGTATTTCAGGAAGTTTGTAACCATTGTAGCTGCAAGCACTGCCATCACAAAATGAAGGACCAGTATAAATACTCATCCACTACAGTACAACCCAGTCCAGTCAACTGAGACAAGCGCTAAAGACTCGATCGAGAATTCTGTACCCTAGACCTAGAGTTAGTTTTCCCCATCTACAATAAATTCCATCGCCATATTTTGCGGTCCCCCAAACTTCACCTGCATCCCCGCAAAAAGCTGCACTTCCTGGTGATTAATTTTTTGCCAGCCTTGCGCATCCTGCACCCAGGTCCCATAGCGCGACACATCCCTGAGAAAATACGTCACCGACTCCCCAAAGCCATTCCGACAGAAGATTTCCGCGTGACGCCGTGACACGCCTGGATCCTGTAAGACCACATCATTCTCATCACTGATCCCCACACTCATCAACCCACCGCGCAGCACCCAGGTCTGAGATTGATCAGTCGTCCGGAACCCTGCCACCGGAACCCGTTTTGCAAAGTGGGTGGGATTGGTGGGAATCTGGGTGAGTCCTTCGGTTAGGGGTTTTACCAGCTCTCCGTCGAACTCAGGATGCATATATAGCACCGGAAGCGTCCAAGCTTGCTGATTGAATTTGAACAGCGTCAGGAGATTTTGGCGGGCGATCGCGACGGCTTGATCGATGGAGAGCCGATCGGCTAAGGCTTGGGCAAAGGTCTGGATAAAGGCCAACGCCTCCCCATCCGTAATCGAATCCCGCATCGCCAACACCGCCGGAACTCCATGGTGGAGTAGGACTTCGGCCAGACTACTCCTGGGGATCGTCTGCCCCTCACGCTGATCCGGCAATGCTCCCCAGCAAGCATTAAACACCGCCAACTTCACGCCCACCCGCACCAAGACCTGCGCCAATTCCGTCCCATTCATCGTCCCACCCGGACGCAGGAAGAGCATTCCACCATCGGGAGCCGGAACCCCGTGACCTGCATAAAACAGCACGTTATAGCGGCCTGAATTCAGCTTCTGCAATAGCTCCGCAGGCGTCGGCTGCACCAAGGTATCTACAAAACAGCCCGCTGTCGTCGCGAAGGTACTGACATTTTCTAGCACTTTCCGTAGGGCTAATGCCTCTTGTTCGAGGCGCAGTCGAATGGTGCTGTTTTCGGGGGGCGGTGCTGTTGTGATGGGACCATTGGCGATCGTGGCATCTTGCCCCAGAACCACCAGGACATTCACCATCTGGTCCGATCGCATCGGCGGCAACGCCCCGACATCACTGGTCGTCCGACTGAATAACACCTGCTGTCCCAGGGAGATCGCAGGCATTCCCGCTTGGGGTTGCATAATCTCCCAAGGCACCGCAATCAGATCCGGGTCCCGCACATCCAGCCGCACTCGCAGCGGCACATTCCGGCCCATAGCGATCCCCTGACTCTGACTAAGCGCCCCTTGAATCGCCGCACTAAACAGCCATTGCCATAGGTGAATTCCTAGGGTTTGCATCAGGCGAACGCTGTAGGGCAAGGTGCTGCTACTAGGAGCAACGACGGCTGGATTACCTGATGAAGCCGTCAAACCCGACAAATAGGGCACCATCGGCACCGATCGCACCGCAAACATCTCTTGCCAAGCGCCCCAAGCCTTCGACATCGCCTCTTCCCATAGGACATCCTGCAACAGATATCCAGCCCGATAGGGCGCATCAATGACATGCACCGCAAAGTGACTCACCCCTGTTGCCCGGAGCCGATCAATTGCAAGATTTAGAGAAGGAAGAGGAGAAGACATGAACAGCACACCTGAAGCAGACATTCACCATAGTATTTCCAAATAGTATGTTCAAAGAAGGTTTATCCTCCAGATTTTGTCGCTGGACTTGCAACTGGACTTGTGGCTGGGCTGGTAACTGGGTTTGGACTCGAATTGAGAACTGGGCAGGCATTATTCGCAGAAGGCGACAAGGGCACAGAGGTAGGAGCGATCTGTGAAAGCAATGTGGTCTCTGAATGCCAGCCTTCGATACCTGGTTTTAATTGCTTAGTATCGCCGATCGCTGCTGTACTACAGACTTGAAGTTTCACCCAAGGAACTGAAGTATTACCCCCGATGGACACCATTTGACGATCGACCACCCGCAAAACTGAACCAGGCTTGATTTCGCCCACGCGAATATCCATCTCTCCCTTCGACGGCAAACCTGGATTAGGTAAAAGATCTAAACTAGCAGGCGCTTCAGGACTGGGAACAGGAGATTGAGCATTGGGTGTATTGACAGGAGCAGGGGCGATCGGCGGTAGGACTTTGACCAATTGATTCACTTTTAAACCACCTGACAGCAGAGGATTTCCTGCGTTGGGATTCGTACTGGAATCTACCAAGGGATCATCGCCTTTCAACACTCGATTGGGATTTAGCAGCAGCGCTATCAGACCTGTTACAACGGCAATTCCAGCCAGTAATGAAAACAAGAAAATCCACTTTCCTCGGGAAGCTTTCGATCGAGGCGTTTGCAATAACTTCGTCTTGACACGAGTTTTCCCTCGCCGCTGTTCTTGAGGAATCTGAGTTGGACCAGACGATTGCATAGTTTGCGCGACGGCACCTTTCGGTTTAGCACTCCACAGGGGAAGCAAGGTCGATCGGGCTGACACATTCGTTAAATTTTCAGTCTTTACTTTGCAATGGAGAAGACCAACGGTAACGTTATCATGACCATTGTGCGCATTGGCCAGTTCAATCAAATTTTGACAGGCATCTGATAGTTTGACTTGACCATAAAGAACGGGAATCAACTCCTTAGCCCAGAATTCTTCAATGCGATCGAAATCACTTAATCCATCAGAACACAACAGATAAATACAATCCTCATCCACAAAAGAAGTTCGCACCGTGGGATGCAACAGAGAAGATGAAACCATCCCCAACGCTTGAGTTAAAGCCCCTGAACCATTATGTTGAAGCGCTTCCCGATAGAGCGTATATCCTAAACGAACTTCCCGAGAGGCAATGTCATCATCGACCGTGAGCTGGTAACAGCCCCTAGCCGTAATTCGATAGGCTCGACTATCTCCTACATGGGCAATTTGAATTCGCTGACCTTCAACCCGAGCCAGTACGATCGTGGTTCCCATGCGCTGCCGATCGCTTCGACCTTCTTGATCGTTACGATTGGAAATTGCATCATTACTAACTCTAATTGCATCTTCAATAATAGTCGCAGTATCAATCTGACTTTGATATCCAGAAACCTTTGGAATTCGATGGTGAAGAACTTTAGTAACAGTTTCGATCGCAAGATTAGACGCAATATTCCCACCCTCATGTCCACCAATTCCGTCACAGACAACTAATAGCGGTTTTTCCACGTCCATCGAGTGCATCTGACGTTGTCGTTGTGTCGGAGTAGGATAACAGGAATCTTCATTCCGACTACGATTAGGGCCTTGATCGGTTTGAGTAACGATCGTGACTTCTAATGATCCAGCACTATGGTGGATCATTTCTTGATCCAGCCACTCACATAATAGATAGCTATGATCCTCCTCAGGCTCGTGGATCAATCGTTCATACATATCTCTGAGCCGTCGCATAACGGTTAAGTCTGCTTTAGCCTCAGACTGGTCGTTATAATGAATTAGATACTGTAGGAGAAGAGGTAATGTGTAATTTTCTTTGTTTTTTGGGTTGAACCGTAATTCTAAAAGCCTAACCATTCCACTATCGACACGAATACAATCCATGCAGAACAGTGTCTCTGTTGCATTAAATCGATGGAGCGGATCCCATAAATTTGCAATTTGGTAAACCCAGTTGAGCAGTCTAAAAGGGGTTGCGATCGCCCACTGAGATTGCAGCGTGGGCATTAATCTTCCAGACTGAGTTTCAGTTTGAGAGCCTGCCATAACGGGTATGACATAGGGATAGATGGCACTTTCTTCTAGAAGAATCTGTTCTTCGCCTTCTAAAGTGACTGCACTGTAGACCTTAGGTAAGTGAGGGATGAAATGGCTAAGTTTTAAATAAGCTTCTAGGAGAATGGAGATTTCTCTCGGCATCTCCGGCGGATTCGCCGGGTAGCGATCGAGCAAGATGTGGTTTTCGAGAACTAGATAACGATCGTTGAGCTTGGTTCCAGGTGAGAGATGATGAGAGTCCTGTCCAACCATCCAGAGATAGCGTTTAGGTAAAAAAGTATGACACGCTTGGCAGAAGTCAGCGGTGATCAGGTTTGGCTGTTTGCAGAATGGGTTGGGGCAGTGAAGGTCTTCCATGGAAATCAAAGGTGGCGGGTCATCTCTATCTAGCGAAGATCTGGGTCCTAAGAGTAGAATGAGTCATAAGCATAATTACGCATCTGGTTTGGAAGTGCATTCATGGCGGACAGTGTCTCTCAGGTTCAATCTGCGCTCTCAGAGCGGGAGTTACAGGTGCTTGAACTTGTGGCTTCAGGTCTAACCAACCAAGATATCTCTGAACAGCTTGAAATTAGTAAACGAACTGTCGATAACCACATTAGCAACATTCTGACCAAAACGGAGACGGACAATCGAGTTGCGCTCGTGCGTTGGGCGTTGCAGTGGGGGAAGGTCTGTTTAGATGAGGTGAATTGCTGTACGCTACCGCCCTATAATCCGCCGTATAATTCTGAGGCTCAAGATGAGCCGTAGATGAGCCTTAAGGGGATGTTTTAAAGATGGCAACGATTCAAGTCAGTCGAGGAACGCGGGATATTTTGCCGTCTGAGGTGAGCTATTGGCAGTTAATCGAACGATCGGCCCGTGAAATCCTCGATCGGGCTGGGGTGTCGGAAATCCGTACTCCGATTTTTGAGCAGACGGAGCTGTTTGCTCGGGGAATGGGTGAGGCGACGGATGTGGTCAGTAAGGAGATGTACTCCTTTACCGATCGCGGCGATCGGGGTCTGACCCTGCGTCCAGAAGGGACGGCGGGAGTGGTGCGATCGTTGATTGAGAATAATCTCATGGCTCAAGGTGGGGTTCAGCGTCTGTGGTACGTGGGACCGATGTTTCGCTATGAGCGGCCCCAGGCGGGTCGTCAGCGGCAGTTTCATCAGTTGGGGCTGGAGATGTTGGGCAGTGCGGATCCTCGGGCGGACGTGGAAGCGATCGCCATTGCCACAGACATTTTGAAGGCGATCGGTCTGAAGGATTTGACCTTTGACTTGAATTCCATTGGTGATACGACCGATCGTGCCCAGTTCCGTGAGGCGCTGGTGGCCTATCTAACGCCCTATAAATCTGACCTGGATCCAGATTCTCAAGACCGTCTAACCCGGAACCCGCTGCGCATCCTGGATTCTAAAGATAAAAATACGCAGAAGATTTTGGACAGTGCGCCGAGTATTTTGGACCATCTGAGTGATGCATCGAAGGCGAGATTCGATCGGGTGCAGCAGCTTTTGGCGGATTTGAGTATTGCCTGTCAGGTGAATCCCCGACTGGTGAGAGGTCTGGACTATTACAGCCACACGGTGTTCGAGATTCAGTCGGCGGATTTGGGGGCGCAGGCGACGGTCTGTGCGGGTGGACGCTATGACGGGCTGGTGACGGAGCTGGGTGGACCTGAGACGCCTGCGATCGGTTGGGCGATGGGGTTAGAGCGCTTGGTGATCCTGCTGCAAAAGCTGGGGAATGACACATCTGTAACACCCGTGGATTTCTATGTGATTTCTAAGGGTGTGGTGGCGGAAAGTCAGGCGTTGAAGCTGGTGCAGCAGTTGAGGCAGGCGGGTTTTAAGGCGGAGTTGGACCTGAGTGGCAGTGCCTTTGGGAAGCAGTTTAAGCGGGCTGATCGATCGGCGGCGGCGGCTTGTCTGATTCTGGGTGATGCGGAGGCGGAGAAGGGAACGGCTCAGCTTAAGTGGCTCGCGTCTGGGGATCAGTCGGAGTTGGTGCAGTCGGAGTTGGCGAGTCATTTTGAGGCTTGGCGCGCTGTTCTGCAAGGCTGATCTTGGCCGGACTTCGGCTCCGCTCAGTCCTCGATCTTTCGTGGGTTATGTTCCGGACTTTGCTGACGCAACGCTTCGCGAACGACTCCGCTCAGTCCTCGATATTTCGTGGGGTGAGCGGAGTCGAACCCCGAACACAACTAGTCGTCTCTCTATAAAAATCTATTCTTCAACCCCTACCTCTGCCCTTTTTTCACCATGGGCGTCAGTCCCAGCTTCTGGTATCGAGGATTTTGTAAACTCAAGCGACGCATGAGACCGGGATCGAGACTGTCGTTCGTCACCGCAAACCCCAAGCCTTCATAAAACCCGATCGCATTGGGTAAACAAGCCAAGTACAGCGAATATCGCGCTTGCTGACTCAACATCGTGACCAGCGCCGTTCCAAAGCCATACCCCCGCCAATGGGAAACCACAAACACATCGTAGAGTTCACAGGTACTATTACCCTCGTAGAGCTTGGCACAGGCAATCAAGCTGCCATTGTTCTCAATCACCCAATAGTCAGACCAAGTAATCAAAGGATTGAACCAAGCGATCGTCCACAACAGCCCAAAAAACACCCCCAAAGGCACTGCCGCACTCAACACCGTGCCCAACAGCGCCATCGCCGTTCCCCAGTGATACAGCGCCAAAACTCCCCAAAAGCCCACGCCAACCCACAGCAGTGGCCAAGCCGATCGCCGATCGTCACCCTGAAGC
>JAAFJU010000240.1 GCA_013298165.1 Synechococcales cyanobacterium bin31.maxbin.ball.101 | reverse complement strand
GGTTTAACCTTCGTCAGAAGCGCCTTCTGCGCCCTCTTCATCTTCGTAATCTTCGTAGTCTTCACCGTCGTAGCCTTCTTCCGGTGCCACTTCACCGTGACGACCTTCATAAATCGCATCTGCCAGACGGCCCACGATCAATTTGATGGAACGGATCGCATCATCATTGGCAGGAATCGGCACATCGACGCAATCAGGATCGCAGTTGGTATCCAACAGGGCGACGATCGGAATGTTCAGCTTTTGGCATTCTTGAACGGCGTTGTATTCACGACGTTGATCCACCATGATCACCACGTCAGGAATCTTGCGCATGTTCTTGATGCCGCCCAGATATTTCTGAAGCTTTTCAAGTTCACGACGCAACACGGCAGCTTCCTTTTTAGGACGCATATCCAGCGCACCTGTTTCTTCGAGCCGCTCCAATTCCTTGAGGCGATCGACACGGGTTTTGATGGTGGCCCAGTTGGTCAGCATTCCGCCGAGCCAACGCTGGTTCACGTAGTAAGCACCACAGCGGGCCGCTTCTTGAGCGACGATGCCAGCAGCTTGACGCTTGGTTCCAACGAACAGGTATTTTTTACCTTGCTCGGATCCAGCACGGACGAAGTTGAAGGCTTCATCCATCAACCCTGCGGTCTGGACGAGGTCAATAATATGGACACCATTGCGAGCCGCAAAGATGTAGGGCTTCATTTTGGGGTTCCAACGACGAGTTTGGTGACCAAAGTGAACACCAGACTCAAGCATTTGAGCCAAAGAGACGACGGGCATTGTTTTTCTCCTTTCGGGTTAATCCTCCACCTAGATGTCCGATTCAGGCTGTTCGATGAGAAGGCGAAACACAAAGGAAGACATAGAAGCGTTCATTCCGGTTCGTTCTTGCACGAAATCAGTAAGTCCCGATCGCACCCGAAATTCTAGGTGTGTGGTTTTTTACAGCCTTGATAGGGTAACACAGAACTGGATTGCTAACCAATGGACGGTTCAATCAGGTTTTTGGAAAAGTGATGTTCAGTTCTCCGTGGTTAGATCACGCCGCCTTGTATTTCCTTCCAGAAGACCGCCATTTAGATTCCGCACTAGTACGGTAGGCACAGTCAAAGGTTCACTCTTATGCTGGGAAATGATGTTTGCCATATTTTTGAAGCAAGCAATTTATCTTCCACTATTGACTTGTTACTTAAAATTCCCTTTCAGGAGACTTGAACTATGCGTTTCATTCCACAAGTGCTATGGGCCATGACCGGAACGATCGCACTGACTAGCCTTCCTGAGTTGACCCACCTCGCCTCTGGGCAGAGGGTGACAACGCCTATTTTTTCAACGGCGATCGCCCAAGCTCGCAGCATCCGCTATGTCCCTCCTGGACGACGGGGTGCGCCCAGCCGGACTCAGGGGGGCGGTTCCCGTAACTGTGGGACGGAAGTGATTCCCGTGACCTTGCTAGCCCCCCCCGACCATGTGGGATTGACGACGCAGGCGCGTCCGAAGCTCCTGTGGTACAGCGCTTCGGATTCGATGTTGCCCATGCAGTTTTCGATCGTTGAACCTGGGATGAGTGAGCCTGTCTGGAGTCAGGAACTGCCCGAAGCGAAGGCGGGACTCAACGAAGTGCAACTGCCGGACAATGTTCCAGAACTGGTGGTCGGTCGTCGCTATCGTTGGAATATCAGCCGCTTGTGCAGTATTCGTCGCAACACCGATAGTACGGTGGTTCGAGGCTGGATTGAACGGGTCGCGCCTAATCCGGTTCAGGAGAAACTCACGGCAAAAATGTCCCTAGAAGAGCGGGTCAATGCCTATGCAGAGGCGGGCCTTTGGTATGATGCGATCGCGCAGGCTGCTAGTACTCCCACTGGCAAGGTTTCTGACAGAACGCTGTCTCCCCTGATGCTGACCCTGCTCGAACAGGGTGGTGTCAAAACAGTGCTTCAACAGGAGCAAAAGCGCGCTCAACGAGGCATCACCCGTTATGAACCCGGAAGCGATCTCAAGGCAAGCAAAGGACGTTAAGCTCCTGATTCTCGATATCGATGGGACGATTTCTGGACGATCGAACACCATCTCTCAACCCGTCCTGGAGGCGATCGCGGCGGTTCAAGCCAAGGGCATTGCGGTGGCGATCGCGACGGGACGGATGTATGGGTCGGCTATGCGATTTCACGAGATGGTTCGGTCCAATCTGCCGCTGTTGACCTATCAAGGAGCCTGGATTCAGCAACCCGGGCACGATCGCCTGCGCCACACCACGTTGAAGCGGGAGCAGGCGATCCAGCTTTTGGACTATTTTGAGCAGCCTCACTTGCGAAATCTGATCTCGGTGCATTTTTACTTAAACGATCGGCTTCATGTGCGCGAGATGACGCCGGATAGTACGAGTTACTGCGAGAGATGTCGGACGGAACCGATCGTGGTTGAGGAGTTGCGATCGATTTTAGACCAGGGCGAACTGACTAAAGTTTTGGCCATTAGTCAGGATACGGAGCTGATTCAAACCTGTCAGCGCGAGTTAAAAGCGATTCATTCACCGGACGATCTCTATCTCACGACTTCTGTAGATACCTTTCTAGAAGCTGCTAATCCTTTGTCCAACAAGGGTTCTGCAGCAAAGTTCTTGGCGGAAGAGGTGCTGGGACTTGCGGCTCATCAGGTGATGGCGATGGGCGATAACTGTAATGATCTGGAAATGATTGCCTATGCGGGCATTGGGGTGGCGATGAAGGGGGGACCTGCGATCGTCCAAGAACGGGCAGACTGGGTTGCGCCTTCGGTGGAAGAGGACGGCGTTGCACAGGTGATTCAGCAGTTTTTGCTGTAGTAATGCATGGACGATTTAGGATTGTCAGCCGATCGGCTTATTTTGATTGTTTTGAAACCCTCTGGGTGGATTGCGGTGAGACGGGGCCAGATCTTTTTGCCATTCTGACAACGCCACAAATAATCGATTCTCCATCTCACTGTGAAGATGGGGAACTTCTAATCGATTTTTTGTGGGACCTGCAAACTCAGGTTCAAGCATGATGGCGTGAAGATAGATCGCCTTAGGATAATAGTCGATGCGCTTGAGCGCCGATCGAAAAGCATCCACAGGCGTACCCTCATCCACTAACCTCGCGCCATTCACCCATGATTGACAACCCGGTTTTCTGCGCTTGTCTTGACCGATCGCCACCGCTTGGATAACAAATTTATCAGTGGAGATCTGACCATTGAATTGTTCATTACTGGGATGGCCCGGATAGTTCTGGTGAGCTAGGTCCAGCAGACCATTTTCAGAGAAGAATTTCTTTTGATCGCACTGAATCGTTAAGCCTGGAAACAGATGGGAGGTTTCCATACAAGCCTGATGCAGTAAAGTCCGAATGGAAGTGATGTCCTGAAAAACCTCCTGGGACTGCTGAAATAGCTCTTGGTCGAAAGTCAGTTTCACGATCGAACCTGTTCCTTGAGAGAAACCGATTATCTCTGCGTTTCCCGTCGGTTCGCCCTGGATAAACCGCTGCTCCCACAATTTTCCCTGACGATGACTACGAATCCGGAATTCCTGACAAGCCGCCGCAACTGCTGCTAAGCCCACACCACTGAGGTTCGTCATGTGAATGTGGGGGAGTTGTCCGATTGCTGACGGAGTGTTGTGATATCGAGTGCAGTGGTATTCCACAAATGGCGTTTTCCCATCGGGTCCGATCGCCTCAAATGAGAATCCTGGGCCATCATCCGTTACCGTCGCACTTAGTTCAGTCAACTGAACTTCGATCGTAGAGACCTGATTTTGTAGAAATAAATCGACGGCGTTGCCAATGACTTCATAGAGTAACTGAACCAATCCTCTAGGTGCAGTCGTCCCGAAATACATTCCAGGCCGTTTCCTAAGCTGTTCTCGAATAATGATGTGCTCTTCAGTACCCATAACAATATAGTGAGGCGCTCGAAATAGACTTATCTAAAAATTGACATAGAAAAACCCCCCGACGACTGACCGTGTTTCGTCTCGGGGGGTTTTTCTTAGTTCGCTCCTCACACCTCAATAATATAACCAACTCCTTTGGGTTTGTCACCCCCTTTGACACACCAAAGTCATATGAATTACTTATCAGTAGTTTCACGGAATGGCAAAATCTTCTGAAACCAGCCCAGCACAAGCCACACCGCATATCGATCGTCCACCGAAGTCACCACGCTAAATAGCGGAATTTGACGATACATCTGCTCAAACGCATCACAAAGCGATCGGTAGTCCCCAGATTTCCCCTCAGATGCTTTGCCCTCAGAGCGCCGATCGAAAAATATAACCATCGCTTCTAATAACCCTTGAACCGGATCCGGCATTTGACCTGTTGCATCACAACATAATGAATCAAACTCAGGATGTAACGATCGCAGTTGGGCGCGCAACGACTGTACCCGATCGACCGATCGCCACAGCCAAAACGGCATATCATCCCCCCCCTCACCCTTCATCCCCTCACACAGCCCCGCCAAAGCCCGCACCATCGCCGCCGACTCCCACGTCACCGTAATCCAACCCATCTCATTACAACTAAAATCAAGATCAGATGTTGCATCAGACGTTGCCACCGATCCCTGACAAATGACTTGGGCGATCGTCCTAGGAGAGATCTTTAGTTTTGCGCCAAGGGATAGTGCGATCGGCGACTGATAGCGCAGCGGGTTGACAGATGGCAACCGTTTGAGCGGAAGGTCTCTCAGGGAAAGTACGGGGAAAGTGGTCTGGGGTACCCTACAATTGTGAAAAAAACTCTCCGTAGAATCCGCAACATCTCCCTCGGGATAGATTGCGGTATAAAGACGAACCCGTGAGAATACAGATAGACTATCACCAGTCATTAAAAACTCGACTCCTGAAGGTTTGATAGAAATGTCATTCTGCGATGGCGAGCATACGGAGTAGGCAACCGATCAAATCTACTCGCACAAGCAGTGTGGAATGACACATTTGACAGTCTGTTTGAACCATTTCTCCCTCGCCGATTAACATCTCCTATGTATTCAGCATCACCCAACCCCAATTCCGACAACAACCGTCCCTTCCTGACCTGGCAGCGCATCATCGACTGGGCACAGGAACACTATCGCTGTCGAACGTTTAATAAAGACGAAAAGATTATCACCCGACCTGGACTCCTCTACCTGGTCCAGCGGGGAGCTGTTCGTCTCGTCGGAACGGCCCAGGCGACTTCTACTGCCAGCGCTAGAGCCGCTCGTATGGCTCCCG
>JAAFJU010000089.1 GCA_013298165.1 Synechococcales cyanobacterium bin31.maxbin.ball.101 | reverse complement strand
GACGTTTTGGATGGTGGGCGATCGCAGTCAACTCCAGTTTGTCAGCGGTGGGCTGCAATTCCCTGAGAACATAACTCAACTTAGAATCCATCAAAGTTGAGTCTGTCAAAACACTGAGCAAAGCAGGCGGAGAGTCTTGAATTCGAGACTGGACGGCCACAATTCGATTGGCCTCGGTCTTCCACATTGGCTGCAACGTCTGAAGGTAAGGCTGAAGACAGGACGATCGGGCCGCTTTTAAATCCAACAGATAGGATTCATTGGGATAGCCTTTGCCCTGCACCAAAATCAAATACCGCTCCAACCCTAAACTGCCATTCCCGGCAATGCGTTGCGCAATATCGAGAATTTTGAAAAAATCTGGCTCATCCTGGGCTTGAGGCTGGGTTTTGGCCCATTGAGTGACGAGGCGATGAATCCGATGCAGATCCGCATCCGAAGCCGTCAAAACTTTATGGGGAACGCGCTTGAGTGCCCGCACCTTTGGATCCAAGCGACGACGAATAAAAGAACGTCGTTTTCGAGCTTTTAGAGTTTGCAGCAGATCTTTAATCACGCCTTGAGCGGTTTCACGATGGATGGTGCAGGCTTTTCCGGTGATCAGCGTCTCAGCATAGGTTTGTAGAAAAAACTGGCTCAATTCGATCGACTCCCCCCCATCCAACCCCAAATCTGCCACGAGCAAACTCACCACAAACCTCGCCAAATCCCAGCTACAGGGAGCTAGCACCGACTCATCAAAGTCATTGATATCAAAGTAGACCAGCTTACGGCCATGCTTGGATTGACCTAGACGATCGTTGCCCTTGAAGCTGCCAAAGTTTTGCAAATGCAGATCGCCGCAGATCCACACAGCGGGCGCGGTTTGGAAAATTCCCGTCTGGGGCAAATCCTCATAGAACAGATGACAGGTTCCCCGCAAAAACGCAAAGGCATCCACGGCCATTTCCTGATATTTCAGCGCTACCCGATCGGCGGGACGATCGGTGTTGAAACGGATGATGCGATCGATTAGAGAAGCCATGGGTGCTAGGACGGGTGAGGTTGAAAATAAAGTCTCTTGAAACAGTCTAAGACGCTGGTGTATTGTGGAAGCTCGTGATCTTTAAAATCCTGTACCGTAAGTCCTATGTTTGACGCTCTAGCCGATCGCTTAGAAGAAGCCTGGAAAAAAATGCGCGGGCAGGACAAAATCAGCGAATCCAACATCAAGGATGCGCTGCGTGAAGTCCGGCGAGCGTTGCTAGAGGCAGATGTAAACCTGCAAGTCATCAAGGATTTCATTGCTGAAGTCGAGCAAAAGGCCCTCGGCGCAGAGGTGATCGCCGGAGTCCGACCCGACCAGCAATTCATCGAAATCGTCTACCAACAGCTCCTGGAAGTCATGGGCGAGGCCAATGAGCCGCTAGCAAAGGCCGATGTCAGCCCAACGATCGTCCTCATGGCCGGACTCCAAGGGACAGGTAAAACCACCGCTACAGCAAAACTAGCGCTACACCTGCGCAAAGAAAATCGCACTTGTCTGATGGTGGCCACCGACGTCTACCGTCCAGCGGCGATCGACCAGCTCAAAGCCCTCGGCAAACAAATCAACGTCCCCGTCTTTGAACTCGGCACGGGAGCCGACCCGGTTGAAATCGCCCGTCAAGGGGTCGAGAAAGCCAAGGCTGATGGACTCGATACCGTCATCATCGATACAGCAGGTCGCCTGCAAATCGACGAAAACCTCATGGGCGAACTAGCCCGCATCAAGGACACCGTCCAGCCCCACGAAATTCTCCTGGTGATTGACGCCATGACGGGTCAAGAGGCCGCCAGCCTCACCAAGTCCTTCCATGACAAGATTGGCATCACGGGTGCGGTCCTGACGAAGATGGATGGCGATACACGTGGGGGTGCGGCGCTATCCGTGCGACGGATTTCTGGCCAGCCGATTAAATTCATCGGGGTCGGGGAAAAAGTTGAAGCCTTGCAGCCGTTCTATCCCGATCGGATGGCCAGTCGGATTTTGGGCATGGGTGACGTGCTGACGCTGGTGGAAAAAGCCCGCGACGAAATTGATCTCGAAGAAGCCGAAAAGCTCAAAGACAAGATCCTGGAAGCCCGATTCGACTTCACCGACTTCCTCAAACAAACCCGCATGTTAAAAAACATGGGTTCTCTGGGCGGCATGATGAAGCTGATTCCGGGTATGAACAAGATGATCAACGACGATCAACTTAAAGAGGGCGAGCGGCAACTGAAACGATCGGAAGCGATGATCGGCTCTATGACGTTAGAGGAGCGCAGAGATCCAGACCTACTAGCCACATCTCCCAACCGCCGCAAGCGGATCGCTAAGGGTTCGGGTCATACCGAAAAAGATGTGACGGAGTTGGTGACGAATTTCCAGAGAATGCGGACCTTCATGCAGCAGATGGGCAGTGGTCAAATGGGTTTCCCTGGAATGGGTGGCGGTGGTGGTTTCCCTGGAATGGGGATGCCGGGAATGACAGGTGGAATGCCAGGAATGGGCAGACCTCAGCAACCTCCGCAGCCGGGACCTGGAATGCGAGGTTATCAGCCGCCTAAGAAGGCTAAGAAAGATAAGAAGAAGAAGGGATTTGGCACGTTGTAAGCGGCGGACTTTGCTAACGCAACGCTTCGCGAACGACTCCGCTCAGTCCTCGGATCTTCGCTCAGTCCTCAAGATCCCAGATCTATGTGGGGTGAGCGGAGTCGTAACTTGCGCCCGGACTTCGACTCCGCTCAGTCCTCGGATCTTCGTGGGGTGAGCGGAGCCGAACCCCGAACACAACCAAAAAAGCGATCGGCTCCACTTAAGTAGAACCGATCGCTTTTTTAATATTCAGTTTTTAGTTATTCAGTTGTATTGGACTATTTCAAGACAGGTTCTCGATCGGGAATCGGGGGAACGAGTTTCTCAGAAATCACAGGAAGCGCATCCGTCGAAACTAGATCAGGAACCACCGCCTTCTTGTGAGGCAATCGAATCCCAATAAATACGTCATACCAAAAACTCCAAGGATCCTCCGTCAAAATCCCCAAGGTCTGATGACACCCCTTTTCATCGAGGACGGGCTTCATCGCCTCGTATACCTTTTCGTAGTTATACCAAGGCACAGCGGGCCAAAGATGATGCACCAGATGATAGTTTTGCCCGCCGATTAGATAGTTCAGAACCTTGTTCGGATAGACTCTTGCATTCATCCACCGATCGCGCTCCTTAAAGGGACGATGGGGCAAATAATCAAAAAACAAACCCAACACCAACCCGACGATCGCCAGCGGCGTGAACCAGAAATTGAAAATATATCCCAGGAACCCAAAATGCTGTGCCACAAGGAGTAACACAACCGCCGAAGTGCGCGCTAAAATCCACTCAAGAAGCTCGTATTTCCGCCATAGCTTACGCTGGAAGAAATAGACTTCATGGTACATAAACCGCGCATTGATCAGCCAAAGCGGACCCATGGTCGAAACAATGTGGTCAGGGTCATTCTCAGGGTCATTCACATTCGCATGATGCTGCATGTGAACCCGAGTAAAGACCGGAAATGAGAAAAAGAGCATAAACGCGCTCCCATGACCCAAAATTGCATTCACAACTTTGTTACGATGGGCAACACCATGGCAGGCGTCATGAATGACCGTCCCCACCATATGTAACGCGATGAAATTTAATACAAACGAAATCCAGCTCGCCCACTGAAGACTGAAATACCCCCAAGCCGAGACCGTAGCGATCGTGACTGATGAGATAAACATCAACAGGTTTGGATTCAAGCTCCCAAGATTAGGCGCACCGACTAGTTCTCTGGGAACCGCCAGGGGCTGTTTTGCCTCCGACATCAGGCTATTCTCCTTTCTCACACCCACTGCGTAGTATACACGATACATACTTCATGAAGTTAGGTAAACATCATGAAAAATCACGGAGGACAAAATTAGACTACGGAGTCCACAGTTCAAAAATACGGAGATCCGGATTCAGCGGGCCTAGAATCCCTTAGGACAGATCTCCAACTGGCTCGGCAAAGTTGGGGAACTCTCTAAGGACTCCCCCCGTCAAACCCCTCAGCACTCACACAATAAGGTTTGTTTTTAAACCTAGGATGATCTCTATGTCTCACGCTTCTTCTTCTAAATTTGCACGTCGTTTGGGTCAAGCAGGTGCGATCGCTTTGATGCTCAGCACCGCGATCGCCTCCAGCGCATCTGCTCAAAACTCCGATGTCCTTGTGCTACCGACTGACAATGGCGGACCTACAGCGACCACCAGCACCCCTCCAGCGGATACCACGGTACAGACCGATACCACGATTCCCCTCAACGGCACTCGCTTCATCTGCCAAAACAACAATGGCGTTCCCACGGTGATGTACCAACCCGAAAGCCAACCCGATCGGGCCTTCCCTTGGGCCATTCCTGGTGCCATGGGCGGCGGCTGGACCCCCGAAGCCCGCTGCCGTGAAATCGCTAATCGCCTTGAAAGCTATCGTCCTGACGGTTTGACTGAAATGGGCACTGCTGTCCAAAACGGACTCAACACCATCTGCGTCACCACTGAGCGCGTCGCAGGCTGCCGCATCGTCCTCACGGTGCCCCAAGGCCAAGATCCAGTGGGAACCCGCGATCGGATTTTCAACAACCTCGCCAGCGCTGATGACGGCCAAGCGATTCAAGGGGTCAACACCCTGGCAGGCCAAAAAGGCAACGACCTCCTCGGCGGCATCGGCAACATGCTAGGTCTTCCCGGCCTGGGCAATGTCAACAAGCCCAAGAACGGCAACATCAACCTCCGTCCCTTCCTCTCCACGAAAGATGGCGGAACGGGAACCAAGCTCGTCGGTGGCATCGCTGTGGCTAAGCCTGCGGTGGTCAAACCCGCCGAAGTCAAGCCTGCAGTCGTGAAGCCTGCCGAAGTCAAGCCCGCTGAAGTCAAGCCCGCTCCTAAAAAGCGTGTTTTCCGCCGCACTTGGAGATAGGTTTCAATCTAGATGTAAACAGCCCTAAATAGCCAAAGGCCCCGATCGTCCCTCGTTTGCTGAACTTCGAGACGACGATCGGGGCTTTTGATGTTTAGAGTTTGGCGCTAGATGCTGATTTTAATTTGCCACCAATTCAGTTTCCCTGAATCCCCCGCAATACTATCCACCACTTCCAATTGCCAATTCCCTTGGCTCGGAGTCCCCAAGAGCAAGCGCAAAGCCGGAGTTGTTGCTAGGGTGTAGCTCGTTTGGAGTTTGGTGCGGATGCCTAGGGTACGGCCTTGCAGCAAGATCCGATCGCCCCCCGGCGCAATCAGCGTGATTTCAACATCGCCCAAATAGGCATGATCAATGTCCACCGCGATCGTCACATCCTGAATCGCCCCAGACTCCGCCAGTTTCACCGCCGTCACGAGACCTTGAGGACTGCCATCGGGAATGCCTTGAGCCTGGTTATAAATCGAACCGACCGATCGACCTGAATTCAACGCCGCTTGCACCGGACGCTTCTGCACCGCCAGTTGCACCGCCTTCGCCGCATTGACTTTACCAAACCCAAACCAATCCGATCGGCCCCCAGTCTCATAGCTCCCCTTCTGGAACCCAAACTGCGGATCGGGATTGCGATCGACGATTTTGTCGGCGGACTGCTCTAGCACCTGACGGACTTCACGGGCTGTCAACAAGGGATTCGCAGAAATGACCAAGGCCGCCACCCCTGCCACCAATGGACAAGCACTCGACGTTCCCCCAAAGGCCGCAGGACCCGAATTCGGCGTCGCATCTCCCGGATCATAGCCCTCACCGCCCAACCGATCGCTCGTCACAATGCCCAGTCCCGGCAGATACTCATTCACTTCCGGCGGCGTTGCCACATAGCCCAGTTCCGGCAAGCCCACACCCGGAGGCGCATTATTACTCGGCGCACAGACCGACACCTGCGGTCCCCAGTTGCTATAGGCCGCTTTCGTATTCAGACTCGTACAGGCCGACACCGTAATCACGTCGGGATGCACCGTAAAACCGCCAAGCCAGCGCGTGGGTCCTGCGATCGCATTGCGCTCCCAGCCCGACTCATTAATCACCCCTTCCGTCGGACGATTGGCATTGCCCGCTGCAAAGACAATCACACAGCCCCGACCGCGCCGTCCCTGAGTCGCTGCCCGAGTGATCGCCGCCTTTTGCCGCAGGGACAACGGGAAATAAACCGCACTCGGTCCCCAGCTACAGGACACCACCGAAGCCCGTCGCCGAATCACCCAGTCAAACATCTCCTCGATCGATTCATCATCCAAATACCCCGTCGTCCGGATCGGCATCAAGGCACAGCCCGGAGCCACGCCCACACAGCCCACTCCGGTTTCTTCCGCCACCGCGACTCCGGCACAGGCAGTTCCATGGTTTTCATCGGCGTCATCGGGCATCGGTAGAAAGTCTTTGCCTTTAAAGTCACGGGGAGAGACGATTTTGCCGAGACCTTGGAAATCAGGATGGCGCAAATCCATGCCGTCATCCGTCACCGCCACCACCACCGATCGGTTCCCCTTCGTCACATCCCAAGCCTGCTCTGCAAACACATGGGACCCCGAGACCAATTCATTTCCACCCGTGTGGTTGAGGTGCCATTGCTTAGGGTATTGCGAATCCTTGGGGCGATAGTGGGCTTGGGTCGGGATGACCACGTTGGGTTCTGCGGCGAGGACATCAGGCCGTTGGATCAGGGTATTGGCGACCTTCACCGGGTTTTCATTCGCGGTGGAAGAGACCTCATAGACGTAGGCGTTGGTCAGGCCCGCGATCGCCTTAATCTGCGTCAAGCCCAACGGTTTGGTAATGGCGTCGATCGCATCGGCCTTAAGGGATTCAATAAACTGAACCGTGATGCGATTGGTTAAATAAACGCGGCTGGCGGGGTCATTTTTAAAGGTGTAGACATGGCTGGCATACTGAACCATGTCCGACTGACGGATGGATTTCATGGCCGCATCCCGATCGCCCGGTTTCACCACGAACTCCGACATTTTGGGTAGACGGCTTTTGCTGACTTGGGCCGAGACCTGGGTAGCAAGTTGGGGCACTTGCTCCTTCGTCGTCGCCGTCACGGTAAAGCGATCGTCCAGCTTTTCCAAGGACAGTTCTTCCCCACCCCGCTGAAGCGTAATTCCCTTCGCCCCATGATCGATCGCGGCGTTGCCTTTCGGCGCAGTGGCGGGATTGACAGTTGTAGCGTTGGGATTGGGTTGGGCGTTGGGGTTTGTCATAGGAGTTGGGGGCTGAGTGGGCGATCGGGCCAAAAATTGGGTCCTAAAAATTCAGGCATGTCTCCTAGTGTAGAAGCGCAGCCCAAAACTGGCACGTCGTCTTAACATTCCCAAAATATTAATCCAGATAATATTAATCTGGCTCAATTCCCAACGATCGTAGTTTTGCGGCCAGACGATCGGCTAGCGCTTTTTCCTTCGCTAGTTCTTGCTGGGTTTGTTCTAGTTCTTGCTGAATTTCTCCTAGTTCTTGCTGGGTTTCTCCTAGTTCTTGCTGGGTTTGCCCTAGTTCTCGCTGAGTCGTCTCGTACACTTCCGACAACCAAGGGAGCAGCTTTCCTTCTGGATTCCAAAACCGAAGCCAATAGCCCTGACGTCGATCGTACGTCCCTTTCCAAGCCGCGATCGTCAAATTCAGCCCTTCAATCCAATAACGGCCCGATTCTTCCATTAAGACCCGATCGTAGGTTCCAGAATCACCCAATCGATACAGTTCAAAATCCCCACTGTCCGGCTCAAAAATCCCGTAGTAAGGCACTTTCAGGACTTGCTCGTAGAAGTACCACTTCCCCATCGGGGTTTCGAGTTGCTTGGAATATTCGCCGCCATCGGTTTCTGAAATAATTTCAAGCACGATCAAGGGGACATCGCCCTCTAAGTAAGGCGTATAGCTACGAACAATCTCGTCTCTAGAAACCGTGACGTTCGCAACGTAAGCCCAGTCCGGTGCTTTGGCGATCGTCTTGCCATTGACCGTCGCGATCAGCCCATAGTTCATGAAGGTGTACGAATTTTCCTTCATCAAACCCGATAAATACAGGATTTTACTTAAGGCGTCGGCGATCGGGTATTGATTGAGGTTGTCCACGGGGTCATCCGGCAGAATAAAGTCGGCAGGCAGTTTCTCCCAAGTAATTACGGGAGCATCAAGGGATTCAGCCAAGGTTTCGCTAGACTGCTTTGAACTGAGCGTTGTTGTTTTGAGGTCTTGTGCCAACATCATTTCACCTCTGACTGTTGAGAGACTCTTAGTTGGGTTCGGGCTAGTCCTTACGGACGTAAACTACGACTCCGCTCAGCCCACGGAGATCATGAGGAGTGAAGAGAGTCGAGGAGTGAAGAGAGTCGAGGACTAACCAGGATCGAGGGCTGAGCGGAGTCGAAGCCCGGACAATTGAGGACTAACCAGGATCGAGGGCTGAGCGGAGTCGTTCGCGAAGCGTTGCGTTAGCAAAGCCCAACCAAACCCCTAAGCAGGCTCATCCAAAACGATCGCCTCTGTAGACTTCGCCAATCGCGTTTCCACGATCGTCCCATTCATTCCCTCTTGTATCCCACTCTGACTATCATCCGGCGTCTCAGCGTCCGATCGCGGCTCTGGCACCCGAATCGCCTCCAGCGCCGTCTTAATCACCACCGCCGTCGGCACCGCAATAATCACCCCCAACAAGCCCCCGACCCGAGCGCCTGTCAAAATTGAAATAAACACCCACACTGGATTTAGGCCCGTAATACTGCCCAGAACTCTCGGCGCAACAATGTTTTCAATGATTTGCTGCACCAATACTGCCGTCGCCAACACCTTCACCCCAAGCCAGATATCCCGCAGGGCAACGAGTAATGTAACCAACGCAATCCCAACAGACCCACCAAAGGGGACCAGGGCGATCGTCCCGATCGTCAACCCAAATAACAATCCAAAGGGCACCCGCAGCCATAAAAAGGCCAAGGTCAAGGAAGAACCCAGGGAAGTGGCCAGAATAAATTGACCTAAGAAGAATTTCTCAAAACTTTGGCGTAACGTCTGAGAGAACGGCGCACGGAGTTTCCCCGGCAACCAGGAAATCAGGCTCTCCCAGAGTTCATCGCCATGTTGCAGCAGATAAAACGTCAACACCAAGGTCAGCAGCGAATCGATCAAACTCGTCACCGTAAACAGCGCTAAGCTCAACGCCTGCTCGGTAATGGATTGCAGTTGACTCTTGAGCCGATCGACCAGTTGCTCCGTCAAGGTATCGAGATTCAACGGAAAGCCCATGCCTTCAAGCTGGGTATTGAACAGCAACAACTGCTGCTTCCCAGAGTCAATCCACTTCGGCAAGCTCAACACCAACTGCTGCGCCTGCTGCAAAGCCAAAGGCACCAACGTCACCCCAAGACCCAACAAAATCGACACAGACAGTAGAAAAACCACGATCGAAGCGCGCTCGCGATTACTGCCCTTGATCTGAAGCAGATTCACCGGATAATTGAGTAAAAACGCCAGCAGCGAGGCGGCAATCACAATCACCAACAGAGAATTGAAATAATTAAACGCTGTCGAAGCCGCCCAGACATTCAAAACCAGCAACGGCAACGCCAGTGCGATCGCCCCAGCTTTCGTCGCGGTCCCCAGATCACTCCACCAGCCCAACCAACGGTTTCGAGGCTTAACGTCTGAATGAATCCCTGTATCAATATGGGTCTCTGCATCAATCGCAGAATCTAATTCTGTGGGACTGGGCTGCATGGTGCTCTCTTGCATGGTGTCCTGTTGCATCCTGTGTCACTAAAACCGAACCTGACTTATATTATTACGGATAGCAGCACCCAACTTCACCTAAATCCCCTTATGAGCGCATCTCTCAACAACCCAGAAGCGAAGAAAGACGTGAAAGACCTGATGCTTCTATTCTACTTGATGCCTGTCTTCGGGGTGGGTCCAGCGATGTGGACCTTAAGCCAACCCGATCGATCGCCTAAAGAGAAGGCTCTCAGCCGACTAGCTATCAAGCTCATGCTAGCTTGGTTTGCAGGAACTGTGGCCCTAGATGTTGGGGTCGAAAATGTTGACGCGCTCAAACTGCCCCTGCTCATCATCAGTAGCGTCTTCACCTCGGGCTACTTCGTCTTGAACCTCGGACTGATGTTACGCCTATGGCAGGGCCGTGCGATCGATTTACCCCTCTTAGGCCGTATCAGCGCCAGAGAGCGCTACTCCGACTCCTCCATTGACCCAAATCGGTAGCCTTGACCATAGACCGTATGAATCAATTCAGGCATTCCAGGGGTTTCTATCTTGCGTCGCAGGAGCCGAATTTGCGCTGCTAAGGCATTGCTGGCAGGGGTTTCGCCCGGTTTCCAGAGATGCTGGGAAATCCGATCGTGCTTCAACATCTGATTAGGGAACTGCATGAGGTAGGCCAGAAGCTGCGTCTCTTTTTCCGACAGTTCGATCGCCCGACCCGATCGGTAGGCCATCCGATCCGCCGGATTCAACTCCAAATCCTGCACCTTCAAGCCTTGAGATATCACAGGTGTTGGCTCTGCTATCACCGGATTGGGTCTACGCAACAATGCCCGAACTCGGGCCAAGAGTTCTCGAAGTTCAAACGGCTTGATCAAATAGTCATCCGCCCCCGCATCTAAGCCATTGACCCGATCGTCCAACGTATCCTTCGCGGTTAAAAATAATACCGGGGTCTGATTGCCCTGTTGACGGAGCGATCGACAGATTTCCAGACCCGACACCCCCGGCAGCATCCAATCCAAAATCAACAGATCAAACCCCGCCTCCATCGCCATCTTCTGTCCCACGGTGCCATCATGGACCATGGACACCGCATAGCCTTCCCGCCGCAAAATCTGAGCGATGGGCTGCGCCATTTCGATCTCGTCATCCACCAGCAGAATTTGCATGACAAGTTCTCTCCCTCAAAATCATCGGCTCCCATCGTCTCAAATGTAGCCCGATTCTCGCTATCCTAAAAGACGCCCTGCCCATTCAAAGATTGCAAAACCCCCATGCTGACGATCGCCCTTGCCAAAGGTTCTCTGCTCAAAGACAGTATCAAGCTCCTCCAGTCGATCGGCCTAGACTTTAGCGCCTTTCTCGAACCCGGATGCCGTCAGCTTCAAATCATCGACCCCACCGGAACGGCGAAAGCGCTCTTCGTCCGCAATGGCGATGTCCCCGTCTACGTCGAATACGGTCAAGCCCAGCTCGGCATTGTCGGCTATGACGTGATCCGCGAGAAAACCCCCAACGTGGCCCAGGTGCTGGATCTCAAATTCGGCGGTTGTCGTCTATCGGTGGCCGTGAAGGCGTCCAGCCCCTACCGATCGTCCCTGGAGCTTCCTCTGCAGGGACGAATTGCCACCAGCTTCGTCCACTGTTCCCGCGAGTATTTTGATGGCTTAGACTTACCTGTGGATATCGTGCCACTCCATGGATCCGTTGAACTCGGACCCATTACCGGAATGTCAGAGGCGATCGTCGATCTCGTCGCCACAGGCAACACCTTGCGAGAAAACGGTTTGGTCGAAATTGATACGCTGTTCTACAGCACCGCCCGCCTGATCGCCTATCCCCTCAGCTATCGCCTCAACACCTACGACCTCCAAACCCATGTCCAACGCCTCAGCGACGTTCTGACAGCACAAACCCCCTAGCATCTGAGGGGTGCTAGGGGGTTTGAGTGATTCGGCAAATTATCTAATCCGATAGGCAAAACCTAGTGGGACTGGCAGCGTTCCACCCAATTCACCTGACGTAGCCAGCGCCAGACACCCGTGGTCCGGCGGACTTGAATATTGCGACTCTTCAGGGTGATAATTTTCTTGAGTTCAGCGGTAGTGAAGCTGTAGCCTAACTCTTGGGAAATGGACAGGAAATCCTCGGGCGATCGTGCCGCTTGGAACCGATCGCGAATCACCTGATCACGGGACGCAGCAGACAAAAAACGGGCAGCACTCTTAATCGACATTCTGACTTCTCTCCGTAACAAATAACTGAGTAACGAGCGACATCCCGAGTTGCATCACCCAGGGGGAGTCGCAAACGATCGAGACGATTCCGTAAATGTACGGTCTTCATTGAGTATGGAAAGTATCTCCCTCGACTGAAAAATCTTCTTGGAAAACTTTATTTCTGCTTCAGGGAACAACCCCAAATGCCCCAATTTAGTGCATCAGATCTTCACACCGTAGCCTCCAACCCATCCAGCCTGCAATTCCTACAGGTGTTCTTAGAGAATTGTCCAGAGATTTCTCAGCCTCAGACAGCGGCCTATCGACGGCAGGGCAAAGGAAGGCCGATCGTTCTACTCCATGGGTTTCTGGGGGATAGCGGGAACTGGCAAGGGGTGATGGCGGAACTGTTCGAGGTCTCTCAGCAAGATTTAAGCCATCCTGTAGAAGTGATTGCCCTGGATTTACTGGGATTCGGCGCATCGGGCAAACCCCCTGTGAAGTACACCGTGCCCCAGGAGGTGGCTTTTTTACGGGCCGTGCTGCGGGAGTTAGATTTAGAATCCTGCATTTTAGTTGGACATTCCTTTGGGGGGTGGGTCGCGGCAGCCTACGCGATCGCCTATCCCGAGCAAGTTCAAGCCCTCTGTCTAGTGGCCCCAGCGGGCATTCGCGATGATGAATTTTGTGGCCGCTATGACTGGATGCGGCCTGTGCTGTGGCGGACACCGATCGTCGATGTCGCCCTTTGGCTCCTGCGGCCCTTGGCAAAACTGGTCGGCCAGAGCAAAACCCTAGCCACGGTTTCTTGGGCACGTCGGGAACTCAATCGCCAGCCTGCGGCCCGATCGTTCCTGGTCGATCGACTTCGACCGGAAGATGCGATCGATACGGTCGAAACTCAGATTTCCGCCATCCAAGCGCCCACCTTAGTTTTAGCCGCAGAGCTGGACGACACGATTCCTCGATGGCATTGCGAAACCTACGCAGAGCAGATTGCCCAGGCCCAGCTTAGGGTCATTCCGGGTGCTGAACATGGTCTGCCACAGCAGCAGCCTGGAGCGATCGTCCGATCGTTAACTCACTTTATTTCCACAGCAGTGATCGACCTGCAGATAGAGTCGTAAAGGGTTCAGAGAACAAGTGACCTTAGGATAGATGCAATCAACCTAAATCCAGCCCTAGGATTGAGTTAGGTGCATCTTCGACTGACCGTGGAACCAAAGTTTAAATGGCTTTAAAGTTAATCGCCTACATTTAAGTAAAAGCTAATTTCACTTAACTCAAACAAAGTTGCGATTACCTCTGTTCAATCTCTTACAGTGACTTGGATAAGCCGAATCTCCATGGAATTAGATGAGGTCAAAGCAAGGAATTGTCTCAATTAGTCCGCCAAAATATTTTTCCTTTTCATTCTAGTAAAAAGCAATTTGTGGTCTGCGTAGGGGCACCATATAGACTATGAGTCGATTGTGTCATGAGTGCATCACAAGCATTTTTGTGTTTCCCAAGCCTTTCAAGTTGCGATCGTCGATCCGACAGGAGGAGTTGTTGTTATTCTGTATGAATTCAGGTGAGCTTGTTGTTTTAGAACAACTCAGCTCTATGGCTGTGACTTAAACCTCTCAGCCCTCAAGGATGGAATAAATTCTGGAGCCTATCTGGAGACTACCTTGATTTTCTGGCAGTTCAAGAAGGCTGAGTAAGTATTTTGGTGAGTGAAGGTCTGGACATGGTGACTCAGCGATCGGCAGGGCAGCAAATAGTGGAAGAGCGCGCAGCGGAACCCTGGGAAGAGATTCCCAAGCGATCGCCTCAGATTCAAGCTGTTGATAATGACTATCTTTTACGGACGGTGATTGAGAGTTTAAATGATGGCGTCATTGTGACGGACTTGGACAACCGGGTTCTCCATGCCAACTCTCGCCTAGCAAAATTAGTCGGCTGTTCTGCCGCTGAGATGATCGGTCAGCCTGCCTATGATTTTTTGTCTCTGATTGAGGGATGGCTATTCTTCTGTTCACCTCCCAATGAAACCCAGTCCGGTTCTTGTGAATGGCGTGAAGGTCAACTCCGCCGCCGAGATGGGAGACAGTTTTGGGCAGAAGTCAACTCGACGCCGCTGCAGGATTCTGAGGGACACCCGATCGCTACGCTGATCACCGTCACCGATATTACAGAGCGAAAATGGCTTGAGGAGTACCTGAGACTCCTAGAATCCGTGGTCGTTAACGCGAATGAGATGGTGATGATTTCTCAAGTTGAAGAGGAAGAAGATCCCCTCAAGCTTCGCATTGTCTATATCAATGAAGCCTTTTTAAAAGTGGCCGGGTATCGCGCGGCTGACGTGATTGGCCGATCGGCGGAGCTACTGATCGGGCCAATGACTGACCTCGAAGAACTCGATCGGATTCGCACGACGCTCAACAATCATGAGTCAGCCAAAGCGGAACTGATTTTTCATCGTCAGGATAAGAGTTTCTTCTGGGCCGACATGAATACGGTGCCCATTCGCAATGAGCATGGACAAGTGACGCACTTTGTCTCCGTGATGCGCGAAGTCACAGAGCGAAAGCGCGTCGAGGAGCAACTGCGACGGAATGCTTTCCATGATCCATTGACGGGATTACCCAATCGTCTGCTCTTTACGGAGCGGCTCACCCAGGTGATTTCTCGCAACAAGGGCAATCCCGATCATCTCTTTGCGGTGCTGTTTTTGGATCTCGATCGCTTTAAGGTCATTAATGACAGTTTGGGTCATTTGGTGGGAGACCAGTTGCTAATTGCGATCGCTCGTCGGTTGGAGACTTGCGTGAAGCGGACGGACTTAGTGGCGCGTCTCGGCGGGGATGAATTTACCATCTTGCTAGACAATATTCAGGATGAGGCTTCGACTCACCAGGTCGCAGAGCGGATTCATCAAGAACTGTCTCGGCCCTTTGGCCTCAATGGTCATGAGATTTTTACGACCGTCAGTATTGGGATTGCTTTGAGCAGCACAGACTTTGAATACACTGAAGACTTGCTGCGCGGAGCCGATATTGCCATGTATCGCGCCAAAGCTCTGGGCAAGGCTTGTCATGAGGTCTTCGATACGGAAATGCATAATCAAGCCATGCTGCAAATGCAGCTTGAGAATGATCTGCGTCGAGCGATCGAACGGGAAGAGTTCGTGGTGTACTACCAACCGATCGTCTCTCTGACCACTGGCCGCCTAGCTGGATTTGAAGCTTTGGTCCGATGGATGCATCCAGAGCGCGGGATGATTTCGCCGGGAGATTTTATTCCGATCGCGGAAGAAACGGGCTTGATCCTCCCTATGGGCCACCTGATCTTGAGAGAAGCCTGCCGTCAGTTGAGTGAATGGCAAAAGCTCTATCCTCAGCATCGACGATTGAGCATGAGTGTCAACCTCTCCAGCCGTCAGTTCTCCCAGCGGGGAACGATCGAGTTTATTCGCGATGTGCTCCGAGAAACAGGCGTCAGTCCGGCCTGCCTGAAGCTGGAAATCACCGAAACGGCCATCATGGAAAACACCGAATCCGCCATGGATACGCTGTTGCAGCTCAAGTCCATGGGCGTACAGCTTTCGGTGGATGACTTTGGGACGGGGTATTCGTCGCTGGGCTATCTCTATCGCTTCCCGATGGATGTGTTGAAGATTGACCGATCGTTCATCAGCCGAGTGGATACCGATGGGGAAAAGCTGGAGCTAGTGCGGACGATCATCACCTTGGCCTGGAACTTGGGCATGGACGTGATCGCAGAAGGCGTCGAAACCACGAAGCAACTGGCCCAACTCAAAATGCTGAAGTGTGAGTACGGTCAAGGCTATCTGTTCTCAAAACCCATGAGTGCCGCCGACACCGATGTCTTCCTCACCCAAGCCAACCCCTTGGAGCATATTGTTTTGCCAGGTAATCCCGAGCCTTTGGCCCTAGAGTCTGCTTAACACCCTAAGATCCGTAAAACAGGACTTAACAAAAAATAGGCTGATTCTCTAAAACTTGAGAATCAGCCTATTTTTTAAATCATCTAAATGATCCGATCGAACCGATCGAATTAGCGATTTTCTAGTGCTTTAGCCACGCGATCGAGCGATGCAATCATGGACTCCTGTAGGGCGACTGCTGGGTCGGGAGCTGCCACTTCTTCGACTGCTTTCTTACGAGCCATCTTAGTTTTAGCGGTTTCCAGGGCGCGAACCATGGTGAAAATGGAGAGCGCAATCACTAAGAAGGTAATGATTTCACTGAGGAAGTTACCGTAAGTAATGCCATTAAAGTTAAGTCCTTTAATGTTGTCCAACTTCGCAGCAGCCAGGACAGGAGCCAGGATCGCCGGGGTTACAATATCCTTAACAAAAGAGTCAATGATTTTTGCAAATGCGCCACCAATAATGACAGCAACTGCAAGGTCAACGACGTTGCCCTGCATTAAAAACTTTTTAAAATCGTCAACAAAACTAGAACGTGCCATAAAAATCTTCCTTTCCAAACATCTAACATCCGTTATGCCACGTATTATATGTTGCCTAACAGGAGTTGATAACATACCTCTTTCGGTATATTTTCAGCCTTTATACGTAAATTTATGGGATCTCTGTCTTAAGGAAGTTTTTAGATTTTGATGTACAAGATCTTAATGTCACAAAGAAGACGAGATTCAAAATATAAAAAGAGAGCCGATCGGACTAACGATCGGCTCTCTTTTCAATTCAAACTATTCGCTGTATCTGTTGAGGTTACTCAGCACCTTGAGCGAGTAATTCCCGTTCAGGAGCCTCATTCAAGATCTTGACTTGACCTGTTTCATCTACATCAACCAAGGCCGTATCGCCATTCTTGACTCGACCGGAGAGGATTTCCTCCGCCAACGAGTCTTCTAGCAATCGCATAATGGCACGACGTAGAGGACGAGCACCGTAGCTTGGATTGTAGCCCTCTTCGATCAGGCGATCCTTGAACTTGTCTGTCACCTTGAGATCGATACCTTGCTGCGTCAAGCGCTTGAAGATATCCTTCAGCAGGATTTCCGCGATTTCCTTCACCTCATCCTTCGTCAACTGACGGAAGACAATGATCTCATCGAGACGGTTGAGGAATTCTGGGCGGAAGTACTGTTTCAGTTCTTCGTTGACCAAGGATTTGAGTCGGTTGTACTGCGACTCGTTCGGGTCATCCGTCGAGAAGTCGAAGCCCAACGTGTTGGATCCCTTCTCAATCACCTTGGACCCAATGTTCGAGGTCATGATGATCAAGGTGTTCTTGAAGTCTACGACGCGGCCCTTAGAATCGGTCAGGCGACCGTCTTCCAGGATTTGTAGCAGCATGTTGAACACGTCAGGGTGCGCTTTTTCGATTTCGTCGAACAGCAAGACCGTGTAAGGCTTACGACGAACGGCTTCGGTCAACTGACCGCCTTCGTTGTAGCCCACATAGCCCGGAGGCGAACCCACGAGTTTGGACACCGTGTGGCGCTCCATGAACTCAGACATATCCAGGCGAACCATGGACTCTTCTGAACCAAAGAAGTAAGCCGCCAAGGACTTAGCCAACTCAGTTTTACCGACCCCAGTTGGACCGGAGAAGATGAACGACGCGATCGGACGGTTGGGATTCTTAAGTCCAACACGGGCACGACGAATCGCTCGGGACACGGCTCTCACGGCTTCGTCTTGACCAATCAAGCGAGTGTGGAGCGTATCTTCCATGTGCAGCAGCTTCTCGGATTCGGATTCCGTCAGCTTGCTCACCGGAACGCCTGTCCAGGAGGCGACGATGTGGGCGATGTCTTCCTCGGTCACAACGGACTTCGGTGCATCATCTTCAGCCGCTGCGGTCTTACGCGCTTGGCTGAGGGCTTTCAAGCCTTCGCGGATTTCCATTTCCCGATCGCGCAGGCCACCTGCTTTGTCGAAGTCCTGGTTCCGAACGGCATCATCCTTATCTTTGAGCAGTTGCTTCAGCTCTTCGTCCAGCTTCTTCTCTTCGGGAGAGCGCTGATACTTCATCAGGCGAACACGGGATCCCGCTTCGTCAATCAAGTCGATCGCCTTATCTGGCAAGAAGCGATCGCTGATGTAGCGATCGGCCAGAGTCGCCGCAGCTTCCAGTGCTTCGTCCGAAATGATCAGTTTGTGGTGCTGCTCATAGCGTTCGCGCAAGCCTTGCAGGATTTCGATCGCCTCTTCAACGGACGGCTCACCCACCATGACGGGTTGGAAACGACGTTCGAGCGCGGCATCCCGTTCGATGTGCTTGCGATACTCATCGAGGGTCGTTGCACCGATACATTGCAGTTCACCCCGAGCCAAGGCAGGCTTGAGGATGTTTGCCGCATCTATTGCACCTTCCGCCGCACCCGCACCGATCAAGGTGTGGACTTCGTCGATGACTAGGATGACGTTTCCGGCGGACCGGATCTCATCCATAATTTTTTTCAGGCGCTCTTCAAATTCACCGCGATACTTGGTCCCTGCAACCAGAAGACCGACATCGAGGGTCATGACGCGCTTTTCTTCAAGAATGTCGGGGACATCTTGATTGGCGATGCGTTGGGCGAGGCCCTCGGCGATCGCGGTCTTACCGACACCCGGCTCTCCGATGAGAACGGGATTATTTTTTGTACGGCGACCGAGGATTTGAATCACTCGCTCGACTTCTTTCTGGCGACCGACCACGGGGTCAAGCTTGCCATCCATGGCGGACTGAGTCAGGTTCACCCCGAACTCGTCTAGCGTCGGAGTCTTCGTCCGTCCGCTGGAACCGCCACCTGCGCCAACCTCAGCGGTCTCGCCCAACATCCGGATTACCTGGGTGCGGACCTTAGACAGGTCTACGCCTAGATTTTCCAGCACTCGTGCAGCAACGCCTTCACCTTCACGGATCAGACCCAAGAGCAGATGCTCCGTACCGATGTAGTTGTGCCCAAGTTGGCGAGCCTCTTCGAGAGACAGCTCCAACACCCGTTTGGCACGAGGAGTGAACGGAATTTCGACGGCGACAAACCCCGATCCCCGACCAATAATTTTTTCCACTTCGATGCGAGCATCCTTGAGGTTGACCCCCATGGATTTCAGAACCTTGGCTGCAACGCCCGTTCCTTCGCCGATCAGACCCAAGAGGATCTGTTCGGTACCCACAAAGTTGTGCCCCAAGCGGCGAGCTTCCTCTTGGGCGAGCATGATCACCTTAATGGCTTTTTCTGTGAAGCGTTCAAACATGGCGTTATTCCAATACCCTGCTACGTTGCTGGTACCAAAAATTCTAACATAGCCAAATTGTCGAATAGTGATCTGTGAACAGTCTTATGAAGTGGCAATTACCGAACCTGCCTTTCTCCATTCCATGGACGCACCGATCCATCAAGACTGCCCTGGTGCGATTTGCCTGTTGTTTTAAATCTTTTTGCGGCAATTACGATCGCCACTGAGGTCAGATTGTGCTAGATGTTTTCAAAATCGTCAAGGGGGCGTCAGGATTTGGGGATTTCGGGATCAAACCGCAACTTATTGCGCCAGAGAATCAGCGCATCTTCTTTGTCTGAATAATATTTCTTACGTCGGCCTGCGGTTTCAAAGCCAAAGGACTCGTACAGCGCGATCGCCCCGACATGACTCGCCCGCACTTCCAAGGTCGATCGCTTCAACTCCCGCACCACCGCCAAGTGTAATAGTCCGGCCAAAACCTGACGGGCATAGCCTCGGCGTTGATAGTCCGGCAAGGTCCCCAAAATGGTGATGTGGGCTTCATCGACAATGGCCCAAACACAGCCATAGGCGACAGGGTTTCCAGTTTCAGGTTGGTAAAAAATTAAAATATCGCTATTGGGGCTATCAATTTCCCGCAGATAGTGATCCCGGCTCCATAACTTGCCAAAACAAGCCGCGTCCAGAGACAGCAGGGTTTCAATATCATCCACCGTTGCGGATTTAAGAGACGGGGGGAGGAAGCTGGGGATCAACGCCATAAAGATTAAAGACAGAAAATTCGGGTTCGGAGCAATGCCCAAACGACGATACACTGTATTACTGTGTAATTCATGTGCAGAACTTGCAGCGGGCGAAAACGATGGTTGCAACTCCGATTAAGACTTCAACAGGTCAAACTCCAGCGGCTTCAACGTCTGCGGA
>JAAFJU010000048.1 GCA_013298165.1 Synechococcales cyanobacterium bin31.maxbin.ball.101 | reverse complement strand
TCCTTTAAAGTTAAATCCTTTAAAGCTGAATTCTTTAGAGCCTTCGCCACTTGCGTCCATCTTTGTTAATGAGGTCTTCAGCTTCCTTCGGTTCCCAAGTTCCGGCGGGATATTTCGGAATGGTGGCGGGATCGGTGGAGGCGTCCCAGGCCGCGACGATCGGGGTGACAACGCGCCATGCGGCTTCAACTTCGTCCGATCGAGTGAAGAGCGTTTGGTCGCCCATCATACAGTCTAGGAGGAGGCGATCGTAAGCATCGCCTCCGGAGGATTTACCAAACGCATTACCGTAGGCGAAGTCCATTTCGACCGATCGGCTGCGCAGATCCCCACCAGGCATTTTGACTTCAAATTTCATGGAGATGCCGTCATTGGGTTGCAGGCGCATGGTGAGAACGTTAGGGTTCACTTGCTTGGCGACCTGCTGGAAGATCAAGTGGGGCACGTCTCGAAATTGAATGGCGATTTCACTCGTTTTTTTGGGAAGCCGTTTTCCAGTACGGAGATAAAAGGGCACGCCTTGCCAGCGCCAGTTGTCTACTGAAAGTTTCAACGCGACGAAGGTAGGGGTGGTGGAGTCGGGATTGACCCCTTTTTCTTCATGGTAGCCAGGAACCGATTTGGTCTTAATCTGACCTGCGGTGTACTGGCCTCGGATGGCGGAGTTGTCGAGATTGTTGAGATCTGCAAGGTGGGCCGCTTGGAGAACTTTGACTTTCTCGGTGCGAATGGCGTCGGCATCGAGGGAGTTGGGGGGTTCCATGGCGGTGAGACAGAACACCTGCATGAGATGGTTTTGCATCATGTCTCGGAGGGCACCTGCGGTCTCGTAGTACCCGGCGCGGTCTTCGACGCCGACGGTCTCAGCCACGGTGATTTGGACATGGTCGATGTATTGACGATTCCAGAGCGGTTCAAAGATGGCGTTGGCGAACCGGAAGACCAGAAGGTTCTGCACCGTTTCTTTGCCGAGGTAGTGGTCGATGCGGTAGACCTGTTCTTCGCGACAAACTTGGTTGACGATGCGGTTGAGGGCTTGGGCAGAGGCGAGGTCGCGGCCAAAGGGTTTTTCGATGACGAGGCGGGTCTTTTGGCTGTCTTCCAGCATTCCGGATGCGCCGAGTTGCCGGATGGCTTCTGGAAAGAAATTCGGGGCGACGGAGAGGTAGAAGACTCGGTTGCCTCTGGTGTTGCGGAGGGTATCGAGTTCGCCGAGGAAGGCTTTGAGTTTTTGGTAGCTGAGGGGATTATCAATGTCGCCGGAGCAATAGAAGAGTCCCTTGGAAAATTCGTCCCAGAGGCTTTCTTCGCCGATCCCGTCGGAAAATTCGGTGATGCCTTCGCGCATCTGATCCCGGAAGTACTCATGGCTCCAGTCGCGACGGGCAATGCCGACGATCGTGGTTTCGGGGGGGAGTTTGCGTTCTTTGCGAAGTTTGTAGAGAGCGGGGACGAGTTTGCGCTTGGTCAAGTCTCCGGAGGCTCCGAAGAAGACGATGATATTCGGTTCTGGAATGCTTTGTTGTTGCAGGCCCGCGCGCAGGGGGTTCTCTCGGAGCGGCGTAGCTAGAAGTGTCGCCATAGATTAGGGTTGAAGTAAATGGGTGGATGAAAGTTGTTGAGAAGTTTTGAGGGATTGCTGAGTACCCGATCCCCCTAGCCCCCTTAAGAAGGGGGGACATGAATTGGAGCAGAAGTTTAAGACCAAGAACTTAAGACCCAAAACTACGATCAAAGTCCCCCTTTTTAAGGGGGATTTAGGGGGATCGAGTCTTTCGCGATCGACGAACAGCCTTTTCTACTTTGTTTTAAGCAGCGGCGATCGTGTCGATTTTGTCTTGAAGCGCTTTCATCAACGTTTCAAAGGGTTTGACGAACTTGACGATGCCGTCTTCTAGGAGGTCCTGCATGGTGGCATCGAGGTCGATGTTCACATCACTGTCCTTGAGGCTGGCGATCAGGGCGATCGCATCATCCACATTGGTCTCAATGCGAGAGGCAACGTCACAGTGATCGACGCAAGCGTCGATGGTTGAGGGTGGCAGGGTGTTGACGGTGTCGGGTCCGACGAGGCCGTCTACATACATGACATCGCTGTAAGCGGGGTTTTTGGTCCCGGTGCTGGCCCAGAGGAGACGCTGAACTTTGGCTCCCTTGGCTTCGAGGGCTTTCCAACGATCGCTTTCGCAGATCTCTTGGTAGGCTTTGTAGGCCATTTTGGCGTTGGCGATGGCGACTTTGCCTTTGAGGGCTTCTAGTTTCGCTTTGGATTCGATCGATAAGTCTGGGGCTTTCAGGCGATCGTCGAGTTGAGCATCGATGTTGATGTCAATCCGGCTGAGGAAGAAGCTGGCAACGGAAGCAATCTTGCTCACGTCTCCGCCGTTAGCCGCGAGTTTTTCCAGTCCGGCGATGTAGGCCCAAGCCGTGTCAATGTAGCTTTGTAGTGAGAACAGCAGCGTGACGTTGACGTTGATCCCGGCGGCGATCACTTCGGTGACTGCGGCTAATCCTTCGGGGGTACCGGGGATCTTGATCATGACGTTAGGCTTGTTCAACACCTTGTTGTAGCGCTTGGCTTCGGTGATGGTGTCGGCGGTGTTGCTGGCGAGATCGGGTGGGACTTCGATGCTGATGTAGCCGTCGAGTCCGTTGCTCTTGTCGTAGACGCCTTTAAAAATATCGCAGGCGTTTTCAATGTCTTCAAAAACGAGGGATTCGTAGATTTCCATCAACGATTTTCCGGCCCGAATTCCGGCGTCGATCGCTTGGTCGTAGACTTTATTCCCGACGATCGCTTTTTCAAAAATGGCAGGGTTGGAGGTGATCCCTAGTAGTCCTTTGGTTTCGATGAGTTGGGCTAGCTCTCCGGACTCAATGATGTCGCGGGCTAGATTATCCATCCAAATGCTTTGTCCCAAAGCAGCGATGTCACGGATCGGATTGGATACGGCGGTCGGTCTTGAGGCAGTCATAGTCATGGTGAAGTTCTCCCGCTCATCCGGCTGTAGATGAAACGATTTGAGTGATGAAGCTTAAATTCAGGGAAATGAGTTAGAGCAATGCGAATATGATTTCTGTTTTGCTGTAATCTCTTCTATTCTAAGAAGCCTTCACGCTAGCAATACTAAAGATTAAATAACATTTAGTATTGCCAATTAAGAATGACCCAGTTTTATCGACAAGTTTTAGCGGCAGAAGGCTAAGAGACTGTAGAGGTGGAAGCTGGGGTTGCTGCGGCTGTTGTCTTGGCCGGGGTCCTGGCCGGGAAGGTAAAAACCGGGATCAATGGTTTTGAGTAAATGGGGAAATTCGATCGCGGTTTCTTTAAATGCGTTGAATTCATCCCAAATTATTTTTTGCGTCAGTTCACTAGTAATCCAATCATTGATCCCATTCCATTGGGATCGCGTGACCGTCTGGGCTAGGGGCACATCAGGGGTAAAATCTACGCCTTGATCAAATTGATAGGTCCGATCGCAAAACCGAAACATACAGTTGCGAGATTTAAGGTGTAAATCTATCACTAGGGCGTAGTCACGGACTTCTTCTTTGCGAGATCGACGGGAAATTTCTCGACGCAGGGGATCAAATTCGAGGACGCGATCGAGAATGGGCAATCGACCTTTGACGGCTTGGGTGACTTCGGCCCAGGTGAAGCTGATGACGCCTGTTTTGCCTTGGGGGTTGGTACAGAGGAGTTCGACTTTGGGTTCATCGGCGAGTATGGCTTGGACTTGAAAGAGTTTGGGTTCGGTGAGTTGGGTGGTGGGGATCCAGAAGGCGGGGATGCCTTGAGCTTGCATTTGTTGGCCGTAGAGTTTCATTTCGCCGACTTTGCCCATGCGATAGATGCGCCAGCCGCGATTAGGGAGGTGCATTCGGGCGCTGTAGGGATCGATGCCCATGATTTGCCCAAGGGCTTGGCTGGCTTGGGTGCGGATGTCGGAGGAAATCGATTCAAGAATTAGGAGTCCGTCTTGCTGTTGGTCGGGGCTGGAGATGGAGAGGGCGATTTCCCGCGATCGTTGTTCTTGTTCGAGGTGGGCGACGCGATCGAGTCCTTGGCGGGCTTGGGCCATGACTTTGGGGATGGGGACGGCTTTGAGGAGGGTTTTGTAGGTGGCGCTGGCTTGGGTGAGGTTGCCGCCGACTTCGTAGAGTTTTCCCCGGTAGAGTTGGACCCAGGCGTTTTCGGGTTGCAGTTTCCACAGTTGTTTGAGGGCGGTGGTGGCCGATCGGTAGTCCCCACGATCGAAGCTCTGGGTGACTTCATCAAGTAATTTCTGGAAATGTGCGTCTGTCATGGGACGTTTCTGGCGTAGATACAGCGTTGCTTCTATTCTGCACAGTTTTCGTGATTTGGTACCGGGCTTTGCCATGGGCAACGCTTCGCGAACGACTCCGCTCAGCCCTCGATCTTGCTCGTGGAGTCGTCTATGCCGGGGTTCGGCTCCGCTCACCCCTCGATCCTGCGCTCACCCCTCGACCTTGCCCGTGGGCTGAGCGGAGTCGTAGTTTACGTCCGTAAGGACTAGCCCGAACACAACCTCAAGCCTCTAAAAATGCCCCAACGATCGCCATCGCCGCCGCAGGTGCCGTAATCGCTCTCAAAATTCGTTTCCCTAGGGAAACTGTGACAAATCCGGCTTTAATCGCCCGATCGACTTCGCCATCCGTCCAGCCCCCTTCAGGTCCGATAGCGATCGTGACGTTTTGAACTGACGAAACCGAATCCTGTCGCAATTGCGCTAAAAGATGAAGCGAATCTCCGCGACCCCAGCAAAGATAGTGATGATCAAAGCCCCCAGAATTGGGGGTTGGGGGCGGATCGCCAGTGGGATTGGAAATAGACAAGCTTTTCAAATACTGGTCAAAACCAAGGGGAGCCTCAACGATCGGCGTCACCGATCGCTCCGACTGTTCCGTGGCTTCGGCGGCGATCCGTTGCCAACGATCGTGACGATTGGCACTGGGTTTTAGGACGGTCCGATCGCTGATCACCGGAATAATGCGCGTCACGCCCAACTCTGTTACCTGCCGCACTACATCATCAAAGCCACTGCCCTTGGGAAGCGATAAAACTAGGGTGATGCCGATCGGCAATTCACTGTGTATGGCTTGGGGTTCTAGGAGTTCAAAGCTGACTAAATCGGGTTGAATCTGAGCTAACCAAGTGGTGCTGTCAGGGAAGATGGCTAGGAACCGATCGCCCGATCGCATTCGTAACACCCGCAATAGATAATGCTGCTGCTCATCGGCCAGAGAGAATATCTTGCCAACATCTAGGGCAGGCTGATTGAGGGATTGGGCGGGAATAGTGAGTCGCTGTAGTGGCCGCACGGCTGAGAGTCCTTCGATGATACCCAACCATTTTGAAACGTTTCGATCGAAATTCACACAAAAAACGCACCCATCTTTCGGTTTACCCCAACTCGATAGCCAGAAGCTAGCCGTTTGATCAGTGCGTAAAAAGGAAGGGAGCATTACGCTCGCTATCTAGTATAATAGCCGAAAATCCATAGATTCACATCTAATGTGTTTCTACACTCTATAGACTTAAATCTATTGTTATTCTAGGGCTAAGCGGGGAAGAGATTGTGCAGAATGCGACTTTACATCAATTGAAAGTTTTTGAAGCAGTGGCTCGCAATAGTAGCTTTACCCGTGCAGCGGAGGAGTTGTTTTTGACGCAGCCGACGGTGTCGATGCAGGTGAAGCAGTTGGCGAAGACGGTGGGGATGCCGCTGTTTGAACAGGTGGGGAAAAAGTTGTATCTGACGGAGTCGGGGAAGGCGCTGTTTGAGACTTGTCAGGATATGTTTGAGCGGATGGATCGCTTTGAGATGGCGATCGCGAATATCAAAGGTTTAAAACAGGGTTCGCTGAGAATTTCGACGATTACGACGGCGAAGTATGTCATCCCGCGAATTTTGGGTCCATTTTGTAATCGCTATCCCGGCATTGATGTGTCGTTGACGGTGACAAACCATCAATTTGTCCTCGAAGGATTGGCCAGCAACCGCAATGATCTCTACATTGTAAGTCATGTGCCAGAAGATCTAGATGTACAGGCCGTGCCATTTATGGAAAATCCCTTGGTGGTGCTAGCGCCGAAGGAGCATCCCCTAGTCGGTGAGAAGAATATTTCCCTGGCTCGGGTGGCGCAGGAGCCGTTTATTTTGCGGGAACCGGGATCGGGAACCCGGCGCGCCGCGCAGAATTTGTTTGAATCCCATGGGATTCCGTTGAAGGTGCGGTTGGATTTGGGGAGCAATGAGGCGATTAAGCAGGCGATCGCAGGCGGAATGGGTCTTTCGGTGTTGTCGAAGCATACGCTAGCCCTAGAAGGATTGACCAATCAATTGGCGGTCTTGGATGTGGAATATTTCCCCATTCCTCGGACTTGGTATGTGATTTATCCGTCTGGAAAACAGCTTTCGACGATCGCGCAGGAGTTTCTAGACTATCTTCTGAATGAAGGGCGGCAGATTGCGATCGAGACCTCGGCGATGCATTTGTTTCCGGGTTAAGGCTCTGGGGCGCGACCGTCGTCTAATACACCTTTGATACACCTTGACAAAATCAGGGCGTGGTATGCTGCGATCGAACTTGCGTTGGCCCTTGAGGCTGTTAATCTATGCTTTCTTACCGTGCCAGTGGCATTTTGTTGCATCCGACCTCGCTTCCGAGTCGATTTGGAGTTGGGGAGTTGGGGAGTGCGGCGCGGCAGTTTGTGGATTTTTTGGCAGCGGCGGGGCAGCAGTTTTGGCAGGTGTTGCCGTTGGGTCCGACGGGCTATGGAAATTCGCCGTACATGTGCTACTCGGCACTCGCAGGAAATCCACTCCTCATTAGTTTGGAAGAACTGCACGGTAAGGGCTTATTAAGTGATGAGCAATTGAGTCATTATCCACATTTCAATCCAGATCAGGTGGAATTCGATCGGGTGATTTTGACGCAGTATCCTTTGTATCGTCATGCTTGGGATAAGTTTCAATCGGTAGCATTGCGAAGTGTTGAAGAGATTAATGCGATCGAATCTCGCTATCAATCTGAACTGCAAGCCTATCAAGCCCAACAAGCCAAGTTTAAAGCAGCGTTAGAAACGCCTGCGGTGGAAACTGTAGAACCTGAGATCAAACAGCCAGAAGAAGTGGTTTTGCATGAACCTCAGAAGCCGATCGTGCATTCCTGGCTTGAGTTTGAAGCGTTCTGTCAATCGAAAGCGCATTGGTTGGATGATTATGCCTTGTTCATGGCATTGAAAGGAGCGCATGATAGTCAGTCTTGGTATGACTGGGATGTAAAAATTGCTTGGCGGGATGCTGAGGCGATCGCAACTTGGACTGAAAAATTACAGCCGGAGATCCAGTTCCAGAAGTACATGCAGTACGAATTTTTTAATCAGTGGTCTGCGTTGAAAAAGTATGCGAACGATCGGCGCGTGCAGATCATTGGAGACATCCCCATCTACGTCGCCCATGACAGTGCAGATGTCTGGGCAAATCCCAAGAATTTCCAACTCGATGAGAAGACCGGAGCCGTAGCGCAAATGGCGGGCGTGCCACCGGACTACTTCAGTGAAACTGGACAGCTTTGGGGCAATCCCGTTTACAACTGGGAGTATTTACAGAAAACCAATTTTGATTGGTGGATTAAGCGGTTTGAGGCGATGCTGGATCTGGTGGATTGGATTCGGATTGATCACTTTAGAGGGTTTGAAGCCTACTGGTCGGTGCCTCAGGGTGAGGAAACAGCCATGAATGGCACCTGGGTCAAAGCGCCCGGTGTGGAGTTCTTTCAGGTGTTGAAAGAGCGCTTGGGTTCACTGCCGATTTTGGCGGAGGATTTGGGGGTGATTACGCCGGAGGTGGAGGCATTGCGCGATGACTATGAGTTCCCTGGGATGAAGGTGCTGCATTTTGCCTTTGGATCTGATCCGGGCAATGTATTTTTACCGTTTAATTATCCGCGTAATTGTTTGGTCTATACCGGAACTCACGATAACGATACGACGGTGGGTTGGTTTGAAAAACTCGGGGGTTGGGAGCGGGATAATCTGTTGATTCATTTAGGCTGTGTTAGCCCTATGGGGATTCATTGGGATCTCATTCGGATTGCCTTGAATTCGGTGGCCAATCTAGCTATTGTTCCATTCCAAGATATTTTTGGGTTGGGTTCCGATGCGAGAATGAATTTCCCTGGGATTGCAGAGGGCAATTGGGCTTGGCGCTATCGCTATGAGGCGATCGGCACCGATTGGATTCGCGATCGGTTGCGGTATTTAACGGAGCGATCGGGTCGATTGCCCTATTAATAAGCGTTAGAATCAAGTCCCTGACGAGCCGCCCCCAACCCCCAATTCTGGGGGCTTCGGACATTCGTGTTCCTCCAGAATTGGGACTCATTGCATTTATTTGCTCATGCAAGAGGCTTTGGGGGTGACGATGCGATCGCGAACGATCGGATTGAAGGCGCTGAGGTCTAGTTTTGCTTGGTGATAGTGGGCGGGTTTAGTTGCTTTTTTGGGTTCCCAGGAGCCGACTTTGAGGTAGCCAGAGGGATGCCAGGAGAAGAGTCCAGGACTCGCGGTGCCCACTTCATCTGGCGGGTAGGCCATTCCGGTGACGAGATTTCCGTCAAGCTGGCCTTCGACACAGATCCCTTGGTTGTCAATGGGGGCGAAGGTTCCGGTGACGCTAGGTCCTCTTTTTGTAAAGATATAGAGAATGCCGCCTGCCTTTAGAAGCGCTTCGTCGGTCATTTTACGATCGGGAGGATTGGGTTTTCCGCTCCAATAGGTGTAGGTACCATCGGCGAGGTCAGAAATGGATTTCGCCTTTGCACTGCTGCTGGTGCAAACGAGATTGTCATTCACGGACTTAAAGCCTTTTTCAGCTTTAAATCCGAGGAGTTCGTCGTAGAGGGCAGGGTTGGCTAAGAGCTTTGCGCGGGCCGCTGCGATCGGGGTATTGAAGAAGGTGAGGGTGCGACTGCTGGAGATGGTGACACCTGTGACGCGACCGCCGATCGTACTGGGAAGGCTGTCGTAAACGACAAGGGTATTATTGCCATCTTGTTTTAGGACGAAACCATTGCGCATTCCAATACTGGTGTCGCCTTTGCTCCGATCGAAGGTGCAGGTGGCGCTAGGGGCAGCGAGGCTGGGGGCTTGGACAGCCAGGAGAGCGGCGATCGGCAGCAGGGCAAAGACTGTTTTCATGGGAATAGAAGTATATAGAGGTGGATGCATGGACATTAAACAAATTTTGAGCGCATGGCTCATTGGGGACGATCGTACTACAACTAATGGATAATTTTTAGAAATCAAAACTAAGCCGCAAACCCCATTGCCAGACCGATGCACCCGCTTTGTTATCCGGATTAATCACATACAAAATCGACGGACTAAAGTTAATCCGATCGTTCAACAACAACCCAAAATAAGCCTCTACATTGGTCTGCGTCGCATTGCCCAACGCCCCCGACACAAACGGCTGACCGATCGCCAACCCTGCCTTAGAACCTGGAATCACAAAATTCCGCAAAATCCCGCCGATCGCCCAAGTCCCCGCCGTCGTCTCCAACCGATCTTTCAACGCCGTATTAAATCCTGCATATTGCCCAATCCCAACACGCGCAAAGGCTCCCACTTGACGGCTAGAAGTCCATTCACCACTTAATCCAAAGGCGTTCACCTGACTGCCATTGGCGATCGCATTCGTATACTGAGCGCGCACAATAACGGGATTTTTGGGGAGTCGGTATTCTCCTTCCACCGTCACTTGATAGTTATCGCGAAACAATCCGATCTGCGGATCATTGCCCCCTGCCCCGACCAGTAGCCCGCGCAAGGTAAACGCTTTCTGCATCGCCCATTCTGCCACAACGCCTGCACCGCCCGGACGATCGACGGAGTTTTGCACAATTAAGGGATTATTCATGAAAAAACTAGAAGCAAAATTGCGTCCAGAGTTGTTCGCATAGGTATTGCGATCAATAAAATCACTCGGCGGAATCACACTGCCCACCGTCAATTGAACCGTCTTAGACACCGGGAAACTATAGTACAGCTTACTCACGCGCACCCCAGGTGCGACACCCACCGCATCGAGTCCGCCGCCATCCACGATCGTCCCGATCGTACTCAAGCGTCCGCCCTGGCGCTGTTGATTTAATCCCACCGCATCGAGTCCGTTATTGCCCGCCTCCAACTGCGTCACCAACAGATCCCGCCCCCCGAAACTCGTATCCAAATTCAACCGAACCCGTGACACCAGACTGCCCTTGGAGTCACTGCTGCCATTGGTCAGAATATGGTCGCTCATCCCACTGAACTTCGTTGTCGTCGAAAACTGCTGGGCCGTCAGCACCGACTCCCGCTGTTCCAGATCCGTCAATCGCAACCGCACATCGGCCAGCGCCTCTTCGTAGATCACCTGAAGCTTTTTGATCAGTTTCACATCCTCTTCCGTGGCGATCGGCTTCACCTGTTCCATCACCGCACTCAACACCCGCGCAAACTCAAAGCGCGTCAACGGCTGATTCCCCCGAAACGTCTTAGACCCATTCATCAGCCCATAGCGTTCAATCAAGGTTTTGACGGCTTGGTAGGCCCAGTCGGACGGCTTGACATCAGACAATTCTTCTACGGTCACGATCGAGGTGCTGGAGGCTTCGTCGATCGTCGCCTCTTGCGCCAGCACTGTGAGGGCCTGGATTGGAGTTGAATCGATCGGAGTTGAATCGATCAGAGTCGAATCGATGGTCGCCGCAATGGCTCGTGTTTCTAACCCTGCCATCAGTCCCAACGAGATCATGCTCAATGAGATCACGCTCAGCCTGACACCCTTCTGACCGTTCAAAACCACCATAAACTCCCCACCCAAGCCCAAAAACTCCTTCCAAATTACCCTAATTTCTGACAACTGGAAATTTGAATTCGAAACTTGGGAGCGGAGAGCCGGATCCTAGTCGCGCCGATCGTCCGTCAATGTCACCTGACCATTACTCAATCGAAACTGCATTCGGGTTCCGTAGGTCACACGCCGATCGGTGGAAGGCGTACAGTTGTGGCAAGTGGGATTGAAACCCACCCGAAAATCACGACTACGACGCACATTCACCCGATCGCCCGGTCTCACCACATATTGATCGCCATCCAGGGTGAAATGAACCGTGGTATTGGTGCGATTGCGGAATGTGGTGCGGACACCTCGATCGTAATCGCCATCCCAGCGGGTTTGTAAGACGTTGCCGCCGGGACACTTGAGCTGTTGGCGCGATCGCAAATCCGCGCAGTACTCTTTCGAAACAGAAGTATTGCCACAGACCTCATCCGTGAACCATCGAGCATTGCGCTCCACTTGGCGGCGATCCTGATTAATCACGGCGGTGAAACTGCCCGTTGCAATCGGCTGATCCCGTCGTCGCACTTCATACTGAAATAAATTCTCCCCTGGAAGCACGGTAAAAAACTGCGAATTATGGGACGTGCCAAACTTCACCACCGTCCCTTCAGACAAACGGCCCTTATCGTATTCCCGATCGGTATAGGGCGTTTCCCCCAGTCCTCGGGTCACATTTTTAATCACCACGCGCTGATTTTCACCGGGCAGAACCCGTTCAGAAATAAACCGAGCCTTTTGGGTGCTGAGTTCACGGCCCGGACAGTCTCCGACATATTCTGTATCTAAAATATTACCGACATTCAAATCCCGCGAACCCTCAAATTCCAGCCCGACTGCCGGAGTCTGGGCCAGACTGGGAGAGGCGATCGTGGCAGCAGCGATCGTGGATACGATCGTGGCTAAAAAGAAGACTTGGGGAGAAAAAATAGATTTCATGGGAATAGAGGATTGATTGAGAATGAACTTAAGTACTTTCTAGGGCAAACCCATCCGGTTTATGCACTTTGGCTATGCACTTTGGCTATGCACTTTGAATATGAGGTATACCCAAAATGACGATCGTGCCCCCAGCCCAAGTTCCCTCAACCCACTCAATTCATACCGATACAAAAAAGCCCCTGATGCTTCACCATCAAGGGCCTTCATAAAGGAGTCTTACCAAATGAAAAAAACAAAGCAAACTCAACTCAACATCAGATTCCACTTTCGCTAAAAAGGCAATCTAGAAAAACCCAGCCAACAAAATGGCCGTAAACGCGGTGAAAATCACCAACGATAAAATCAGAATATGACTGACGGTTTCATCATGCTGAAGCATCTTATGGGGATGGTCCATAGAACCCACCTCAGGGTCGTCATCGTTTGTAGAGTTCGATGTCATCTCAGTATAAACAAGGGCAAGATGACGCCGCGATTCTGCAATCTATCGTATCGATCGACGCCACAAATCGATCCGATCGTAACGCTCTGTCTAGTTTTGTAATCCTAAATGAATCCGGCTGTTACCGTCACTCCGTCCGATTAAAGAACGTCACATAAAACCAAGCAATGCCTTCAAATAGCACCCGTTTAAACCCTTCACTCTGGGTCCACCAGCGATCGCCGTCATACTCCGCCGTCGGCACCGAAATCACCCCCAGTTCAATACGACTTGCGATCGCCTTTTTAAATAATGTCCAACTGCGCCTTGCATGGACACTCTCCGACAGGAGATTCGCACTCCGGTAAGCAGATTGATCCTGAGATTTGAGCCAATCCGCCAACGCTACAGCCGAGGTATAACTGCGATCGCGAGGAACCCCCGGCGCAGACACCGCGATCACTTGAGACGCGGGGATGCCCATTTTGACCAGTGAAGCACGGGACAACTCCGCAAAGGTCTTGTACTCCGATAGGTAATAGCCGCGCGGCAGTTTGGTTCCTGTGGTGATGATGGCTTTGTAAGAGGGGCGCGATCGAAACTCTTGAATCGCATCCTTGGCATTGTCATCTGTGACCCAGCCTTCCACAATCAGCAAATCCGGATTCGCCAACGGTTGATTGATCGCAAAAAAGCCATGCAACTGGGAAAAAACGCCCCAGAGCACCACACTCAACAACGCCAACCCAAACAGCCAACCCTGTAGTGTTAAACCCCACCGATCGCGCCGATCGACGAGCTTTAAAAATTTAAATCGTCGCGTTTTGACCCGTGTTGTTGAAGGGGTTGTCACTGGTTCTAACCGTTAATGGCAAATGAGGGCAGAGAGAGCATACAATATATCCCCTACGACCGGATTTGACCATCGGACCTTCATCCCAACCCAACCTTGATCCCAGCCGGACCCACACGATCGCGAGAATCTACAAGCATGTCTGAACTCACCCAATCCCTAAATCCCCCCACGCTCCCGACCTCAGAAGACTTGTCTGATCTCGAAACCCTCAGCCTCACGATCGAAACCCCCGGACGCCTCGACAGCATCCTCTCCGAACAAATCACCTACTTCTCCCGATCGCGCCTGCAAAAGCTGATCGCCGACGGGCACGTCACACTCAACGATCGCCCCTGCACCGACAAAAAAACGCAGGTCAAACTCAACGACTACATCGAAATCACCGTCCCACCCACGGAACCCATGGCGCTGCCAGCGGAAGATATTCCCCTGGATATTCTCTTCGAAGACAGTAGCATCATCATCATTAACAAACCCGCAGGCATGGTCGTCCATCCCGCCCCCGGCCACAGCAGCGGCACCCTCGTCAACGCCCTGCTCTTCCACTGCGCAGCCCAAGGCGAAACCCTTCCCGGCATCAACGGCGTTCAGCGTCCCGGCATCGTCCATCGCCTCGACAAAGACACCACAGGCGCGATCGTCATTGCCAAAACCGAACAAGCCCTCCACCACCTCCAAGCCCAATTCAAAACCAAAACCGCCCGTCGATCGTACCGAGGCATCGTCTATGGATCCCCGAAAGCGGACGAGGGGACGATCAATGCGCCGATCGGACGGCATCTGCGGGAGCGACAGAAGCAGGCGATTATTCCAGAAGACGCGGGCGGGCGATCGGCCATTACTCACTGGAAAGTCCAGGAACGCCTCGGCTACTTCACCAGCCTAGAGTACGAACTCGAAACCGGACGCACTCACCAAATCCGGGTCCATACGACCCACATCGGCTACCCGATCGTCGGCGATCCCCTCTACGGCGCAGGTAAAAACCTGGTAAAAGTCAATCTCACAGGCCAAGCGCTTCATGCATGGCGACTTCGCCTGATCCACCCTGTCACCGAAGAATGGATCGAAGCGATCGCCCCCATTCCAAAAACCATGGAAACCTTGGCAGATGTGCTGAGGCGGCGCGCTCGATCGCAATAATCATTACCGAGATCCGGACGAACCGCCCCCCGGCCCCCAATTCTGGGGGAGTTAGAACGGGTTTCAGGTCCCCCCAGAATTGGGGGTTAGGGGGCCGCGACAAAACGATCGAACAGCCCTCACCACGGTCAGATCCGTTGCGGTTTCTCGCAATGTCACCCATTGATTTAACTGTGCGATCGTTACAGATGGAAACGATCGGCTGGTTTCCATCTCCTGATACTCCCCCATCACCAGCCATCGAATCGACAATTCGCCTTGGCGATAGACCCAGACTTCTGGCACATCCATGGCCTCATAGAGACTTAACTTGCCATCCGATCGATTCGCAATATCCACCTCCAATGCCAAATCCGGCGGCAACTCTTCGCCACCCCTCTCCAAACCCTGTCCTGCCTGAGCATTCTGAATATAAAAACAACTATCCGGCTCAATTCCACGACGCAAAAAGGGACGATTCATCGTCATCGATCCCAAATCATTAAACTCAAACCCCATCTCATCCGCCAAAGTCAAAACGATCGCAGCTAACACTCGATTAATCGATTCATGGCGTTGACCCGGCATACGAATTTCCAACACTCCATGATCATAGGCAAGGCGAGTCGATCGATGGTCGCCGAGCTGCGCCAAGACCGTCAGATAGTCATCCCAAGACAGGCCATTAATCTGAATGGCACTTCCTGGGGTCAGGTTGATTTGATGGATGGGGGTAGCGATCGTTGCTATCATCGCGATTTGATCCGTTCTAAATGCAATCTGCATCTAGTATATCGCGTGACCCCCGATCGCTCTTCACCCCCATCAAAACCCATCAAACCTAAGGCGTCACAATGAAGTTAGATGGGATCGCATCCGCCTTCCCTGCATTCACCAACGCCTGATACACAAACGCCGCTACTTCCGCACGAGTCGCTTCACGGTTGGGATTGAGCATCGTCAGGTCGGGATAGTTGACGACCACACGGCGCTGGGTTGCCGACGCCACAAACCCCGTTGCGTAAGCTGGAATCGCCGATCCATCTTTATATTTCGTCAAGATTGAAACATTCCCTTCCCCAAACTGTAGGCCATTGGCGATCGCCACCAACACCTGCACCCGAGGAATTTGCTGTTCAGGCTTGAAGAGATTTCCAGGATACCCGGTCATAAAGCCGCCGCGATTCGCTGCTGTAATCTGGTTAAAGCCCCAGAAGCTGCTAGGCACATCCCCAAAGGTCACGGCATTCCGAATCGGTGCAGGCGTAAAGGCTTTCGTCAAGATCACCGCAAACTGTGCCCGAGTGACAGGTGCATCGGGCTTAAAGTCACCCTCAGGGAAACCTGTAATCACCTTGCGTTTTGCCAGTTCGTTGATATATCCCGCCGCCCAATAGCCAGTGGGAACATCCTTAAACACGGGATTCACAGGAGTCGGAACCGATCCCCCTAGGAGGACATCGCCATAGATGTTGCTGGCGACTAAACCATTCCCCACAGCCGAGATCTGCTGACTTCCCGAATTATTGACCGCAAGCTTGCCATTCGCTTGAATAATGTTTTTCCCCTCTTGCTGAGTGGTGCCAAGATCGGGCTTGCCATCCATGGTGACAACAATGCCATCTCGAACATTGCTGCTAATGGTATTGCCCCGCAAAATAGGCTGTGCTTTTTCATTGATATAAAAGCCATCTTGATTGGAGATCACTTGGTTGCCTTCCACCAGAGGAGTAGAGGTTCCCCCGATCGCCATCCCAAAGCCCGTATCCTGCATCCAATTATTTCGAATGACGCCTTTAGCGGCCCGTGCAACTGAAATACCGTTGCCCTGATTTTTAGTGAAAACACTGCCTTCGATTAAGGGATTAGCCGTTCCCGTCACCATGATCCCTTCCCGCGCACTATTCGCGAAGGTGCTGTTGGCGATCGTGGGATTAGTAGACTCAACCCAGATTCCGGTACCACGGGACAGGGCATTGGTGATGCTCACCCCGCGAATACTGCTGTCCTGAACTGCAAAGATTGTGACATTTTGGCGTCCGAGGGAAATCGTATTCACTTGTCCCCCGCCAACGATCGTCGTGGTTTGACCCTTGTTGTCTTCATTACCTCGAAGTGTGACCCCTGGCTTCATCACCAATGGGAAGACTTCGCCGGAACTGGTGGTATAGCTCCCTGCGGCTAGCTGAATCAGGGTTCCGGGCTGCGCCTGCTGTAAGGCATAGGTAATCGTCTTGAGGGGAGAAGCCACCGCTTTACCCGATGTGGGAGAGTCCTGCCCCAAGGCCGAATCAACGTACAGCACCATCGTTCCAGCTTGAGCAGTCTGGATGGTGCTGGAAGACTGAGATCTCACGATCGGTGCTCCGATCGGACTGGCAATGGCCGAACATTGGCCAACAACTAGACTGGCGCAGACCCATCCGATCGCCAAGCCATGGGTGCGAATCACCGGATTACCCTGAATTTTCATAAGACCAATACTCTCAATGCAGACTTGCTTGAGAAATATAGCTCAACCCACTGAATTCGGGACAATTAACCTTCAGAATTTTAAAATTGTGGGCGCTCTTAGTAAGCAAGCGTCTCTAATGTTTCGCGAAGGTAGGTATGAACTAACTGATCGACAGTCGGTTCTGGAAGCATCGTCACTTCATCACGCTCTTGCTTCCAACTTTTGAATCCAGAACTCTCTGCGATCGCCCGCTTCAAGCCTTCCCAAGCCAACTGTTCAGAGAATTGGGGACTTTGATTAGGGATAGAAAAACTTGCCATATCCACATTCATCCATGAAATGATTTAAGACCGAATCAAACACTGAATCAAATATTGAATTTTAGAACGCTACAAACCCGCCACACTCCAATAGAATCTACTGATTGTGGTTATTTTGCTGTATCGATGAGAACAATTACTTGATCCCGTCGAACATCACTAAAAAACAACGTTTACCCTAGGTCCCCATAGTAACGTTCTTAGGAAGCTGAGGGGATGATTGTTACCTAAAAAATTGTTCCTTAAAGAGTCATCACTCAAAAGCAACGATCGCACTTCAACCCTAGTAGAGGTGAGATGAAGTGCGATCGATCTAACATCATCATTCCAAATAGAAGTCCCAGCATCACGAAGCTAAACATCCCCAGATAGCGACCTAGATGGCGACTTTAGCGGGAAAATCAGGACCGACTCGGCCTTACCTTACACCTGCCGTATTAAGGACCTCTGTAACAGGGGTCTCAAGACGAAGCTGGGCTTTGCGCTCTTGAAGCTGATGCAGAAGGGTCTCCGTCTCAGCCTGCAAGGATAGAAAACGCTCGCGATGGTCCGCTTGATACAGGACCTTCATGCGATCGACGACCTGAGCATGGACTGGGCTTAGGGGATTACTTAACTTAGCGGATGTCATCGTTGGGTTACTCATGGTTTTTTCTCACACCGTTTGTAGATACTAACTGTTTTTTGTTTAGTTTTGTGTCAATGTTTGCATTTTTGTAGCTTGGATCCATTATTGAGCTTCTAAGGAAGCTCGCCGATGAACCGACGCTAGGAGTGCAATCTCTCTCAAGAGCTGGATTCTGAAGAATTGGAACCCAGCTTTTGAGAGAGAAGGATAACCTGAGGGCAATCCTACAACTTTCTAGGAGAAAGTTTAAACAAAATACTTTCTAACGGAAAGTTTAAACAAAAGACTGAGGCGATCGGTGTATACCTGGGGACGGTTTTGGATCAAATTAGGTTCCCAAAGCATTTCGTAGAGCCTTTCTGTGGGAATTGCTGTGGGGATTCCTGGGAGGGATTCACGCTAAGGGAGCCGGAGCAGGGTAAAATGGAGTTTAATTCACCCTTAGAAATATCCCCTATCGACTGTGACCATTAGCCTGTCTGCTCCGAACACTGCTCCGAACACCGCTCCGAACACTGTCGCCAGCTTGCACAAACCTGTTGCTCAGCGATGGAACGGGTTGATCGATGCCTATCGCCCCTACCTTCCGGTCAGCGATTCGACCCCGATCGTCTCTCTCTGTGAAGGCAACACGCCCCTCATTCCGGTGCCCTCGATCGCAGCAGAAATCGGTCGTGGCGTTCAGGTCTACGTTAAATATGATGGTCTCAACCCGACGGGAAGCTTCAAAGACCGTGGGATGACCATGGCCGTCACGAAGGCCAAAGAAGCGGGTGCTGAAGCGATTATTTGTGCCAGTACCGGAAATACCTCTGCTGCGGCTGCGGCCTATGCTTGTCGCGGTGGATTGCGGGCGTTTGTCCTGATCCCCGACGGCTATGTGGCCTTAGGGAAACTGGCTCAGGCACTGATGTATGGCGCGGAGATTTTGGCGATTAAGGGAAATTTCGATCGCGCCCTCGAAATCGTGCGTGAAATGTCCGATAACTACCCCATTACCCTAGTCAACTCCGTCAACCCCTACCGTCTTCAGGGCCAAAAGACCGCAGCCTTTGAGGTGGTGGATGTCTTAGGAGATGCGCCGGATTGGCTCTGTATTCCGGTGGGAAATGCAGGGAATATCAGTGCCTACTGGATGGGCTTTAGTGAATACCACGCTGAAGGTCGCTGCAAAAAGCTACCCAAAATGATGGGCTTCCAGGCATCGGGATCTGCGCCCCTGGTCCAAGGTTCCGTGGTGAAAAATCCTGAGACCTTGGCTACCGCGATCCGCATCGGCAACCCCGCCAACTGGACCAAGGCGATCGAAGTCCAACAGGCAAGCGGCGGTCAATTCAGTGCGGTCACGGATGAAGAGATCATCGCCGCCTATCGCAAACTGGGTTGCCAGGAAGGCGTGTTCTGTGAGCCTGCTAGTGCGGCATCCGTGGCAGGACTGCTGAAGGTGAAGGACCAGGTTCCCACAGGTGCAACAGTGGTCTGTGTGCTGACCGGAAACGGGATCAAGGATCCGGATTCGGCGATTAAATTCAGCAACAATAAACTGCACGAAGGGGTTGATCCCGAACTGTCTTCCGTTGCCAAGATCATGGGATTCTAAATCAGCTAGCTTTTTTAGGCGTCAGCACATCCATGGCATCTGCGAGAGCCATGGTTAGATCTTTTTTGGTTTTTTCGTGGGCGCTTTGCTCCGCTTTGAGGGCGGCGATCGCTTTGTCGCGTTCTGTCCAGACTTCGAAGAGTTTGGCTTGCAGATCAGAGAGATTGATCAGTCCTTTGATTTGCAGCGCGATCGAGTCATCTCCCAATTCGGTGGAGAGTTCGGGTTTGGCGAGGAGTTGGGTGACTTGCTCGGTGAGCTGGGCGATCGTGGCTTGAGCTTGGCTAGACTCTGCTCGCCGCTGTTGACCTTCGATTTCGTAGCGCGATCGCCATGCATCGGCGGTTTGGGTTGCGTTGATCAGTTCAAGATTTAGATCTTTGATTTGCTGCTGAAGCAGTTTGACTTCATTGAGCCACTGGACGACATTTTTCGACGGGATCGCCTGAGAATTCGTTGGCTGGAGATTTGTCTCTTCAGGATTCGTTGCTTCAGGATTGGTTACTTGGGGGTTCATCGCTTCAGGGTTCATACAAAGTATTTTTAGGGGAGTTAGTCGCTATGATATCCCATCTCGATTTTTCAAGATGAAAACACCCCAAAATACAGCATTTTCCATCAACGATCGTCACATCACCCGATTCGATCGCACCACCTCTCGGTACCATTCAAAACTGGCCTTGGGCGATCGTTTTTGCGTTTTGTAATCCACATGGGTAATGCCAAATCGACGGGAATAGCCCCAGGACCATTCAAAATTATCCAGTAAACTCCATAGAAAATAGCCTTTGATGGGATAGCCTTCGGCGGCGGCGCGCTGCACAGTTTTTAAATATTGGCGTAAATAGAGAATCCGATCGGTGTCTAAGACTTCGCCATTATTCGTGAGTTCATCATCGGCGGCGCAGCCATTTTCGGTAATATAAATCGGCAAATCGGGACGGTTCAACGTCTCGCTGACATGGCGAATGCCCCAATACAAACTCTCGGGAACGACCTGTAACCAAGGCATATGGAGTTTAGGATAGCCTTTCGGAACAGGCACCCAATCGCAGCCTTTGGCATTGTCTGCCGATCGGATATAAGTTCCGGTGTAAATGTTTAAACCTAGAGAGTCGATCGGTTGGAAGATGGTTTCTAAATCTCCCGATTGAATCACGGGTGCATTCTCGCCGAGTTCTTCTAGCAATCCAGGATGATAGGCTCCCGTGAGTGCGGGATAAATCATTCCACCGTTTCCACAATGATAGGGAAATGCATTCTTTGCGGCTTGAATATTTGACTCTGTTTCTGTTAACGGAACTGTAATTCCAGGGTTGTCTACGATCGACACGTCGCATTTCTGAGGCGATGCTGCTCGAATCGCTTGAACGCCCAAACCATGGGCTAGCAGAGCATGGTGGGAGGTTTGCCAAACGTCGCGCTGGGTTTTGACTTTGGTGCCGGGGGCATGTTCTGGGGTTTTACCAACTTTGTAGGCTAAATGGGTAAAGCAGGTCATTTCATTAAGGGTAATCCAGCGAGTCACCCGATCGCCTAAAGCAGCTACGACGATCGCCGCATAATCTGCAAAGTCCTGCGCCATTTCTCGACTTTGCCAAGAACCATACCGAGTTTCTAATGCTTGGGGACTATCCCAATGAAACAAGGTAATCACGGGTTCAATACCCGCTTCGAGTAAGCAATCGACTAATCGACTATAGAATGCCAAACCCTTTGGATTTACGGCTCCGCGACCCTCGGGAACAATGCGACACCAAGAGGTGCTAAAGCGATACTGTTTAACGCCAAGCTGTTGGATCAGTTTTACATCTTCGGGATAGAGATGGTAATGATCGCAGGCAATATCCCCGGATTTGAAATCTTTAATGCGGCCTAGGCGACGACTGAAGGTATCCCAGACGCTGGGCGATCGACCGTCTTCCGCGATCGCCCCTTCGATTTGGTAGGACGAGGTGGCAACCCCCCATTGAAAATCTACCGGAAATTCATAGGCCATAGTAGCAAACCTAGCAATAAACGCAATGACCTCTGGCGAACCGCCCCCCAGCCCCCAATTCTGGGGGTGCCGAACCGAAGAGTCTTATTCAGATTCCCCCAGAATTAGGGATTAGGGGACTTCATTCATGTCCCCCCAGAATTGGGGGTTAGGGGGCTTCTTCTTTATTCTCGGTTTTGTTGTTTACGATCGGCTAATTTCAACAGAATTTCTTCATGGTAAGCCTGGGTGATGGGATAAAAATAAGCCAAAACGACACCCAAAATTAAGAACACCGTCGGCAATGGACCAATGGACCAGCGAATGGCTTCGATCGCTGCTGGGGTTTGAATTTCCACAGCACCGTCATAGCCCGCTTTTTCTAACGCTTGACCCACGGCAAAGAGTCCTGCGGCCAAGCCTATCTTTTGCAATAGCACCATAAATGCATAGAAAAATCCTTCCCGACGTTTTCCCGTATTCAATTCATCGAGATCAATGACATCCGGCAACATCGACCAGGGAATCAAGTAAGCCGTCGAAACCCCAAAGCCTGCCAACGCGCCGACAAAATACATTAGGTTCATTTGACCGGGCTGTAACAGAAACAATCCAACCTGGCCCACTAACCAAATGCCCATCCCCGAAATATAGGCCACTTTTTTCCCATAGCGACTACTAAACCAACTCCAAAACGAAAGCGCCAGCAATGCCGTTCCTTGCACCGCTAACACAAGATTATTCGCAACCGCAGGGGACAGCAGCATGTATTTCAGTACAAAGAACTGAATCACAGAGGCCATAATTTGTAGCGCCAGCCAGGAGCAAAGATAAATCCCAATTACATAGAGAAAAGGGCGATTGCTGAAGGCGAGTTTGAACTGCTGGACGATCGGTAAATTTTCCTCTTCATTGATCAACTCTTGATTCGAATGGCTTAAGGTTCGGGCCTTTGTTCCAAAAACGCACCAAATCAACGACACAACGGAAAGAAAACTAACAATGGCACTGGCAATAAACAATTGACTACCGAGGTTACTTTTCCCTGGAACGGCCAATGTCACCAAAATCATCAAAATAATGGAAAGCAAACTTCCACCGATCGAAAACGTAAATCGAAAGCCATTTAAACTCGTGCGCTCATGATAATCCTGAGTCATCTCGGGTGTCAGTGCCGTATAGGGCAAGTTCACCGCCGTATAGGCCGTATTAAACAAAACCCCCATGATCACGTAAAACCAAAACAAGCCCATCCCGTCGAAGTCCGGCTTCACCCATTGCAGCAAAAAGGTCAACCCAAACGGAATCGCCCCACCCAACATCCAGGGGTATCGGCGTCCCCATTTTTTCGACTGGGTCCGATCGCTGAGGACGCCAACGATCGGGTCATTCACGGCATCCCAGATCTTCCCGATCATCAGGACACTCCCTGCCAGTCCCGCTGGAATTCCCGCGACGTCGGTGAAGAAAATAAGCTGGTAAAAGACCAATAGGTTGGCGGTCATGGCAGGGCCGAGGTCGCCTGCACCATAGGCCAGTTTCTCAGCAAAGGTTAATTTAGAAGCCGGGGATGTCATAGCAAAGGTCAGGAATCTGCCTCAAAATCTGCTTCCATAGGATACTTCACCCCTGAACGGTTCGCGCACTCTTCAGGAGCGTTGTATCATTTTGTTAGGCTAAAGTAGGGCGCTAGAGAGCGCTAAAGTAGGGCAAAGTTATGACGGATTTACAGAAAGATTTACACGTATCCTGGGATGAGTACCACCAAAAAATCGAGCGCCTAGCTGCAATGGTTCACCAGTCAGGATGGCAGTTTAACCAGATTGTCTGTCTCGCGAAGGGCGGACTGCGGGTGGGGGATGTGTTGGCCCGGATTTATGATGTGCCGTTGGCGGTGCTTTCGACGGCCTCCTATAGCGGCGAAGGCGGGCGCGATCGGGGCACTTTGGTCTTCTCGGACGATCTGACCAAGACGACGCAGCATTTGGGCAGTCATGTACTGCTGGTGGATGATCTGGTGGATTCGGGGGTGACGTTGAAAAAGACGCTGCCTTGGCTCGATCGGAAATATGGCTTTTATATTGAAGAGGTCCGGACGGCAGTGCTGTGGTACAAGGCATGTTCGGTGATCAAACCCGATTATTATGTTGACTATCTGGAACATAATCCTTGGATTCATCAACCCTTTGAAAAATACGAAACCATGAATCCTGAAGATCTAAAATTTTAGTTTTAAACGTCTAGCCTCAACCCTCTAGCTTATGATCACCTATTACCGGGGAGATGTGGTGTTAGCCCAATTTCCCAATTCAGACTTAATCAGTCATAAAAAATGCCCCGTTCTCATCATTCAATCCGATGATGTGGAGCGGGGCGGCGATCAAAAATTAGTGGCTTTAATCACCTCTAATTTAAAACGAACGGGGGTGACAAGGGTTTTTATTGATTGTAATAGTGAGATGGGTCGGGCCATGGGACTCAATATGGATTCGGTGGTAATGACCGATAATTTGGCAACCTTGAAGGATAGTTTATTGATTAAAAAGATTGGTCATTGTTCTGATATGAGCGCGATCGATCGGGCTTTAGCTCAAGCGATCGGGCTATAGAATGGCGATCGATTTGCTCGAAGAAGTCCTAAATTTCAAGCAGTCTATTTTAGGCAACAGGAGTCCGATCGGCTTCCTCATACAGTCGAAGCACAAATTTCCCCGCCAAACTGGATTGAAACGCTTTCATATCAGTTGCCATTTGGGTTGGGAGTTTGTCATGTTCAGGTAACTTGACGCCGTAATTAGGCGGGGAAACTAACGCAGCCGCTAAGGTCATAAACCCAAGATCCGCCGCCGAAAACCGATCGCCCACCAAATACATCCGGCCATCCGCAAGCAATCCATTCACCCGATCGAAAACATCACAAATCGTTTTGTAAGAACGAGCGATCGAGGTGTCATCAATGCCATATAACTGCGTCACATTGGTTCTCATCCAAGGAAACACAATCGGAAACAGAAATTTCTCAATCCATGGAACACCTTCACACCACAAAGGCTTGACTAAATTAGGCTGACTCATAATGTAGGAATAGGTCCAAAGTCTCACAGCGGGCGCTAGAGCGGTATCAAACAGCTCCACAAGTTCATCGATCGATCGTCGCTGTTCTGGATTTGTCGGATAGAGCTTGAGATCGTCTGGGGCGATCGAATCAGCGTAGTGCAAAATGTCGTCTGAACTGCTGAAGATTTGAGTATCAGTGACTAAGACTGGAACCGATCGTCCGCCGACAGTTTGGATAACGAGGCGATTGAGGGAAGACATCTGTCCAGTAAATAGAGGGGGAGTCGCTGAATCATTGAGCGATCGGGTGGCGAAACGGTGAAAGGGTGGCATATGGCGTTCTTCAGTGAACGGAATCAGGAGCCGCTTCAGTGCCCAGCGCGTTTTTTCGCAGTAGTGACTGACAGGAATCGTGATGAGGCGGTGGGACTGCGACATGAAACTTTCCTAGAGAATTAGCTTAATACAGGACAAAAGGGTGAAAGTCTTGGGGAGAGGAATTTCTGGGAGTAACTACTCAACCCAAGTCTCCCTCATGAATGAGATTACCAACTCGATCGCATGGAAACCAAACTAGACTTACTACTTCAGCACTCTGGACTAGAACTGCCGATGGACCCGATGGAAGTCGCCGTCAGAGATCTGCTAAAAGCCAACCAACCGATCGAAGCCCTAAAGCTCGTACGATCGAAGACTGGTATGAACTTAAAATCAGCAAAAGATTGGATTGCTACACTTAAAATGTAAAAAGCTTGTCTAAATAGTTTTCATAACCAAGTCGAAGCCGATCGTAATAGTTCTGGAATTTCATCATCAGGTTCAAACTCAAGTTGCGTCTCCCGCAATCCCAAATATCCCGACTCCATAAACGAATTCAACATTCGCGCCAACGCAAACCACACTTCACACTCAAACTCCCAATCCTTATCCCGATACGCACGACCCGCGATCGAATTCAAGGCCCAAAAAAAACTATTCCGAACGATCGAACCGCCCTTTTTATAGGGCGGCACATCATCCTTGTGAATATATAAAATATCGTCGCTAACTCTAGCTCGCATACATCATCACAGTTCCCCCAGAATTGGGGGTTAGGGGGCGGTTCGTCCGAGATTCTAATTCACACCAACCTTAACGTCGTTGGAAGCTATCACCGCCGCCCCGATCGGACCAGCCATTACTGCGATCGACCCAAGTGCGCGCCGGACGTTCGCCTGCGGGAGAAGGACGATCGGAAGACTTGATAGGACGTGTTCCTGCCGCCATCACAGGGGTCGTCGCTTCCTTAGGCTTCGCCTTGCTGGCCCGTAGCTCACGACCCATGAACTCCGCTTCGTTCAGCTCTTCGATCGCCTTGTCTTCCTGCTCATCCGTCTCCATCTCAATAAATGCGAACCCGCGAGCTTGACCCGTCTCCCGATCCATCGGAAGCTGAACCCGCCGAACCACCCCGTACTGGGAAAAAACCAGCGTTAACTCATCACTCGTAACCGTATAAGAAAGATTTCCAATGTAAACAGACATAACAAATAACTCTAAGGACTACAAAATTGGCATAGGTCCACATCCGGAGATACCGTACCATATTAAACAATAGTACCTCATCAGAAAATGTGGATTGAATTATGACAGCGACGGCTCCCTTCGGCACCTGGCGATCGCCCATCACCTCAGAACTCATCGTCGCAGGCAGCATTGGCCTAGGACCGCTACTCCTCAAAGACAACAAGCTCCTCTGGACCGAATCTCGCCCCACCGAAGCAGGCCGCAACGTCCTCTGCCAAGCAGAACTCACTCAAAGAAAGTCAGACGAAATTAACATCACCGAACTCAACCCCGCCCCCTTCAACGTCCGTACCCGCGTTCACGAGTACGGCGGCGGAGCCTTCCAAGTGACCGATCAAGCCGTCTACGCCGTTAACTACGCAGATCAGCGCCTCTACAATCTCACCCTCTCCCACCCCCTCACCCCCGAAGCAGCCTATCGCTACGCCGACTTCATCCCCGACCCCCAGCGAAACCGCTTGATCAGCATCCGCGAAGACCACAGCACCCCCACCGCCCCCGAACCCAAAAACGAACTGATTGCGATCGACCTCACCACCCAGACCCAAACCGTCCTCGCCACAGGTCATGACTTCTACGCCTCCCCCAGCCTCAGTCCCGATGGCAAACTCCTGGTCTGGCTCACCTGGGATCATCCTCGAATGCCCTGGGAAGGCACAGAACTCTGGATTGCAGCCATCAACCCCGACGGGAGCTTAGGCCAACCCGCTCTCATTGCAGGCAGTGCCAGCGAATCCATTTTTCAGCCGCAGTGGTCAGTGGATGGCAAACTCTACTTTGTGAGCGATCGGACAGGCTGGTGGAACCTCTACCGCTGGCACCCCTCAAACCTCGTAGACAACCCCACCCATCCCGGCGAACTCGAAGCCATTTGTCCCAAAAATGCAGAGTTCGGACAGCCGCAGTGGGTCTTTGGCATGTCGAGCTATGGTTTGCGCAATGCCCAGGAATTGATCACCAGCTATAGCGAAAATGGCGTTCAAAAATTGGCAAGCTTGGATTTGACAAGTTTGATTTTAACCGAAATTCAGACGCCCTATAGCTCTATTTCAGGGTTGCGAGTGGGCGATCGAACCATTGCCTTCCTCGGCGGCTCAGCGACTCATCCAACCGCATTGGTAACATTGGATTTGATCACCTTTGAACTGACCGTGATTCGTCAAGCCACGCAGCTTTCCATTGATCCCAAATATCTCTCCATTCCCGAACCGATCGAATTTCCCACAGAAAACGGTCTCACGGCCCATGCCTTTTACTATCCGCCGACCAATGGCGACTTTGTGGCTAGTCCGGGCGATCGGCCTCCACTATTAGTGAAAAGTCACGGCGGACCGACAGCGGCGACGGAAGCCTCATTTAATTTACGGGTTCAGTATTGGACGAGTCGGGGCTTTGGGATTTTGGATGTGAACTATGGCGGGAGTACGGGCTATGGTCGGGCCTATCGACAACGCTTGGATGGCAATTGGGGGATTGTGGATGTGGCGGACTGTGCCAATGGGGCGAAGTATTTGGCTGAGCAGGCCCTTGTAGATGGCGATCGGCTCGTCATTGATGGCAGTAGTGCAGGCGGCTATACAACCTTAGCAGCCTTGGCCTTTACGGATGTGTTTAAAGCCGGGGCCAGTTACTACGGCGTGAGTGATTTGACCGTGTTAGCGACAGATACTCATAAGTTTGAATCGCGCTATTTGGATAGTTTGATTGGGGCTTATCCGGAACAGGCTGAGTTATATAAAACCCGATCGCCCATCAATGCGATCGATCGATTGTCCTGTCCCATTATCTTTTTCCAAGGCGACGAAGACAAAATCGTCCCGCCCAATCAAGCAGAACTCATGGTGAATGCCTTAAAAGAGAAGGGATTGCCTGTGGCCTATTTGCTATTTGAAGGGGAACAACATGGATTTAGAAAAGCGGAAAACATTCGTCGGGCGATCGATGGTGAGTTTTATTTCTATTCCCGTGTGTTCGGCTTTACACCTGCGGAAGACCTACCTGTGGTAATGATTGCAAATCTGGACTGATGAATTCACGATCGACTTCCCAGAATGGAAGAAGGGAAGTCGATCGTTGGCAATCATTTAAAGAACAAGAATCGAATATTGTTAATTTAATCAGAGTATAGTATTGTTTTGATACATTCAGAATTCAGTAATATTACTTGTATCTATAGCTTCCATATAGTTGAGATTGTATGACAATATCTATTCCTGATTTGAAGCATAAACTGAAACGAACGCCCGTCTACGTTAACCGTGTTTTATTTGGTGTGCGAGAAACCTATCTTTCCTGTCCTGAGCATTGTGGTAGGTTAGAGAGTCCAGGGGTTGCGCTCGATCGAGATGAATTAGTGGACTTCTCCACGATCGCAACGACCCCTGATCAGTTCAGAATCGAGGAAGCGCTGAAAACCTTAGATTGGAAGGGTCGCAATATTCTCCATGTCGGGGTGGGAAATTCTCAGTTTGCTCAAGCGTTTTCTCCTGACTTAAATCGTTTAGATGGCTTGACGGTGAGCCTTAATGAAAAAAATAGGGCAGAGCAGCTAGGAATCGAGAATTACCAGGTTCATTTAGTCAGCAAATACGATCGAGATTTACTGCGGTCTGTTACTGGAAAATACGACTTTATTATTGATAATAATTTGGCTAGTTTTGCTTGCTGTAAATTTCATTTTCATCAAATGATGGATATGTATCTATGGATACTGAAACCAGGCGGTCAGATTTTGACCGATCAGGGTGGAATGGATTGGTTTTTTGAAGATCCTAGGTGGGGTTTAACCTATCAAGATTTAGTTGGAATGGAAAAACTATTTCCAATGAAAGTGTCTAAATTAACCGATACAGTTTACTCATTGAAACGACTTTAACCCTTAAGTTGTACAGGATCGCCAACACGGAGGGTGCCACCGACGATAATGTGCGCGGTCGTGCCACCATGGCCGCGCATGGCATTGTAAACGCCGTGTCCTAGTTCCTTTTCCATGCGCGAACAGGGATCGCAGGGTCCGGTGATTTCAATTTCAACTTGGTCGCCGATTTTCCAATGGAGTGTCATTGCGGGAAAGGGCGATCGCATGGCGATGAGATTGATGCCAGAAATGATCAGGTTGCGGCGCAGGTCTAAAGGACTAAGGCTATCGAGATTTCCCCATTGGGCAATGAGGGGGAGATGTTCAGCTTGGAGAAGGGTGATTTCTCGTTTTCGGGCTGAAAGAGTGGTGCGTTCTTGGGTCGATCGTCGATCGCCCATTAATCCATAACCAGGGACAGCTTCAACTTGATCAACAAAATGGGCCGATTGCTGTCTGGCCGGACGCAGGACAATCGACTCCAGACGTCCGACGGTGGCAAAGCGATCGCTCAGATCGCGTAAGGTTTCGATCGTACTCATAAGTTCTGATAGCCTCAAGATTAGAACAAGATTGCAAGGTGGGATGCTGCCGCTTTCCAATCTCGAATCGGTCGGTTCCAGCGTTGAGTAATTTTCTTCATCGCTAAGCATAACAATTTAAACACAGATAGCTCATCGTCACTAATTACGCTGGGAGACAACTCCACCCCATATAGCTCTTGCAGTTGAGCGCTAATATCGCGGTTGCTTAAGCCTCGGGCATAGAGGTCGGCTTTGAGATGGGCCATCAATTCCCCCGCTAATGCCCGTTCAATCATGCGTTGGATCAGGGTTTTGACCAATCCGCCTTCCCCCAGAATTTCTTCCGGGGTGGGGTTCTCACCCAATAAATCGTCAATCAGGTGGTCCAGATTGGTCAGCGCTCGTTTTCGTCTTACCATGCTTGAGATCCTCCTTTATCAGGATTCTAGATCCCTTACACAAAATCTAGATCACTCTCTTAAAAATTGGTGACTATCCTCTTGGAGGATGCCAACCTGCTACCACCCAAAGCATTCTTGCACTCACTGCATCATCATTATTTAACCGAAGTGCGATCACCGTTGCCCGTCCACGATCGGTCAATCCTGCCACAGACACGCCACCGTTCACCCAAGTAAAATGTTCTTCCCAAGCTTGAAGCCGGGGATGAAATAACTCCACAATCTGTCCAGAAGCCGGATCAATCCCATGAGTTTTCGTCCCTTTAAACTCGTTGCACCGATAACAGGCAGCAGCCAAATTACTCTCGTGGTCTTCGCCACCTAAAGATTTGGGATAGACGTGTGAAGTGACCCCCAACTTTCGGACAGGATACTAAGAGTAGTATTCTTGTTCCAAGGGAGGGACAACATCATGAGTGGAAAACGTCGTCAATACACCGCAGAATTTAAGAGCAAGATCGTCTTGCA
>JAAFJU010000155.1 GCA_013298165.1 Synechococcales cyanobacterium bin31.maxbin.ball.101 | reverse complement strand
ATCGCTCGTTTGAGTTCTCGGGGATCTGGATTTGACCGAATGAACGTTGTGAGATCGTCTATCATTGCGACATTGATGATGATACTACTAGATTTAGTTATCTCACAAATCAAATCGGATTGCTATAGACTTTGCTTTGTTCCGTGCTGCGTGAAGGATAAAGAATCACCGCCTGCCAATCCGAAAACTTTTCAGTATTTCGGTAAAAATACAACAACGACTCACCAAACACCCGTTCGTAGAGCTTTTCATCCTTCTGAAACTGAACCTCACAGAAATAGACCACCCCCGGCTCTGACTCGGGCGGCAAAAATACGCCATCTATTTCAAACTTTGGTTCCTTCACTGCCACAGAGTCAAACCGATAAGCACTTGCGTTCCCAGGCCAATCGCCGATCAAGTCAAACAGCAGGCCAGGAAATCGCTGAAACAGTTGATAGAAAATTGGGTCGCGGCGCATTACATTACCTGTGAATTAAATCATCACAGATTCTAGATCACTTCGTCGCAGCGATCGGCACTAAAAACGACCCCAAAATTATCTATATCTCGTGATTTGTGGCTAACCAATTTTCCAAATCATCCAGCGTTGTAAAATCTAGTAATGCTTCACTGAGATTTTCTAGTGTGGGTAAGCTCAACGTCGTGAGCTGAGAAACAGCTTCAGGTTCAATCCCCTGTCCTAATCGTTTCGCTAAAAGGCGTACGATTAGGGCGATCGTCTGTTCTTCTCTCCCTTCATCCTTCGCTTCACGGATCGCTCTTGGTTCAACCGTCAGATCAAGTCCTAACATCGCTTTAATCTCCGTTCTACTCAAATTAGCTAACTTGTACACCATTATAGAGGTGACGATATCGATAATGTCGCTTCTTTCTTCGGGAGTGAACGTTTCTTGCTCAGTCCGCTCCAGTAGATGCCTTGCAACAGCAGGGGCATCTGCTTCTTTAACGATCGTCAACACCACCGCCGCAATAGGAACAGGCAAAGACCACACATCCCCTAATTCATCGAGATAAATCCGATGAACCTGCGGACCATTCAAGAGCGATCGATGTGGATAGACTTTGCTTTGTTCCGTGCTGCGTGAGGGATAGAGGATCACCGCTTGCCAATCCGAAAACTTTTCAGTATTTCGATAAAAATACAACAGCGACTCACCAAACACCCGTTCGTAGAGCTTTTCATCCTTCTGAAACTGAACTTCACAGAAATAGACCACCCCCGGCTCTGACTCCGGCGGCAGAAACACTCCATCTATTTCAAACTTTGGTTCCTTTACCGCTACAGAATCAAACCGATAGGCCCCCGCATTACTAGGCTGATCGCCGATCAAGTCAAACAACAAACCAGGGAATCGCTGAAACAGTTGATAAAAAATTGGGTCGCGGCGCATCGCATTACCTATTGATTAAGCCCTTAAATCATCACAGATTTTAGATTAATCCATCTTCTTGACCAAAACCGTCTTACGATTGATCGCAATTCGTAATACCACCGCCATCAACACCCACAAAATTCCCGTCGAAATAAACATCAACCCAAACAAATTACTCTGGGCACGATCGTCTACCTGAAGCTCAAGGCTCGTCTCAGATGACTGCTCAATAAATTGATTAATTTGTTCTGCATGGTCAAGATTTTCCCGCTCATCTGACTTAAAATCCTCCGTCAACGCCACCTCACCTGAAGCCGTCACCAGCACCACCCGATAGGCATTGCGAAACTTCCGTCCAACCCGCTGCAACCGAGCGGCTTCTACCTTCTGAAGCTCGATCGGACGCTCCCGAATCACTCCTGTCGTTACTGTTCGACGACAAATCACAGTCTGTGTCGCCGACTTTCTACAAGATAGTTCCGTCATCTGACCTGCACCCATTTCCATGATGCCAATGCCGATCGACAAAACTCCAAAACACCCAAAGATCAACGTTGGCAGCCATCCCTTCACCTGATCCTTTTCGGGCTTCAAGCGATTTTGGCGGCGACGTTGCTTTAAATCATAGGGCAACCAGTCATTATCCATAAGACTCTAAATCTCCATGCCATCGGGCTTATAGGTATGGCGTGTGACGATCGCCAACCCCAACGTCGCCAAGGTCGTCACCCCCGCAAAGAATAAGGGATAGCTATAGCTAATGGGAAACTTCTCATTTACCATCGCCCCAGCGATCACCGGGCCTACGGCATTGGCAATACTGAGATATGACGCATTCAGCCCGGATGCAATTCCCTGACGCTCCGGGGTCACATTCAATGATACCAACGTACTCACCATTGGCTGTACCATCGCATTAAATACGGCAAACACAACGCCCACTTCTACAAAATATCGAACATCCGGCCACAACGGCATACATAAAAACGCTAACCCTCGCACCAATAACCCCGCAAACAAAATCCGCGTTAAGGTTGTGCGTTTCGTCAACCAAGGCACCCCCTTCAACTGCGACGTCGCCCCCAGCACCCCAATCATCACAAACAATCCCGTCAATGATTGGTTCCCTTGATTCAAAACCTGAGTGTAATAGGGCTGAAATCCAAAGGTGAAAATTGTAAAGGTTGTGCCAATCAGGAAATTCAACAAAATCAAAATGCCAATCTTCGGCAAGAAAAATCCCTGTGCCAGTTCCTTCAATCCCAAATCAAACCATCGTCCGCCCACCTTTCGCTTTTCTGGGGGTAAGGTTTCAGGTAAAAATAGCAGGGTTAGGACTAGAGCGATCGAAGCCAACACCGACGACGCAAAAAACGCAGCACCCAAACTAATCTTCGTCCCCATTCCCTCCGTTAACTTCTGCGCCACCAGACTAATCACCGGACCTACCACAAAGCCCATCCCAAAGGCCGCCCCAAAGATCCCAAACGCCTTCGCCCGATCTTTCGGTTCGGTGACATCTGCGACGATCGCCTGCGCCACCGACACATTTCCCCCCGTCATCCCATCAAAAAAGCGCGCCCCAAATAGTACAACGCAGCCGATCGACAAGGGCAAAAACGAAGCGCCACTAGCCAAAAAGTTAGCAATGACTGTGCCCATCAAGCTAATGACGAGTAGGGGTTTTCGGCCAAACCGATCGGACAGTTTCCCCATGATCGGCGTTGCAAAAAACTGAGCCGCACTAAAAGTGGACAACAGTAATCCTGCCTGAAAATCACTTAATTCAAAGGCTCTGGCATACAAATAAATGACCGGAATTAAAACGGTGGCACTCAGCGCATTGATAAAGGTAATCAACGCCGCAATCCGGAAACTTCGATTCATTGGGAAGGGGGGTTTTAAAAGAACTTAAAGGGTATCGCGTAACGGGTCATAGCGTAACATGGGCTTCGACTCCGCTCAGCCCACCAAGATCTTCGTAGGGTGAGCAGGGCTTCGACTCCGCTCAGCCCACGACCAAGGTCTTCGTAGGGTGAGCGGAGTCGTAGTTTACGTCCGTAAGGACTAGCCTAGCCCCCACTAATTTTTGCCTTATAGCCCAGCTTCGTCACCACCTCCAACAGCTTCACCTTGTGATCGCCTTGGATCTCGATCGTATCCTCCTTCACCGTCCCTCCCGTTCCACACTGCGCCTTCAGCTTCTTCGCCAGAGCCGCCAAACTCTCCTCATTATGCTGAAACCCCGTAATCACCGTCACCGTCTTCCCACCCCGTCCCTTCTTCGAGGCTTGAATTCGCAAATTTTGCTGCTCAGGGGGCAGATCCGGAACCGCCTTCTCAAAAGCCGCCTCCGTAGACTGACCAAATTCACGGTAGACGGTGCGATTGGTGGCTGGATTAGAGGCTGGATTAGAGGCTTTTGACTTAGACATGAGCTTAATTTATGAACGGTAGAAAATCAGACGCTTTAACTTTATGACTTAGCAATCTTATAATGGATCCCCATAGCCACTTATTAAAATCTCAAGGTTCCGCGCCGTGACCATGACCCCGCTTCCCGTTAACCCGAATCCCACCGCGATCGAAAATCGCCCCGACGCCTTCGGACGCTTCGGACAGTTTGGCGGCAAATATGTCCCCGAAACCTTGATGCCTGCGCTCTTTGAACTCGAAGAAGCCTTCCATCACTACGTCAAAGATGCCGACTTCCAAGCCGAACTCAACGGCCTACTCAAAGACTACGTCGGACGCCCAAACCCTCTCTACTTCGCCGAGCGCCTCACCGCGCACTACGCCAGACCCGACGGCACAGGTCCCCAAATTTATCTCAAACGAGAAGACCTGAACCACACCGGGGCGCACAAAATCAACAACGCCCTCGCCCAAGCCCTCCTGGCCAAGCGCATGGGTAAAAAGCGCGTCATCGCTGAAACCGGAGCCGGACAGCATGGCGTCGCCACTGCCACCGTCTGCGCCCGCTTTGGTCTCGAATGCATCATTTACATGGGCGTCCACGACATGGAACGCCAAGCCCTGAACGTCTTTCGGATGCGCTTGATGGGCGCGACCGTCACCCCGGTTTCGTCCGGAACCGGAACGTTGAAGGATGCGACCTCTGAAGCGATCCGCGACTGGGTGACAAACGTTGAAACCACCCACTACATCCTCGGATCTGTTGCAGGTCCCCACCCTTATCCGATGATCGTCCGGGAATTCCACTCCATCATCGGCCAAGAAACCCGTCGCCAAGCCCAGGAAAAATGGGGCGGCTTACCCGATATTCTCGTGGCCTGTGTCGGCGGAGGTTCCAATGCCATGGGTTTATTCAACGAATTTATCAACGAAAAATCCGTCCGCATCATCGGCGTCGAAGCCGCAGGCTTTGGGGTCGAGACGGACAAACATGCGGCAACCCTGACGAAAGGTCGAGTCGGAGTCCTTCATGGAGCGATGAGCTACTTGCTGCAAGATGCCGATGGCCAAGTCATTGAGCCGCATTCCATCAGTGCAGGGCTGGATTACCCCGGCGTCGGACCTGAACACAGCTACCTCATGGACGTGGGCCGTGCCGAATACTATGCTGTGACGGATAAACAAGCCCTCGACGGCTTCCAGCGGTTGTCAAAACTTGAAGGGATTATTCCGGCTTTGGAAACCTCCCATGCGATCGCCTACCTCGAAACCCTCTGCCCACAGCTTGAAGGCAGCCCCAAGGTTGTCCTCAACTGCTCCGGTCGCGGTGACAAAGACGTGCTGAGCGTCGCCAAGGTTCTAGATGTCAGCGGCAACTAGAACTAATTTTCATTTCTTAAGGGACTCTATGTAAATTCAGTGTCCCTGAGCCTAGGCTTGTGTTCATGCAGACCCATTGCTTTACACTAGCCTAGGCTTTACTTTTATTTTTTACTGCTATGACAAAACGAGCGCTCATCACAGGACTCACTGGACAAGACGGATCGTATCTTGCAGAACTCTTAGTCGAAAAGGGCTACGACGTCTATGGTCTCGTGCGCCGATCGAGTTCCAGCAACCTCCAGCGGATTTCCCACCTCGGCAAGCAAATCCACATTCTCTCCGGCGATTTGCTCGACCAGTCCTCTCTCATGGACGTGATCACCGAATCCCAGCCCGACGAAATCTACAACCTCGCCTCCCAAAGCTACGTCCCCCTCTCCTGGACCCAGCCCGCTCTCACCGCCGAGTACACCGCCCTAGGCGTCTCCCGCCTCCTCGAATCCATCCGCCGCTGCAAGCCCGACGCCCGTTTCTATCAAGCCAGCAGCAGCGAAGTCTTCGGCCAACCCGACGAATCCCCCCAGACCGAGCGCACCGCCTTCCGCCCGCGAAATCCCTACGGTGTCGCCAAAGCCTACGCCCACTGGATGACGATTAATTATCGAACCCAATACAATCTCTATGCCTGCTGCGGCATCACCTACACCCACGAATCTCCCCGACGAGGAGCCGAGTTCGTATTTCGGAAAATCACGCGAACAGCAGCAATGATCAAACTAGGAATGGCGACGGAATTGAAGCTGGGGAATATTGAGGCCGTCCGAGACTGGTGCTATGCCAAGGATGTCGTCAAAGCCATGTGGCTCATGCTTCAGCAAGAAGTGCCCGATGACTACATCATTGCCAGTGGGACGGTTCATTCAGTGAAGGAACTCGTGCAGTATGCCTTTGATGCGGTGAACTTGGATTGGGAGGCTTATGTGTCGGTGGATCCAGAGTTTTATCGACCTGATGAATCGGTGCAGTTGATGGGTTCGATCGCCAAAGCGAAACAATCCCTGAATTGGCAGCCCGAGTACTCCCTAAAACAGCTTGTAGAACTGATGGTGGACTATGAGATGAAGGATTTGACCCAAGGAAAATAAACCATAAAACTAGCCCACGCTCTTTTTTGGGATTACTAGGATCTGAGAAATGAGTCCTGAGAAATGAGCGGGGAAGGCCATGGTTTACCAGTTACGCATTTCAGACATGCCCGAGACGGAGCGTCCCCGTGAGCGATTGGCAGCGCAAGGATCTCAATCTCTATCCACCGCAGAACTGATTGCCATCTTACTCGCCACAGGACAGGGGGCTGGAAAGCTTTCTGCTTTGGGTCTTGGGCATCTAGTGTTGAAAGAAATCGGGCAATGTACTCGGGATCCCTTAGTAGCGCTCCGATCGGTCAACCTTAAGGAACTCACCGAAGTTCACGGCGTCGGTCCCGCTAAAGCCACGACCATTTTGGCAGCGATCGAACTGGGCAAACGGGTCTATCAAGCAGGTCCACCGGAAAAAACAGTGGTGAGTGATCCCTCTGTTGCCGCCTCGGCTTTGAGTTATGACTTAATGTGGCAATCCCAAGAACGCTTTGCGGTGGTGATGTTGGATGTGAAGAATGCCATCATGGGCAAACAGGTGGTGACGATCGGCACGGCCACTGAAACCTTGGCTCACCCCCGAGAAATTTTCCGATCGCTCATTAAACAGGGGGCCGTCAGTGCGATCGTCGCCCACAATCATCCCTCCGGCAATCTAGAACCCAGCCCCGAAGACATTGCACTCACCCAGCAATTATTAAAAGCATCAGATGTGTTATCCATTCCCCTATTGGATCATTTGATTTTGGGCAACGGTGAGTTTGTCAGTTTGCGAGAAAAGACCAGCCTTTGGGCCGCAGAATGAACTAAATCCGGCTCCCCCAGAATTGGGGGCTGGGGGGCTGTTCGCCAGTGTCAAAGTGACTTGAGCAGTTTGCGGGCCTTGCGTAACGTGGGCTGGTGCTTACGATGGTGATACATGGGAGAGGCTTCAATCCGTGCTAGCATGGACTCTAACCGATCGCGGGCGGCATCTTTATCACCGGACTGCTGCAATATCGTGGCCAACATCAATGAAGATTCGGGATGACTCCATTGGCGAATGTCATATTCAAAATGAGGTTTAGCCGCTTCCCAGTCTTGAAGTTCAAAAAGGGTTTTGCCATAGAGCAGGGAGGCTTCTCCGAAACGTGCTTCTGGCTCAAGTTTGAGGAGATGGGTCAGATGGGTTTTAGCGGTTATGAAATCCTTAGATCCATGACTAATTCGCGCCAATCCCCAGAGCGCGACGGTATTGTTGGCTTCCTTACCGATCGCGGTTTGGTAAGCTTCTTGGGCTGCTGGAAGGTCCCCCATTTCCAATTGAACATCCCCTAGGATTGCAAATTGATAGGCATTTCCAATATTTCGAGCGGCGGCTTTCGCATTCCAGAGCTTTTGACGATTGCCCCAGCGACGCATGAAGTGAGGCGTCAATTGGGGATTGTTCGGGAGCCATCGGACGATAAAGTAGGCGATCGCCCCTGCAATATTGCCAAAGAATAAAATGTAACGCCATTCACTGCGAGGTCCTTCTGACTTCATGCAGTCAATCAACATCCAGAGCCAAAAGGCTTGTCCGGCCAAGAAAAAGAGGCTTGCAGAGTCCGCTAATAGACTGGCGAGAAAGAGGCTGTTCATGGCAGGGAAATCGACGGTAAATGTTGATTTATAATACCCATCTAATCCTTCATCTAATCCCTTCTCCGTCATGAGTCTTGGTCGAAATGGTCGCTAACTGCCCAATTTCAACGCATCTAAAAATAGTGCATAGGTAAACCCAATCTTTAGCGTATTCAAACTTTCCAGCCAAAGCGATCGGGCCACAAAGGGTCGTCCCCGATAAGCAATCCAATTCACGCTCTCCACCACCGCCAGCAAAATAAACCCCACAATGCCGTCATACTGGGCTGATTGCCCTGTCGTCGTCGTTACCATGTTTCCTAGAAAAAAGCCACCTAGCAGCGTGATCGCGATCGCCACAAAGCGTCGCCAGGGATTTTGGAACCAGGTCTCAATACGAGCGCCGGATTCCGTCAAAATACGATTGAGACGGGTATCTTGCATGGCAATAACAGAAGGACAAGCTCTAAACTAAGAATTATCATAAACCCTCCATTCTCCTAAACCCCCAAAACCCCGTGAAAAAGCGCGTCACCCTCACCTTCCCACGCCGCTACGTCCAAATGCCCGTCACCTACCGCCTCGCCAAGGACTTCAACGTCGCCGCCAACATCATCCGCGCCCAAGTCGCCCCTAACCAAATCGGCAAACTCGTCGTCGAACTCTCCGGCGATATCGATGCCCTTGATGCGGCGATCGACTGGATGCGCACCCAAGACATCAACGTCTCCTTCGCCAGTCGCGAAATCTCCATTGATGATGAACTCTGCGTCCACTGCGGACTCTGCACCGGGGTTTGTCCCACCGAAGCCCTGACCTTGGACCCTGAAACGGCCATGCTCGTATTCACCCGATCGCGTTGCATCGTCTGTGAGCAATGCATTCCCACCTGCCCCACCAATGCGATCGTCACCAGTTTTTAATCAGCCATGGCTTTTGTGTAACCTGCCAGTACAATGTGAATTACTAAGTACAGGACAAAAAATGTATGGCTTGTAATAGCTGATATTGGGCGATATTGAAGTTAATCACAGCATCTCGGATATAATCACAGCCGCCCCGGAAAATACTCTTTGCCTTGCGTCCATGATTCTTGATTGGAATCGGAGTTTACTCCGTCAGCTATTCTCCGACTCGGATCGCCCAAATCATCGCCAGCGTTAACAGTGTAACGAGCTTACTGAGCCGTTCCATGTTCTTTAAATGGGTGTCTTCCAAGTTGTAGCCCCGACTCTTGAAAATGCCGAATAGGGTTTCTACCGCCCACCGTTTGGCATAATCAGCTAGTGCAGTCAGGGGAGTTGACTGAGTCACCAGAATGAGCAATTCTTCATCCTCTAACCGGAAGGCGATTACTCTGACCCAGTGTCCCCACAGTCGTCTCTGATTCCGTAAAACCCGACGTTCTCCCACTTGAAGCGAGGCAAACGTCTGTTTGCCTGAGACCGATGATCGACCATCGAAGAGTAACTTGGACTCCCGAATCCGAATCCAAAAGAGATCTCGATTTTGGGCAATTAGGTACTCAAACCAAACCTCTCCCACAAACTCCCGGGTAATTGCTCAACTCAGTGAGAATAGGGATTGAGCAGGGTCTAAAGCACGAGAAATAGATTGAAATGCCGAAAGACCCTGTCGCTTGCCCGTATTGACAATCGAACGCACCTTGGCAAATAGATC
>JAAFJU010000249.1 GCA_013298165.1 Synechococcales cyanobacterium bin31.maxbin.ball.101 | reverse complement strand
CAACCCCTCAGCGCCACCCCACTCCCCAAAGTCAGCCCCAGCCTCACCGTCGCCACCCCACCACCCCTCATCCCCGTCGATCCCTCCAAGCTCACCCCAGAGCAAAAAGCCCTCAACGCCAAAGCCAAAGCCATCTTTGAATCCACCAATGCCCCCGTCGATGCCTACGTCGAAATGCATGTCTCCATTGGCAAAGGAGGGGCGATCGCCTTCGCCAGTAACACCGCACTCACCCTCAGCGATGACAAAGGCAACAAGCTCGGCACCCTCAGCGCCACCAACGCCCACACCGCCAACCTCTCCGGCAGCGGCATGACGATCGGCTCCCAGGGCTTCCCCGCCAACGTCTTCATCGAACCCGATCCCGGCGGTCTCCTCTACCTCAACAATCGCCCCTATCGCGGAAAACTGCTCCTATCCTCCGATGGCAGTAAACTCCATGCCGTCAACTATATTAATCTTCGCCACTATTTATATAGCGTCGTCGCCAGTGAAGTCTCCCCAAGCTGGAGTCCCGAAGCCATCAAAGCCCAAGCCGTCGCTGCCCGCTCCTACGCCCTCACGTATTACTTCAAACCCGCCAACTCCCGCTATCACCTCGGCAGTGATGAATATTTCCAGGTCTACAGCGGCACCCAAAAAGAAGACGATCGGAGTAATCAGGCCGTAGACCTGACCTCTGGCGAATACGTCAGCTACAAAGGGGGCGTCGTCGAATCCCTCTATGCTGCCTCCGATGACATTGTGGCCGAGGCATTCGCCGGGAAAGGCATGAGTCAATTAGGCGCAAAAAGTTTGGCAGAGCAAGGTTACAAATATGACCAGATTCTCGCCAATTACTACCCAACCACCAAAGTCGGAAAAATTGCCAAAGATTATTAGACGTTTTTAAGGCATAATCTTGGGCAATTAGATTAATTCAACCTGAACAAGGGACAACTTTTAAGAATGATGCTTCTTTGGCTCCTACTAACGATCGGTGGACTGCTGGCTCTAGCGGCGATCGGACTAGACCTCCAATACCGTCGTCGTCTCGGAAATGCCTTAGAACTCACCACGGGAGCTTGGGATATCCAGCCCGTTAGCCCCACCCACTGTCAGATCGTCGGCAAAATGGTGTTCATCAACCGGACCCAGCGCCTGGACATCATGGTCCCAGAACTCACCACCGATGTTCAGCTTCTCTCAAAAGCCTCCACTCAAGGCATTACTAAACGGGTTAGTGTCATCAATCACTTTGATGATTTCGATCAGCGAGAGGATGAATATTGGGAAAGCGACATTATTGACTACGGTAAAAAAGAAGGCATCGAAGTTCGCATTGACCTGGAAGGCGAAGCCGTAGGATCCCTACAAGTGGCTTGGGTCAAGGTGATCTACACGACCTATGGTCCCGGAGGCCAGACGCATTGCGTTAAGCATGTGATTGTGCCCTTAAAATTTCCATCCATCGAAGAATCAAAGCGCTGGCGTCCCGCTGAAAATTCCGACATCCTACCGATCAAAACGCACCTGCTCACCAACCTCGATGATCCCGTCGAAGTCGTCAAGCAATATGTCCTGCCCCACGCTCAGAAGGGTGATGTGGTGACGATCGGTGAATCCCCCCTCGCCATTATCCAAGGTCGTTTCCGTCACTACATGGATCTCAAGCCCGGTTGGCTCGCAAAACGCTTGTGCTACATGTTCCAGTCAACCTCCAGCTTGGCCACCGCAGGCGGACTCCAGGCCCTGATTGATCTGGTCGGCGCACCTCGGGTGTTTTTAGCCTTTGTGGGGAGTATCCCGTTTAAAGTGCTGCCCTACTCCATCTCTCGCAAACTTAACGTCGATGGCATGTTCTACCGTTTAGCAGGCGAACAAGCCAACCTCGTGGACGATGTCACGGGCACCATTCCGCCCTACGATCAATTTGTCGTACTCGGTCCCCATAATCCACAGGCCGTCTGCGATCGGATTCAGAAAGAAACCGGACTTTCAGCGGCGATCGTAGACGTAAATGATTTGCGGCGCGTTAAGATATTGGCAGCGACGTCAGACATTCCTCAAAATTTCCTCGAACAAGCGCTGATTACAAATCCGGCGGGGAATGCTAATGAACAAACCCCCGTGGTTCTCATTCGGCCCTCAGCTTAGGAAGACCCACAATCGAATGCTCGCTTTCTTCGGCTTCACCCCATCGGACACCCATGATGCGTACCGCTCGACCCACTTCCAATGTCCACATCCGTCCCTTGCAATATCGGGATTTGGAGATCTTTGGGCGTTTGGAAAATGCGGCGGAAGAAGTGCCGATCGCCGCATCCATGGTTCGTGAAGAGGCGATCGATGTCAGTCGCTGGTATGGGCTGCTGAATGTGTTGCGCTGGTTCCCGAATCCGCTGCGTCATGCTCTGTCTGTGCAAGTGGCAGAAGCAGGCAGCAAAGTCTGCGGCATGATCAAGACGTCCCCCTTTAACTCGGCTGGGACCACTTGGCGCGTCGATCGTCTCGCCGCCGAATCCACCGTCATCACCACAGGCGACGAAAAAACCACCACCTTGCTGACAGCCATGGACCTCGGATCCTTGCTGTTGCGTAATAGTTTTGAAACCATTTTGCAGGCGAGAACCTGGATTCTGGAATTAGATGTCAGCGACGAGACCCGTCTGCCCCTCTATCGCCACAATGGCTTCCAACCCGTCGCCCAGATGACCTACTGGTCGATCGCCCCAGAACAGCTTGAAGAAATCGCCGAGCGCGAACCGGACCTGCCGAATCTCCTGCCCGTCAGTAACGCCGACGCCCACCTGCTCTATCAATTGGACAACATGGCCATGCCGCCCCTCGTGCGGCAGGTCTTCGATCGTCACCCTCAGGACTTTAAAGTCAGCCTCTTTGGATCCTTGATCCAACTGATGACCCAGTGGATGACCCAAACCGAAGTGGTTAGCGGCTACGTCTTTGAACCGCAGCGCAAAGTGGCGATCGCCCATTTCCAAGTCACACTCAGCCGCGATGGATCCCAAGCCCATAGCGTCCAATTGGCCGTTCATCCCGCCTACACTTGGCTCTACCCAGAAGTGATGGCTCAAGTGGCCCGGATTACCTCCGAGTTTCCTCGTCAGTCACTTCAGATTCTCTCTGCCGACTATCACCCTGAGCGCGAAGCTTACCTAGAGCGCGTCGGGGCCAAGCGCATCGCCCACACCCTCATGATGTCCCGATCGGTCTGGCACAAACTGAGAGAAACCCGCTCCATGCCCAGCCTCGAAGGAATCCCCCTCGGCGATGTCATTCCAGGCTTTCAGCCCTCCCGCAAACCCGTTCCTGGTCGGATTTTGCTCGATCCTCGCAGCGATAAATTCCGCATTCGTCAAAATCCCGTTCGCAATCAGCCCACAGCGATCGAACTCGATCCGCCCAAAAAAGACCAGTTTCCGCAAGATCCTGACCCCTGCTGCTAATCACCCCCATTGGGAAGCCAGACCATGTCTCAAGAGATTGCCGCCCTCGGACTTGATATCGGCAAAAAGCGCATCGGCGTGGCAGGCTGTGATGGATTGGGACTGACGGCGATGGGACTCGTGACCATCGAACGACGGTCTATTGACTACGTGATTGAGCAACTGCTACAAATTGTTCGCGATCGGCGCATTACAGTGCTGGTCGTCGGGTTTCCGTTCAACATGGATGGCACCGTCGGACCCCAAGCGAAACAAACCCTGCGAGTGAGCGGAATTTTGTCCAGGGCCTTGGCCTTGCCTGTGGAATACGTCGATGAGCGCCTCAGCAGCCTAGAAGCCGAAGACCTGATCAAAGCCGAAAACCTTTCACCCTCGCAAAATAAGGGCCTCATCGATCGCAAAGCCGCCGCCATTATCCTTCAGCGCTGGCTGGAGGGAAGCGATCGAGTGGATGTCAGTCGATTGTTTTTAGAAGATATCCCAAAGACAAACGCGCAGCAGAGTCCAAACTAGGAGATACTATTCTGGAGAAAAGCGCTGCTAGAAAACCTCTTGGGGCAGTCGTTATATCATTGAAATAGGATAGGAAGATCCCCAATGGATGAAGAACTTTTTGATGCCCCCACGGTCACAATCAAGGACGACACAGGTCTAAAACTAGATTGCTATGTAGAACATAATCTCACCGTCGAAGGAGAGGATTACGTTCTGCTGCTGCCCGTCGATTCCACGATCGAAATCGTCTTCTGGCAACAGGATGACAAAGGTGATGAAGAAGAAGCCGTGCTAGTGGACGATCCAAAGCAAATCGATCGTATTTTCCCCACCGCAAAGGCGGTCCTAGCCGAGCAAAATCTCACCATCAAGCGCACAGCCGTCGTCTTGACCGTTGAAGGGGATCTTCCCGAACTCGCGGATGAGGACTACTCCGAAGAGGGGGGCGATGCCGATGAAGAACAGGAAGAGTTACAGCTTCTTTCCAGCTTCTACCACGAAGATCAGGAATATGCGATCTACGCCCACCTCGATCCTTACTTCATCTTGGCCCGTGTGGGAGACGACGGACAGCCCGTTCTGCTATCCCCGGATGAACTGAAGCGAATTGAGCCACTCTTGCCGATGATTGAAGAACAACTCTTTGATGTTCTGGAATAACAAACTCAATCAGGGCTGGCTAAGTCGCTCTATCCAAATCATTAGATGAGCTACAACGCTATTCTCCCAGTGCTTTCAGTTATTCTAATTGAAACCCTGGGAGTCTCTCTTAGGGCAGAAATTTAGGATTCCCGTCTCAAGGGGGATCAGACTTTACGAGCAGAATGGGCATCGTCAGTTAAGATCAGGCTTGATTTTTAAAATGATGAGTCTTTCATGAGTGCGATACGTAAACTATTGCTGACGGCTTCCGTCACCTTGGGCTTGGTGGGCATCGGAGTTTGGCAAGCCAAGAGCTGGTGGAAAGCTGAAACAGCACCCGTTTCGACAACTTCTCAAGCTAGCAAAATCGTTACGATCGCCCCCGGAAGTTCCGCCCAAG
>JAAFJU010000175.1 GCA_013298165.1 Synechococcales cyanobacterium bin31.maxbin.ball.101 | reverse complement strand
TAAAATCTAGTATGGTTTATTTCGTGAGTCTCTGTTATCATAAATTCACATTTTGCCGATGTAGCTCAGTGGTAGAGCACCTAACTCGTAATTAGGGGGTCGTCAGTTCAACTCTGATCATCGGCTTGTTTTGAAGTTTCCCGATCGGGAAACTGTTGGTGATGACAGTAACTCTCGATACACCGATCGCACCACCGCTAGTGACACCAAATACCTGGGTTCGCGCCAGTTGGGATAAATTTTTGGCGCTAGCAGAACAGCCGGAATTTGATCAGGCCAAGTTTTATTATTACCAATCGGAACTGAGGATCGAAACCATGGGGGTCGGAGCTAATCATGCGATCGACAATGGGCTGCTATATGCGGCGCTCGTCTTGTATTGTGCTTTGACGGGACTCATGAGTCGTGGATTGATTAATGCCAGTTATCGTAAATCTGGATATCAAGAAGCTCAACCGGATATCTCCTTTTATGTCGGCAGTGCGGTCCAATCCATTCCGCAAACTAATGAACTGATTGACCTCGATCGAATCTCCGCCCCGAATTTGGCGATCGAGGTTGCGGCAACGTCACTCAATGATGATTTAGGGAAAAAGCGATTGTTGTATGAGGATTTGGGGATTCAGGAATATTGGGTGGTTGATGTCGAGGAATCCGTGATTCTGGCGTTTCATGTAAAAGAGGGCGGGAGTTTTCGCGTTCAAACGTCGCAAGTTTTCCCCAATCTCGAACTCAGAACTTTGGAGCAGGCGTTGCGCGATCGGAAGACTCAAGATGATAGCCAAATCATGCAAACTCTCCTGCAACAGTTTACGAAATTGGCGATCGATTCTAAACCTAGTGAATCCATCTAAATTCGGACCGTCACATTTCCGATTTCCCGCTATGATGCCTTCAACGTCGTAGCCCTATTTCCCATGAAAACGAGTCAATCTCAACAACAGCATCAATCCACCCTCGATCGCCTCCGTGCCCTAACCCATGTGATGGATAATGCGATCGTCATTCCAGGGACCAAAATTCGATTTGGACTGGACCCTATTTTGGGATTGTTGCCCGGTGGGGGCGATGCGATCGGGTCGGTGCTGTCGGTGTATTTGGTGGCGGAGTGTCTTCGCTTGGGATTGCCGAAAGCAACCTTAGGGCGAATGCTAACGAATTTGCTAATTGATACGGTGGTGGGAGCGGTGCCGATGCTGGGGGATTTGTTTGATGTGGGCTGGAAAGCCAATAGTCAAAATCTCAAATTGCTAGAAGCCCATCTCAATGACCCAGCCCCTCAAGCTGCGGCTGATAAGCTATTTATTGTATTGGTAATCGTGGGACTGATCGGGATCTTGGCGATCGCACTTCTGTTTACGACGCTATTGGTTGCGGCGATCGGTTTTCTTTGGCAAGGGATCAACAGACTCTAACTCCCCCAAAATTGGGGGCCGGGGGGCGGTTCGCCAGGGTCTACAGGTCCCTTGGAACGCTCTCCATGGCTTCCTTCAAAACTTCGTGTCCAGCGCCGATCGTACTGCCTTTCTCCGATAAAATCCGTTTCCAGGATTTGTTATTGGATTGGGATTTAAAGAGTTGGTGCATGTGACGGGTGACGCTGTGGAGTTTGTTGCCTGCTGCGGCGTGACGATCGACATACTCAAACATGGCTTCGACGACTTCGTGACGCGATCGGACTGGACTGTGATCACCGTAGAACAAAGCATCCGCCTGAGCAAACAAATAGGGTTCGTCATAGGCCGCTCGACCAATCATCACAGCATTCACCCGATCGAGTTGCGCTAGTGATTGCTCTAGTGTGACGAATCCACCATTAATTTCAATAAATAGCGTTGGAAAATCTTTTTTTAGCTGATAGACATCCTCATACCGCAGCGGTGGGACTTCGCGGTTTTCCTTAGGGCTGAGACCCTGGAGCCAAGCTTTGCGCGCATGGACGTTGAACCGATCGCATCCCGCATCCGCAACGGTTTTGACAAACTTCGTCAGGTCTTCGTAGGCATCGCGATCGTCTACGCCAATGCGATGCTTCACACTCACGGGAATCTTCGTCGCATTTTTCATGGCGCTAATACAATCTGCCACGCGATCGGGATCAAACATTAAACAAGCCCCAAAATTGCCGCTTTGGACTCGACTGCTGGGACAGCCGACGTTGAGATTGATTTCGTCGTAGCCGAAGTCTTCGGCAAGGCGGGCGCAGTGGGCCAAATCCACGGGTTCGTCGCCGCCGACTTGGAGGACGATCGGTTTTTCTAGTTCTGAGAAGCCGAGGAGTCGATCGAGGTCGCCATGTTTGATCGCTTGGCTTGTGACCATTTCGGTGTAAAGCAAGGTGTGACGGGTGATCTGGCGCATGAAGTAGCGATAGTGCCGATCGGTCCGATCCATCATCGGGGCAATGCTGAGGGGGTAGTTAGGTAACATGCTTCGTAGACTTTAAATAGATTGAATGATGGAACAGCTCTTCGTCCGTTCTATAGCTTAGTTCGTTCTGTCGCTCAGCTAGTTCTGTAGCTCAACGATCGGAATCGTAAAGTGAAACTCACTGCCTTGATTTTTGCCCCCGGACTCCGCCCAAATCCGTCCGCCCCAGCCATTCACAATCTGACGACAGATCGCCAGCCCCAAGCCCGTTCCGCCGACACTGCGTCGCAGCGATCCCTCCTCTTGATAAAATCGCTCAAACACCGTTTCCAATGAGCTTTCCTCAATCCCTCGGCCCGTGTCAGAGACGATCACCTCCAGCATATGCTGACGGCCTTGGCGTGTCTCCTGGTCATCCGATCGCATGGCCCGAATCCGAATATTGCCCGCCGGATCTGTAAATTTACAAGCATTATCCAATAGCTTAGAAAGCGCCTCCACCAGCCACTCTCCATCCACCCGCACCAACGGCAAAATATCCGGAATCTCTGTTTCAAGGTGGGGGAGCCTTGCGCCGTAGCGGCTTTGCAGGCTGCTGAGGGCGAGATCGATACATTCCTGAAGCGGCTGTGGCTCAACGCGCCATTCAACGCGACCACTTTCAAGCCGCGATAAGGTGAGAAAGTCCTGAATCAGTTTCCGCATTCGATGCGCATCTTCTAGGGCCGAATTTAGCATTACCTGCTGCAGTTCAGCGGGCATGTCGGGTTCGGTGGCGAGGCTTTCTAGGCAGACTTGAATGGTGGATAAAGGGGTGCGGAGTTCGTGACCTGTAATGGCGATCAGGTTGCTGCGGGTGCGCTCTAGGGCTTCAAGTTGTTGATTGAGATCCTCTAGATTGGCGAAGGATTCGGCTTGCATGAGGGCCGTGCCGATTTGGTTGGCGATCGCATTCACCAACTCTAGTTCACTTTCATTCAGCGGATTTGGTTGACGATAATGTAACTCGATCACTCCCAAAAGCCGATTTTGGTGAATCACCGGAACCAGGAGCCAAGAACAGATTTTGCCGAGGGTTGAGAGCTTATGAAGGGTTCTTAAGCCTTCGGGTTCTAAGTTGAGGTCAATTAAATAGCGGGGTAAGTCTGGAATAAAGACAAATGCCTGGGTTTCGATGATTTGTTGGAAAAATGGATTGGATGACAGGGTCCAACTCATGCCCAGCAGGGAGGGAATGGATTCATCGTCAATCCGATCGTCCGCTTGGGCGGTTCCCTGGGCTGGAACGGCTAGAAATTCGTGGGATAATTTAACTAAGTTGTCCGTAGACTTCGCCCGATAGATTAAGCAGCGCGAGGGTTTTAGGACTTGTCCTAGTTCTTGGACGCCGACTTGTAGAACTTCTTCTGGATCTAGGGATTGGCGAATGGCTGCTGTCATGGAATTTTGCAGCCGCTCCTTGCGCTCCTGGGTTGCGATCGCTCGGTATGCCTTAGAAAGCTTGTACTGTCCAGCCTGCAAGTACGTGACGAGTCGTTCCGCGAAGGGATCTGCCAGGGTGGGCTTAAATCCCTTGACGGTTTCGCGATTGAGTTTGGTGAGGGCTTTGCCAATTTTGCTGGCGAGTTCGGGACGGTAGACCAGAATGCGTTGGAGCAGGAGTTCGGCAGATTTAGAGACCACTTGCCGATCGAAGGTCCAGATCCCTTCAAATCGTCGTCCTTGATCCACATGCAGAACGCCCTGGTTTTGTTCGTCACCCAGGCGTTCACGACAGATTAGACAAGAGGAATAGCCTTTCCCGAGGACGACCAGGTGCCATTCTCTTGCGAGTCCGTCTTGGGGACTGAAGGCGACGGTTTCGTATTGCTGCGATCGGCTCTGGAATTCGGTTTCGGGGGCGGCGAGGACGTAGACTTGGTCGCTACGATCGGCAATTCGGGCATAGCGGTGCGCTTCTTGGTTATAGAACCGCTCTCGCTGAAAGCAAGCGATCACTAAGGGTTTATCCGTTCCCGCCAAAACCTGATCCTCCATGGCGTGGGACAGCGCCGTCAGAGAGGACTTGAAATAGACATGGGGATGAACCTGAGTGCTGAGGGCTTCTGCAAGATCATCGAGTAGCGAAGTTGAGATAATCATTCCGCTAGATTTCACCTAGAATTCACGCGCATCAATCTTTGAATAGTGTATCTGCTACGCCTAGCCCGCTCATAGCCTTGGGAGGCGAAGCTTTATATTTCGATATATTTGGACGCTTTATAAAGCTCCATACAAAAACGCCCTACGATCGTCAGGATCCTAGAGCGCTTTTGATAAAGATAAATTAATGGAGCCAAGCGGGTTCGAACCGCTGGCCTCTGCAATGCCATCGCAGCGCTCTACCAACTGAGCTATGGCCCCATCTGCCGACTCGCCTTTCGACTCGTCGCTGTACTAACGTACATTACTCTTAATAATGCCCTGGAAACATAATTCCCGTCAAGCCTTAAGATATTACAGTTCATGAATTCTGCGGTTGCTCACTTGCCATGACTGATGTAAAGCCTGATGTAACGTCTGACATGACGCCCACGACACCGACTCCTGAAGAGCTGGATCACTTGATTTTGATCCTGCGGCGCAAGATGGGCAATTGGTTGGAATGGGCAGAAGCTTGCCAGACCCTCCAGAAAGCGGGCTACACGGACCAAACAATCTTTGAAGGCACTGGGTTTGAGGCGATTCAGCAGAATCAGATTATGGTGGCGGTGCAGGTTTATAAGTCGATGGTGGCGATCGGTGTCAAGCCCGAAACGGCGGCGCACTTTCAGGGTAGAGCCTCGGATGTGCTCTACGAATTTCGCACCTTGTCGCCTGCAGAACGGGCTGCTGCTGCCGATTTTGCCTTTGAACGCAAGATGGACCAAGATGAGGCGCGGGAGCTAGGCAAGGCCGTCAAGGATTTTTCGCGAATTAGCCAGCCGCCCTCGGAATTTTCCAGTCATCCCGGCGATATCATGGCCTACTTTGCTTGGCGCGCTGCGAAACAGAAGACGGATTTACAGGCCCGCACGATTTTGATTGCTAAGGCGTTAAAGTACGTCCAAAGCACCCCCGCCCGTAAACAAATCGAAGCACTCCTGCTCAATTTCGCCCAAACGCCTGAGAAATTAGCGCCTCGGCTTCCGGTTTATCGCCTAGATTCTGATGAAGAATTGCCCACGGTGATTCCGGTGATTGGTCTGATGCCTTTGACGAAAGCTGATTTTCAAGCACCGCCGCTCTATGACTGTGAAGAGCCGTTTGGGTTGGTGAGATTTTCGGGGAATGGCGCTTATATTGCGGTGCCGGGTTATTCAGTGATTCGGAATTGTTCTGATCCGATCGCCTTTCTAATGGAAGCCAATCAGCTCCCGACAAGGCTCCCAGGGTCTTCGGAGCAGGTCTTGATCGTGGTCGATCGGGCCAATCGCGATTGGAAAAGCGATACGTATTTTGTGGTGGCGAATGCAGAGGATCAATTGGAATTGAATTGGTTTGAAGCGCCACCGGAAACTCAGATTTTAGGTCGAGTGATTCTGTTGCTCCGTCCGAAGAAGGTTTTGGATGAGTCCTATACGAAGGAATTGATGCAGTTTGAGGAGTGATCAAACCGGGGTAGTCCTTGCGGACGTAAACTACGACTCCGCTCACCCCTCAAGCTAATCAAACCGGGGTTCGGCTCCGCTCACCCCTCAAGGTTCGAATATAAAACCGGGGTTTGATTCCCCTCAAATCGCGAGTCTCCGTGGGGTGAGCGGAGTCGAACCCCGAACCTCACCGTGCAAACAGCGCACAAAGTTCGATCGTCTTAATTTGTAAAACCGAAACTTCATCACTTGTTCGTTTCAATTGATACTCTAACTCCATCAGTAAGGGCAATGTTTTTTGCAACGCAGCGAGAGACATTGGCGCAATATCTTTGCGTAGGAAGTAGAGTTGCTTTGGATTCTTGATTTCAGCAGCAGCGGCGATCGCACTATCATCCCGCTCCCCCGATTCAATCATCAACTTCACCCACAAATATTGCCGAAACTGTCCCACCAACGTCCGCGCAATCACCGGACTCGGCTCATTCTGCCGCACCAAATCCCCCAACATATCCAACGCCTCCGCCGTCTTCCCTTGGCGAATCGCGGCAAAGAGTTTTAAGGTATTTTGACTCGTGGTGGTGATCAGCGGCTCGATGATTGCGGCGGTTAAGGCTCCAGTATTTCCCAAACTAGATGCAAAAAGTCGAATTTTTTCCAACTCGTTGTGCAATTGCCGGGTGTTATTGCCCACGGCTTCGACTAAATACTCCACAGCACTCCGATCGAGTTTCACCCCAATGATCCCCGCCACATCCCGCACTTGTTGCGCAAGTTGATCCCCCTTCCAAGGCGGAATGGGCGAAAACTCCTGAACCTTGGCATGTTTTTGCAATAATTTCGTGGATTTGAGGCGACCGTCAGGCTTGCTGTCACTGGTGAAGACGAGGGTGCTGGTGTCAGGAATTGCGGATAATGTCCGATCGAGTTCCGCCAGTAACTCTTCACTACAGCGCTGCCCGATCGTCGTGTTGCTCAACAAAATAAAGCGTCCCCCCATCCCAAACGGCGGCGTCATGGCTTGATTTAGTGCATGAATCACCCCATTGGTCTGGTCCGGTCCAATTTTGTCTAAATTAAAACTAGCCCAAGCCTCATCCAACGTTTTGGCCTGCAACATTTGCACAGCCCGATCGCGTGCAAACGAATCCTCACCCCAATAAAAATAAACCGCCATGGCCACTGCCTCCCAAACCGAACCATGAGTTTACCATTCACCCGATCGGAAATCCCCGCTTATCGGTATGCTATAGGCTAATCGTCAAAACTTTGTCTAATCGGTTCTTGGGTCTTAAGTTATGTCTCTTCTCTCTAGGCTCTTGATTAAACTTCAGTTTTCCTTAGACAAACTCTTCCGCCTCGATAGCCTCAGCCGATCGGCCTATGACGCCGTCGCCATGCAGGTCCTCGCTCCCCTTAGCACCACCTATCAGCCCTGGAGCACCTCCGCCCTCCGTCCCAGCGGCCTCGTCAAAATCCTCAACGAAATTGTGATGAATCGTCGTTGCTGCATTGTGGAATGTGGCGGTGGGATCAGCACTGTCTACATTGCAAAACTGTTGCAACAACAGGGCCAAGGCCATCTGTACACCCTAGAAGATAACCTCGGCTGGATTGAGTTACTCAAGGCGCTTCTTCAAGAGCAAGGACTGAGCGATTATGTCACGGTCATTCCCGCACCGCTAGCCGCCTGTAATTTGGCGTTGGAAACTAATCTTTGGTATGACTTAACCGCCTTCCGATCGCAGTTCACAACCAGCACCATTGATTTACTCCTGGTCGATGGTCCCCCCGCCTATGACAAACCTCGCCGTCTGTCTCGCTATCCCGCCTTACCTGCATTACGAGATCTTTTAGCCCCCGACTTTGCGGTGATTTTGGACGATATCAACCGATCGGGCGAAGCTGAAATTATTAGCAAATGGGCAACTGAATTCAACTTAACATTTGAGAAATATCTGTACGACGGCGACATCGCGATCGCCCGCAGTCAAGGCGGCTTCCACATTGGGTAATGATTTGCGGTTCGGCTCCCCCAGAATTGGGGGTCGGGGGGCGGTTCGCCAGGATTAATTGCTAACCTGCTAAATCCTCAACGATCGTCGCAATTCCATCCACCGCTCGTGTAAATCGATCGAAATCCAAAGTAGAAATTCGATCGCTATCACGATGGTAATGGGGATTGCGAAAATTGGCCGTATCCGTCACTAAAATAGCCGAATAGCCCACATTCCAAAATGCTGCATGATCCGATCGGCCAGTATCCATAATTAACTCCGGTAATGCTAGTGCTTCCGATGGAACAGTTGCGGATTTGCGAAAGCTTTGAATGCTCGATCGTAATAAATCACGAGATTGTAGATTGCTAACAAATGCCAGATAATTGCCGCGATCGGGATAGAGA
>JAAFJU010000306.1 GCA_013298165.1 Synechococcales cyanobacterium bin31.maxbin.ball.101 | reverse complement strand
GCCGATTTTTGGCTGTAAATGAGGCTGCCTTTGAGATAACTCAGCATATCGATCGCTAGGGGCTTAACCAGTACTAGGGGTTTAAAAGGGGGGTTTAAGAAGTGGGGTTCGCAATGCCTTGATTTAGGGCATGTTGAACATGATTACATGAGTTGGGGCTGTTTCAAGTCAGGGGGAAGGATGAGTCAGGATTCGCAGCAACTAGAATCATATTTAGATCATCAGGGACTGACCCATGCTTTGAATTTACCGCAGGTGCCATCCGATCGCCCGATCGCCGCCCGATCGATCCATCCCAATTCACAACTCAAAGATCTACCGCTCCACTGTTTCACGATCGACCTCAGCGTCGTTGAAAATCAAGGGTTTACGGGTAGTGCCCTCGCAGCGGCTTTTCAGACTGCGCCACAGGTTCCAGCGGTGGTTTTGGTCGAGAGCATTGTTTCTAAAGGGACGACTTCTCAACGACTGGTGGGAGTCATTGTCCGATCGGTCTTCTTTGAATCCATGTTGGACGGGAACGGTTGTCCTTCTCCGTTTTTGCAGCAACCGCTGCGGGCTTTTTTGCAATATCTCTGTACCCCTGTATTGAAATTAGCAGGTGAGATGACAATTTTGGTATCCGCGCAACGGGCCTTGCGGCGGACTTCCCAGTCACTGGGAGAACCCATTTTGATCGAACTGTCCCCGGGGGAATATGGCATCTTAGATTTTCACACATTAAATATTGCCTATTGGCAGGTTCGAGGAATTGAAACGCAGATTGCTTACGAGCAAATGCAATTACAAATGATTCGCAATGACAAGATGGCGAGTTTGGGACGGTTGGTGAATGGGGTTTCCCATGAAATTTTGGACCCGGTGAGTTTTATTTGGGGAAATTTGAGTCATTTATCAAACTATGTTAAAGATGTCATGCAAGTCCTCGATCGCTACGAAATCGAGCTACCCGAACCGTCGGAAGCCATGGTGGCACTGCGATCGGACCTCGAAATTGAATACCTCCGTGAAGATATTCCCAGGACATTGCAGAGTATTAAAACTGGGGCCGATCGGCTAACAAAACTGGCATCGAGTCTACAAAATTTTTGTCATATCGATGAGGTCTATCCCAAGGCAACCGATATGCATGAATGTCTAGACAGTGTGATGCTGTTGCTAAAAAGTCATTTAAAAGGCGATATTCAGGTGGAGAAGTCCTACGGGCCTTTACCGACGGTGCCTTGTTTTGTGGGACAGGTGACGCAGGTATTTTTAAATATCTTGAGCTATTTGGTGCGTCAGGTGTTGGCGCAGTCGGTCATGGATCGAGTGTTGGAGGATTTGCCGTTACCCTATGGTGAACAGGACGATCGGATCAATCATAGCTCTGCCACAATGCGGCCTCACGCGATGCGGCCTCAGCTCTATGTGATTACAGAAGTCTGTTCGATCGATGTCAGTGGGATGCGCTGGGCGTCCATTCGTCTAGGCTGCAATGGGGAACCGATTTCCGTCCTTGAACAGCAGCAACTCATTCAGGACTTTACCCACGATAATCCGCTGACTCGGGAGTCGAGTCTGATCGTGGCCTATCGCGTCGTGACCATTCGCCATCAAGGGATGATGAAAATTCGGACGGCTAATAACCCGATCGATCATCTAGATCCGGGCATCAGCACTGAGTTTGAAGTGTTGATTCCGATCGGTTAACCCCCCGATTAAATCTGAGTGCTTGACACCAATCTTGGCGATCGATCGTGATAGATTCTAGAGCGACGTGCGTTTTGGAAAAATTGGTATGAAGGCTCAAGTGTTTCGCGGTGTGGATGATTTGCGGTATGAAGAGGTGCCGATGCCGGAGATGGCGGCGGATGAGCTTCTGGTGAAGGTAGATGTCGTCGGGCTTTGTCAGTCAGATATTAAAAAAATCAAATATCCCCTCTACGAGCCACCCCGAATTTTTGGCCATGAGACCGCTGGGACGATCGCCCATGTCGGTGCCGAGGTGAAAGATTGGCAAGTGGGTCAGCGGGTGGTGGTGATGCATCATGTACCCTGTATGAACTGTGGCTATTGCGACACGGGCAGTTTTTCCATGTGCGACACCTATAAAAATGTGACGACGACGGCGGGATTCAATCCCAGTGGGGGCGGGTTTGCGGACTATGTGAAGGTGCCGGGACATATTGTCAGAAGCGGTGGATTGATTCCGATTCCCGATGATGTCACCTTTGAACAGGCGAGTTTTGTGGAGCCAACGAATTGCTGTTTGAAGGCGGTGAAGAAGGCGCAGATTCGCGAGGGCCAAACCGTTTTGGTGACGGGGGCAGGGCCGATCGGATTGATGTTTATGATGTTGATTAAACATTTTGGCGGAAAGGCGATCGCAACAGATTTGCTGCCATCGCGCATTGAGAAGGCATTGAGCATTGGTGCCCATGCGGCATTTGATGCGAGAGATCCGGACTTGGCGAAGAAGATTCAGGATTTGACGGGGGGCTATGGGGTGGATGTTTCGATTTTGGCGGTTCCCAGCGATCGGGCCTTTTTCCAAGCGATGGACTGTACGCGCAAGGGTGGCAAAGTATTGTTTTTTGCGGAGTTTCCAGATGAGATTACCATTCCCATTAATCCTAATTTAATCTATCGTCGTGAGATTGATTTGATTGGCAGTTACAGTTCTGCATTTCCATTGCAGGCATTGTCGGCGGAATTGGTTTTTGATAAAAAGATCGATGTGGATGCATTGATTAGTGATAAGTATCCTTTGAGTGATTTGGCTAAAGCGGTGGAGCAAGCGGTGAAGCCGACGGCGGAGACTTATAAGATTTTGTTGTATCCATAGAAGGCTCGATCCCCCTAACCCCCTTGGAAAGGGGGGATCGGAGTAATGAGAGATTGGGAATAATTCCTACAATTCCTTTCAAAGTCCCCCTTCACAAGGGGGATTTAGGGGGATCGATCGCAACTATCAACAAAGCGATTTATGATAGATAGAAGCTTTAATGCGCTAGGGAAACATCATGGTTCAAACTGCTGTTGCTAGAAATTTATCAATCCCGACGATTCCACCGTTGGAGAACGGCGATCGGTTGTCGCGAGATGAATTTGAA
>JAAFJU010000011.1 GCA_013298165.1 Synechococcales cyanobacterium bin31.maxbin.ball.101 | reverse complement strand
ATACAGCGGTGCCACTGCTGCGATCGAAGGGCTGGGCCAGTGAAACCATTATTTCTCGGACGTTGCGTTTTTGGGGCGTTTCAGAATCCTCCTTGGCGGAACGGGCGAGTGCTTATTTAGACCAGTCCAACCCGACGGTGGCTCCCTATGCCAACAAGGGAGAAGTGAAGCTGAGAATTTCAGCCAAGGCCAAAACCGAGGCGGAGGCGATCGCGCTCATTACCCCTGTAGAGAAAGAACTGCGAGCGATCGGCGGCATTGACTGCTATGGCGCAGATGAAGACTCTCTCGGCAGCGTGGTCGGGCAGATTTTAACAGCACAGGGGCAAACGTTAGCGGTCGCCGAATCCTGCACAGGCGGCGGAATTGGTCAGCTTTTGACGGCGGCGGCGGGAAGTTCCGCCTACTTCTGGGGCGGCGTGATCGCCTATGACAATCGGGTCAAGTCTGCGCTGCTCGGCGTTGAAACCGCTGTTTTAGAACAGGATGGGGCCGTGAGTGAGGCGGTCGCGGCTCAGATGGCCATGGGCGTACGCGATCGGCTCGGGACAGACTGGGGCTTGAGTGTTACGGGCATCGCAGGTCCCGGTGGCGGCAGTCAAGAAAAACCCGTGGGACTAGTCTACATCGGCGTGGCAGGTCCCCAAGGCGTGACCGCAATGCCCTATCGGTTCGGCGATCGGGGTCGGGAATGGGTCAGGACTGTGACCATTTGCACGGCTCTAGATTTACTGCGGCGACAACTTCTAGCAGCAGGGCAAGGCGTATAACCCGATGGGATTCGTAGAAACCGACCTTGCGATATGTAAAGAATTCGTTATGATAAGAAAGGTCACAGTAAAAGTTCCATAGATTACCCCTTGGCTTTACTGCGTTTACTTGTTAAGATTGGGTTAATCGTTTTCCCTACTTTCATCCCCTAGAGAGTTTCTTTAGACGGATTTTAGGTCGGGCGCTTAATTCAGGCTATACGAAAGAAGAGGTCTGTTCATGGATTTCATTGACGCGCTGCTGGATAGGCTAAAGGAACTCGCTCAGAAAATAATTGACTCATTATTGGGTCCTGAGGTTGAGCCTGAATTAATTCCGATTCCGGTCGATCGCTCCCGGTACTAGACTCCGATGGTCGATCGTTTAGACAGATTTGATCTATGAATGTCTTGGTCTTGCACGGTCCGAACTTAAACCTCCTGGGTAGACGAGAGCCTGAAATCTATGGCTCTGATACGTTGGACGCCATTAATGCTCGCCTAGCTGCACAGGCTCAAGGCTTGGGTGTGGTCATTGAATTTTTTCAATCCAACCACGAAGGTGCATTGATCGATGCGGTTCAAGGTGCCATGGGGTGCCGTGATGGACTCATGATCAATCCAGGGGGTTACACGCACACCAGTGTCGCGCTGCGTGATGCCCTGAGTGGAGTTGCTATTCCTGTCGTGGAAGTACATTTGAGCAACATCCACAAGCGCGAAGAATTTAGACATTATTCCTACATTGCGCCCATTGCAGTCGGTCAAATCAGTGGATTTGGGGCGGATAGCTATAGGCTGGGATTAGAAGCATTAGTGCATCATTTGCGATCGAAAAAGGCATCCTAAGGATATCTTCGATTTTTTCAGCGATTTTACTGAATGAATCATACGTGTTTTCCCGTCAGGAGAGCCTGATATGGGGATTTCTGGCATTGACAGTCTGTCGATCGACACGTCATCATTAGATAGTGAAGCTTTGTAAAGGTTTGTCATGTCATTTGAGTTTCTCTCCCCCGAGATTATTGAGCAGATCGCCCAAAAATATGGCTACTGGGCTGTTTTTTTTGGAATTTTCTTGGAGAATTTAGGCTTGCCGATTCCGGGAGAGACCGTGACGATCGTGGGCGGCTTTTTGGCGGGAAGCCATCAGCTTGAGGTGCAATGGGTCTTGCTCGATGCGGCCTGTGGGGCAGCGGCGGGTGGAACAGTGGGCTATGCGATCGGCGCAAAGGGTGGCTGGGCGCTACTGACTAAACTCGGGCAGCTTCTACGGTTTAAAGAGAGTCAGTTGGAAGATTTGCGGCGGAAGTTTAGTGAGAATGCCGGGAAAGCGGTCTTTTTTGGACGGTTTATTGCGTTGTTTCGCGTTTTTGCCAGTCCTTTGGCTGGAATTTCGGGAATGCCATTCTGGACGTTTATGGGATACAACGTCGCAGGCGCAATCACTTGGGCGAGTGTAATGGTGGGTCTTTCCTACTTTGCAGGCCAAGTGGTGCCGCTGGAAAAGTTGATTGATTTTGCGACGCAGTTTGCCTTTGTGGCTTTGCTGTTGGTGGCTGTGGCGATCGGCCTTCCGCTGTGGTTGGAGTCTCGGAAGAAGGATGAGGAGATTTTGCCCTCTGTTACAAAGGACACAGAGACGCATACGACGGTTTAAAGGATTTCAGTTTAACGTAAAACGACTGACGAACCGCCCCCAGCCCCCTTTCTTAGATGCCCGTAAGGGCTATATTTTGGGGGTTCTGAGTTTCTAGGGGTTATTGCAGGGTGTTGGAGAGGGTTTCTTCGATCGACTGCTTCCCTTCTTCTAGAATAAAGTCGATAAAAGCCTGAGCAGCAACGGAGAGTTGTTTGCCGGATGGGTAAACCAAGTACCAATATTGCTGAATCGGAAAGCCTTCCACGTCCAAGATGACGAGGGGGCTTTCGTTGTTTTCCAGGGCGAGGGTGTGCTGGGAAAGGACTGAAACGCCGAGTCCACCAACGATCGCCTGCTTAATCGCTTCATTACTGGTGAGATCAATAATTGGATTTACATCTAAACGGTTATCGACAAAAAATTGCTCTACGATCGCTCTAGTCCCGGATCCAGACTCTCGCATAATCATGGGCTGTTCTGCGAGTTGCTTGAGCGAAATATTTTTCAGTCCAGCGAGAGGATTCGATCGATTGGCTACGACAACTAGAGGATTCGGCAAAATAGGTCGCAGTTCCACATCCATATCACGCGGCGGACGACCTGTGAAATAGAGGTCGTCCTCATTGTTGCTGAGCCGTTGCATCACTTCGGCTTGGTTTGTAATTTCTAGAGAGAGCGTGATACCGGGATGCTGTTGATGAAACGGACCGAGCAGTCGGGGGACGAAATATTTAGCCGTCGTCGTCGTGGAAAGGCGAAGTCTACCTTTTTCCATCCCTTGCAGATCGCTGAGATGCATTTCAAGCTGCGCCACCCGATCGGCAATGTCGCGACTCGCGATCAAAACAGATTCTCCTGCTTCAGTGAGATGAATCCGCTTCCCAATCTGGTCAAATAGCGGAAGACCCATAGCTTTTGTCAATTGCTTGATCTGCTGTGAAACGGTAGGCTGCGTCAATCCTAATTCCTCTGCGGCACGGGTAAAACTGCCATGACGAGCGATCGCCTCAAGGATGTTGAGCTGGTGAAGTGTAGCTTGGGTCATAGTCTAGCAGGAAATGGGACGTCATCTAACCGTAAACGGCTTCCTCCTAATTTACCATACATAAAACCTATGGTAAACATCAGAAACTAAGACTTCCCTCTATTTAACAAAGCCGCTATGATACCCATAGAAATAGAAAACACCTATTCAAATCAAAGGCGCGATAGATTTATTCTATCTTTGTCATTCATTCCCTAGTCCTTAAGGAGGAAGCATTCATGCCATCGTTCCGTCGTCGTCAATTTTTATTGACCGCGAGTGCTGCTGTAGGGGCTTCATTGCTGAAGGGCTGTAGTCTCGACCCGCCCTCTCCAGATTCAATGTCAGCCAAGGCTGCGCCGCTAAGCCTGAGTCCAGCAACAACGCCAGAAGTATCTGGAATCAAATTGGGCTATATTGCGATCGCTGAAGCTGCCCCTCTGATCATTGCTCAAGAGAAAGGATTTTTCGTCCGTCATGGGATGAGTGACGTGAAGATTTCAAAGCAAGCCTCTTGGGGTGCAGCACGAGACAATATCGAAATTGGCTCTGGCGGTGGCGGGATTGATGGTGGACAGTGGCAGATGCCCATGCCTCATTTGCTGTCGGAGGGTCTGATCACCAAAGGTAATCGAAAGGTGCCGATGGTCGTGTTGGCTCAGCTTTGTACCCATGGGAATGGTGTTGCGATCGCGAAAAAGCATAAAGGTAAAGGGATTGAATTAAACCTGGCACAGTCAGGTGGTGCGGAATACATCAAGGGCTTAGCGGCTGCAGGCAAGAAATTCAAAGTAGCCTATACCTTCCCCAAAGTTAATCAAGATTTTTGGTTGCGTTATTGGTTGGCGGCGAATGGCGTTGATCCCAATAAGGATGTCGATCTCTTAGCTGTCCCAGCATCCCAGACTGTTGCGAACATGCGGACTGAAACCATGGATGGCTTTAGTACAGGTGATCCTTGGCCTAGTCGCATTGTAAAGGACAAAATTGGGTTCTTAGCCATGTTGACGGCACAGGTTTGGGAGGCGCATCCAGAAGAGTATTTGTCGGTGCGTCGGGAATGGGTTGAACAAAATCCAAAGGCGACAAAAGCGTTGCTTAAGGCGGTAATAGAAGCTCAAATTTGGTGCGATGATCCGGCAAACCGCGAGGAGATGGTCCAAATTCTGGCTCAACGGAAGTACTTTAATGTTCCTACAGAGTTCTTACGTGGGGCCTACGAAGGAACCTATCCCATGGGAGATTCGTTAACGCCTGTAACGGATGAGAAAACAAAAATTCGCTACTGGAAAGACGCAAAAGGCAGTGTGTCCTATCCCTATCAGAGTCACGATAAGTGGTTCTTGACGGAGACGGTTCGCTGGGGTTTCCAACCGACGGGACTTCTTCAAGAGGCCGATCGGATTGTCACTCAGGTGAGTGGAGAGAAGTATTGGCGTGAGGCCGCAACCGAGCTAACCAATATGAATCCAAATGTCACAACGAAGGATATTCCCACTAACGTTTCACGCGGAATTGAAAAATTCTTTGATGGAGCGACGTTTGATTCTACTAAGCCTCAAGCTTATCTAGATAGTTTGGCAATTAAGGCGATTAAAGCTTAAGGCTTAATGGCTAGTTAAATTTCACTATTTAGTCCACTGTTCATTACGCATAAATTGAGAGATTCGTCATGTCAGCAAGCCTACCGTCTAAAGGTACGATGTTCGCCGGGGTTAATATTACAAAGCTCTGGAAAGACCTTCTACCTCCTACGATCGCCATCACTCTATTTCTACTAATCTGGGAAGGACTATCGCAGTCAAAAGTTACATTATTGCCAGGACCCAGCAGTTTATTTACCGATGAAAGAACTCGTACTCTTTTGTTCTTTCCGTTCTACGATCGCGGTGGTATTGATAAAGGAATGTTCTGGCAAACCCTTGCAAGTCTTCAGCGAGTTGCAATTAGTTACACCTTAGCGGCGATCGTTGGGATTGGGACTGGGATTGCGATCGGGACGACGCCACTGCTGTCGAAAGCGCTTGATCCGTTGTTCTTGTTCCTCAGAACGGTACCGCCTTTGGCTTGGGTTCCCATCTCACTAGCTGCGTTGAACAAGAACGAACCTGCGGCACTCTTTGTAATCTTTATTACTGCAGTTTGGCCGATCTTGATTAATACAGCGGTGGGCGTTCGTGAGATTCCAGATGATTACAACAACGTTGCAAAAGTAATCCAGGTTTCTAAGCAAAAGTACTTCTTCAAGATTTTGCTACCGTCCGCACTTCCTTACATCTTCACTGGACTTCGGGTTGCGATCAGCTTGTCTTGGTTGGCGATTATTGCAGCAGAGATTGTGATGTCGGGTATTGTCGGAATCGGGTTCTTCATCTGGGAAGCTTATCAAAACAACTACATTAGTGAAGTGGTTTTGGCCTTGGTCTATATCGGGATGGTTGGATTGCTGTTGGATAAGTTTATGGAATGGTTGCAGGCTCAGATTATGAAGGGGCAATAAGAGATTCGGGGTGGGTTTGGGCGCGGAAAGCGCGCCCCCACAGGCTTCAATTCAAGAACAATTTCTAATTGATAAATGGAATTCAGATTGATTTCCGATCGCACACCTCATCTAAAAATATTATGTCAGAGCAATTCATTCACATCGAAAATGCAGAAAAAACCTTCCCTCTCGGTGGTGGGAAGGAATACAACGCCCTGAAAGGAATCAATCTCAGTATTAAGCAAGGTGAGTTTATTTCCTTGATCGGTCACTCAGGTTGCGGTAAGTCCACGCTGCTGAACATGATTGCAGGGTTGAGTCTCGCAACGGGTGGACTCGTTCAACTAGAAGGCATGATGGTGTCAGGGCCAGGTCCCGATCGCATGGTCGTTTTCCAAAACTACTCTCTTCTTCCTTGGTTGACCGTTCGCGATAACGTTGCGCTGGCCGTTGATGAAGTACTTACGGAAAAGTCGCCTGAAGAGCGCAAGGAAATCGTTGAACGCTATATCAAAATGGTCGGATTGATCGGCTCTATTGATAAGCTGCCGACTGAGATTTCGGGTGGGATGCGCCAACGGGTGGCGATCGCTCGTGCGTTGGCTATTCAACCGAAGGTTTTACTGTTAGATGAACCATTTGGGGTACTGGATGCTCTGACTCGCGGAAAACTTCAGGAACAGTTGACGCGCATTTGTGAAGAGACGGGTGTGTCGGCCATCATGGTGACGCATGAAGTGGATGAAGCGGTGTTGATGAGCGATCGGATTGTCATGTTGACCAATGGTCCTGGCTCGAAGGTCGGTGGCATTTTGGAGGTGGATATTCCCCGTCCTCGGAAGCGCTTAGAAGCCGTTCGTCACCCAAGTTACTATCAGCTTCGCAGTGAAGTCATTTACTTCTTGAACCAGCAGAAGCAAGTGAAGAAAATGCGGGCGCGCAAAGTTCCAGTGGTGTCGCGTCATGGTTTGGAAAAGGTCAATTTGGAAATCGGGTTTGTGCCGTTGACGGCCTGCGCACCGATCGCGATCGCTCAGGAAAAAGGATTCTTTACAAAACATGGTTTGGACGAAGTTTCCCTAGTCCGTGAGTCCTCTTGGCGAGGGATTGTGGATGGGTTGCGGAATGGCTTTATTGATGGCGCACAAATGCCTTCAGGAATGCCATTGTGGATGACCTTAGGTGGACCTGGAGAAAGTACGCCGATCGTCTCATCCCTCACCATGAGCCGAAATGGGAATGCCATTACCCTCGATCGTCGCTTCCTAGAGCAAGGCGTTCATACCCTAGCTGACTTCAAAAAAGTATTGGATGCTTCGCCAGAAAAGCCGCACCGTATGGGTGTGGTGCATCCTTCTTCAATGCACAATTTGCTACTCCGATATTGGTTAGCCTCCGCAGGCATTGATCCAGACAAAGATCTCGAACTCAAACAAATTCCACCTGCACAAATGGCCGTGGATTTGAAAGCGGGAACGATCGATGGTTTCTGCGTAGGAGATCCATGGAATCTGCGGGCTGAAATGGAGCATACAGGGTTCACGATCGCTCGCGATGTGGATATCTGGAGTGGCCATCCCGGTAAGGTTCTCGGCTGTCGTGCAGACTGGGCGGCTGCCTATCCGAACACGCACATTGCATTGACGAAAGCATTGCTGGATGCTTGTCAATATTGTGCTGACCCGGCCAATGCTCAAGAGATTCGAGAAATCTTGGCGAGACGCGAATATCTAGGAACGCCGATGGAATACATTCAGTTATCACCCGAAGCCAATATTGCTGAAACTGAACATCAACCGATCGCCCATCACGTGTTCGCTGGGGAAGGCGTTAACCGTCCGAGCCGAACGGAACATCTCTGGCAGATGACTCAAATGGCGCGCTGGGGTGATGTTCCATTCCCACGCAATTGGGTGGAAGTCCTGGAAGCAACCTGTCAGGTGGGCGTCTTTAGTACCGCTTCTCGTGAATTGGGGCAGACTGAGATTTCCTACATTCGCAATAGCATTGAGCTAGTCGATGGAACGAAGTTTAGCGCTGAAGATCCGATCGCCTATCTCAACAGTCTGGAAATCAAACGCGATATCACAATGGCTGAAATTCCGATCGGCCCTGGTCGTAAGGCGGCGTAAGGCCGGACTTTGCTAACGCAACGCTCCGCGAACGACTCCGCTCAGTCCTCGATCCTGCACTCGGTCCTCGACTTTGCCGGACTTCGACTCCGCTCAGTCCTCGACTTTTCGCTCAGCCCTCAACAATGATCGTGGGGTGAGCGGAGTCGAACCCCGAACACAACGCAATCCCCCCAAACATTTCCAGCATTTCCAGTTCACATTACCCACAAGGTCTTGTCCCATGGTCGCCACTCAAACCAAACCATTACCAACCACCTCATCGAGATCGACGACACCACTCATTGAAATCGATAACGTCACTAAGATCTATCCGAGTACAGCAGGCGATAACGTCGTCATCAAAGACATCAGTTTAGAAATTCATGCAGGAGAATTTGTCTGCGTGATCGGTCACTCGGGCTGTGGGAAATCCACCATGCTCAATACCGTGTCTGGATTTGCCGTTCCCGATAAAGGTGAAGTCCGCAAAAATGGTCAGAAAGTAACAGGACCCGGTCCCGATCGCATGACGGTATTCCAAAGCTATTCCCTGATGCCTTGGCTGTCGGCCTACGAGAACGTTTATCTAGCTCTAGATTCTGTCCATCCCACCAAATCCAAAGCGGACAAAGATCACATTGTGCGTGAGCATTTGACCATGGTGGGATTGGGTGAAGCAATGGAGAAAAAGCCACCTCAGTTATCCGGCGGGATGCGCCAACGGGTAGCGATCGCCCGTGCGTTTTGTCTCTATCCTGAAATCTTGATTTTGGATGAGCCATTTGGAGCCTTGGATGCGATTACCAAGGAAGAAATGCAGGAAGAAGTCGCAAATATTGTGGCCAACCATGACGCGACAGTGTTGATGGTGACGCACGATGTGGATGAATGCTTGTTCTTGGCCGATCGTCTCGTCATGATGACTAATGGTCCCGGCGCAACCATCGGCGAAATCCTCGAAATCCCCTTCCCTCGCCCGCGCGATCGCTCCCAAATCATGGAAGACCCCCGCTACTATGATTTGAGAAACCGCGCTTTGGACTTCCTATATGGTGGTTTGGAGATTGAGTAAGGGATTGCTCGGCGGGGCTGTAAAGGTCATGGTTGCTTGCGATCGGGGATGGCGAAAGCTCAACCGATGGGCGTGCAGATGATAGCCACAGGCCCCCGGCACTGCAATATCTGGCCGACTATCATTTCTATTCAACATCCCGTTATTTAACATCCCTCGCTCCTCATTCATTAAGTTGATTGAAGAGTTGGGGGATTTTTGGTTGAGCTTGTAAGTACCGCCAATTTCATAGAGCGGATCTCCCACGAGTGGATGTCCGATCGTTGCCGTATGAATTCGGATTTGATGCGGGCGGCCTGTGAAGATCTGAACGGCACAGAGGGTTGAATCAGAGCGGCGTTCCAAGACTTCTAAATGGCTTTCGGAAACCAATCCGTCTGGACTAGCGGCGAACAGATATCCCAATACTGGGTGAGCGATTTTTCCAATGGGTTGATGAATTTCGATTCGATCGCGCTTCACAACGCCACTCACTAAAGCTAGATAAACCTTTTGAATCAGACGATCGGTCATTTGTTTCGTCAGGTTTGCTTTAGCCAATGGACTACGGGCTAGCAGCATCAGCCCTGACGTTCCGCGCCCGAGACGATGAATGGGAATCGGTGGGTTTTGCTCATACGATCGCTTCAGTAATCCCAGCAGCGTGTTTTCTAAAAATCCACCACCGGGCAGCACAGGCAATCCCGAAGGTTTGACAATGACCAGCAAATCCTCGTCTTCATAGCAGATTTCAAACGTCAGTGGAACATCCGGCTCCTCCCACGGGGGCCGATCGTAACTCAAAATTTGACCCGATTTGATCAGGGTCTCAGGGGTTGTTGGTTGGCCATTCAAGTGAATTTGACCGTTGCCAATCCGATCGAACCACTCGTCTCTAGAAGAATGCGTATAGCGTTGAACATAGTAATCTAAAACAGTTTGAGACTCTGTTTTTTTCGGGATTCGATCGGTATAGGTGCAGCCGTTGTTCATCATCTGATTTACGATCGAATCATCGGGGTTGGAAACAACGACTGGAATCCTGCAATGCGCTCCATGACGCCTTCAGGAGCATCATCCCAAAGACTTTCATAGTAGAAGTACGAGACTCCCAAACCCCGTTGCTGTGCGGTACGAGTTTGAGATTGAATCTGACTCATGGACACAGGGCGGCGGCGGAGTCCGGTGAGAATGCCGATCGCAGTGGGGATTTTTTGCTGGGTTTCGATGATTTCGGGACGATTAAGTTTGGCGGTGAAACTGTTGAGATCCGATCGATAGACTTGCATAATCAATTCATCCACGATGCCCGATCGGACCCAATTAATCCAATCCTGTAAGGTCAATTTGTAGGCATGATCGTAATAGTTTGGCGAGATGGAGAAGATGGCGCGGCTCCTTTGGGACTTTACTGTCTTATTCAGTTGCGTCATGAACGCCGTGATTTTATCAGCACGCCATTTAACCCAAGCCGCATCGGCCATGTTGGCAGGAACAGACTTTTTGGTTTCTTTTTGGTAGAGAGAGCGGGTGAATTTATCGTAGCCAAACTCGCGCGGAAGACCCATGTTGTCATCAAATTGAATGCCATCAACATTGTATTTCGTGATCACTTCCACGATAAGTTCTGTGATGAACTGCTGAACTTCAGGATGGAAGGGATTGAGCCAAGCGACTTCTCCCGCTGGACCATTGGACAATTGCCCGCCATCCCGGGTTTCCGTCAGCCAGTCGGGGTGAGCCGTTGCGAGTTCTGATGTCTGCGGCACCATATATCCAAATTCAAACCAAGGAATGACCAACAGTCTGTTTGACTTCGCTTGATTGACTAAATCAGCCAAAATATCATGACCATCGGAGCCTTTCCGCACAAAGGGTTGGATTCCATAGCGTTGCGCCACGGCACTGGGATAATTCACATATCCCGAATTCCAAATCACAGGATATAGCGTATTGAAATTCAACGCACTTAGCTGAGTCATGGCGTTGCGGAGCCTAGTCCGATTTTCCATCATGGGCAGGTCATTATTCGTCAACCAAACACCACGAATTTCGGTGCGGGGAATGGGCGCTGGAATCGGGATATCTAATTGAATCGGGGGCGGGGACGGGACGGGGGTGATATCCCAGACCGATCGGGGCGCGTTATTGCCCGGAATCGTACTCGGAATACTGACGGGTGGAATGCTGACAGGTGGCCTCACATCACGGCTCAGCGCAGGCGTCGCGACGATCGTTCCCCAAAGCAGAACCGCGATACAGCCTAGGCTAAAGAGCCAGACAAGTCTCCAAGATTTGATCAGTTTTTGGAAGCGCATAGAGAAGAATGACTAAGAGGAACAGATCGAAGGGATGAGTCGTTATACACCTAAAGATAGAGACGATCAGGAAATTGAACATGTTCCACTGTATGCGGATTCTTATTTCTTTGAACTATTTTTTAGGCACTCCAGGTTCTACAAGATTGACTCGTAGGATAAAATGACGTAAGAGAAGCCACTTACCCGATACCCGATCGCCCTCACCATGACTGCGACACAGATCAAAAATCTAACGCTCCGGGATGTTATCCAGAAATTTGAGCTAGTCCCGTCACGGGATAAAAGCTTTTTCTTGGAATGGCAGCGGGATTTGCCAAGTTTGAATCCAGATGAAGAGAAAGCCTTAGCAGAAATCGAAACCGAGTACTTTTATCTCAGTCAGCAGCCCATGGCCGAAGGTGCGGTCAAAATGGTTGTACTATCGCGACTGCTTTCACTGGCTGGATTTTACCGATCGCCCTTCACCATGACCACAGAATACACCGTCAAAATCCAGGCGATCGATGACGGCAAAACCCTGCGCGGGGTGATTGATATTTTAGTATTACATGACAAACTATGGGCCTTATTAGTCGAGTCAAAACGCAACACCTTTTCATTGGAACCAGCATTGCCCCAGGCATTGACTTATATGTGTGGCAGCCCGCATCCGGAATATCCCACCTTTGGCCTCATTAGCAATGGTGCCAACTCCCTACTCCTCAAGCTAGAAGGCAAAACCTACGCCCAATCCAAGGAGTTTTCGCTGCGAAATACAGGCGATTTATCAGAGCTATTACAGGTGTTGAAGCGTGTGGGGACGATCGTTCAAGGCTTTGGGGATAGCCCTTAGAAAATCATGAACAATCGTTATACAATCATCAAGATTTACACCTGATTTTTCAATCCGATCGGACCAGCACGATAAACTAGGGCTACGAAACAGAACTGGCAGATTACATCCACATCAGTCTGCAAGCTCTGATAATCAAACCCTTTATCACTCCATCAAAGAGGTCTGCATTATGAAACCGATGATTTGGCGTCCCGAAGCCAACGACCACCAGGTCAACCAATATCTCGACAACATGAATCACGCACCCTATCCAACGATCGTGGCCTTGGTGTTTGGGTTCTTGTCTGTCTTTACGATCGTCTTCCTCCTCGGCAGCTTCTAGCAGCGACGAGACGAGACAGAATACGCTGATGCCAATATGAATTCTTGTATAATGCGGCTAACTGAATTCATATTGGCACTTCCATGACCACTCCGCTCCTACTGGTTGAAGGCGTTCACGCTGGCTACATCAAAGACGTAGACATCCTCCAAGGCATCAGCGTCAACGTCCACCCCGGCGAACTCGTCACCATCATCGGACCCAACGGAGCCGGAAAATCCACCCTCGCCAAAGCCATCTTCGGCTTGATTTCACCCCACACAGGCACGATCACCTTCGACGGCGAACCTATCACCGGACTAAGACCCGACGCGATCGTCCCCAAAGGCATCGGCTACGTCCCCCAAATCGCCAACGTCTTCCGATCGCTCTCCGTCGAAGAAAACCTCGACATGGGAGCCTACGTCAGCAATACGCCCACTCAAAAACTTAAACAAGAAATGTACGATCGGTTCCCCAAGCTGGGCGAACGACGAAAACAACGGGCTGGAACGCTCTCAGGCGGCGAACGGCAGCAACTCGCCATGGCCAAAGCCCTGATGGTCCGCCCGAAGCTGTTGATTTTAGATGAGCCATCCGCCGCCCTATCGCCCATCATGGTGCAGTCGGTCTTTGAACAAATTCAAGAAATCAAACGATCGGGCACGGCGATCTTATTAGTCGAACAAAACGCCAAACAAGCCTTGCAAATGTCCGATCGGGGCTACGTCCTGGAATCCGGGCGCGATCGGGTTGAAGGACGAGGCATCGATTTGCTGAACGATCCACAAGTCGGCGAACTCTACCTTGGCGTAGCCGCTCGACATTAGAGAAATCGCTACAATACACCTGTCCCTCACGATCAGGACTCCATGTTAAAGATCATCCCCAATGTTGAACATCAAGCTTGGATTGAAAATACAAAGCAAAAAATAGCAGTTGGGATTGCAGAACTCGATCGGGGTGAGGGCATTGATGGACCTACTATCATGAATCAATATCTTCAGCAGTTTCAAGCAGAAAAGCAATCGAAACAGGATGGATCCAACGAAAATACGCAAAGGAACAGGCTATAATTGAACCCACGGTAGCTTTCTGAGGCGCAACTCAAATGAATCTTCCCATTTCCCATCGTGATATCGCAGACTTGAATTTTCATCTTTTGCTTAAGTCCGTGGGACCAGAACAGTTTGTGGCTTCCGTGGCAGAATTACGTGATTGCCAAGTCACCGCATCAACCAGAGAAGCTGCGATCGAACAACTCCAAAAAATGGTACAGGTTCAATTGGCCGAAACTGAGGTCTTGAGTTTTCCGATCGTTTCCAGCACAGAAGTCACAGAGCCAGAGAACCCTTGGACCGAGTTTATTGGCATGTACGAAGGGGATCCAGATTTTGCTGAGATCATGGCAGAAATGAGAGCAGAACGTGGGTTAGAACCCCATCCCAGTATAGGATAAGGATTCATGAGCCTTTGGATTTTAGATACAGACACAGCATCGCTATTGCTATGGAAAAACGCTAAGGGGAATCCGGCATTAGCCAAGCAACGACTGCAAAAGGATATGCGAATTGCAGCGATCGCATTGGCCAATAATGCAACGGTGGTGACATGCAATTATCGAGATTTTTCCCTGGTACCGGGGCTATCAATTGTAGATTGGTCAACATAGTCGATCGTAATGAATCAGCAATCGCATAAATCCGTCGCCTGCGACCGTAAACCCTAGACATCTCTCTCAATCATGTTGACCCAAACCCATCTCGCCCATCTACCCGAAACCCTTGCTGCGCTCAAAACCCTGGACGATCGCTGGACCGAACTTCGATCGACCTCCCGCAGCACACCCGCGCAAGTCGTCAGCGAAAGCGACCAGGATTTAAATCAACTGGACTACGACGTAGTAGTAGCAGGCGGAACGCTGGGATTACCGATCGCCCTCACCCTGGTTTTGCAAGGCTACAAAGTTGCCATATTAGAACGGGGAAAACTCAAAGGCCGAGACCAAGAATGGAACATCAGCCGCGATGAACTGAGAGGTTTGATCGAGCTTAAATTATTGACCCAAGCTGAACTCGACAAAGCGATCGTCAGTGAATTCAATCCCATTCGGATTAAGTTTGGCGATCGGGAACTCTGGACCGAAGATGTCTTAAATACAGGCGTTGACCCGGTTTATTTACTCGAAACCCTCAAACAAAAATTTCTAAAACAGGGCGGAAAACTCCTCGAAAATGCCACCTTCAAAACCGCGATCGTTCATCCCAACGGCGTCGAAGTTTCTTACAGTCAAGACAACACAGATCAAAGCTCTATCAAATCGCGACTCTTGCTGGACATGATGGGGCATAATTCTCCGATCGCCCTCCAATCCCGCAACGGCAAAAAGCCCGACTCCGTCTGCCTCGTCGTCGGCACCTGCGCCACAGGCTACACAAAAAACAGCACCGCCGACCTGATCGCCACCTTCACACCCATTCAAAATCAATGCCAATACTTTTGGGAAGCCTTCCCCGCACGTGATGGCCGCACCACCTATCTATTTACCTATTTAGACGCCCAGCCCGATCGGATCTCGATCGAAACCCTCTTCGACGAATATTTCCGCCTGTTACCGGAGTATCAAAATACCGCGATCGACCAACTAGACATCAAACGCGCCCTCTTCGGCCTCTTCCCCTGCTACAAAAACAGCCCCCTCGTCCCCGAATGGGATCGGATTGTCTCCCTCGGCGACGGCAGCGGCGCACAGTCTCCCCTGAGTTTTGGTGGATTTGGGGCGATGATGCGGCATTTGATTCGACTGTCGGATGCGATCGGTCAAGCCCTCCAAACCCAATGCCTCGACGCGGGCAGTCTCGCCCTGATTCAGCCCTACCAACCCAACCTGCAAGTCACCTGGCTCTTCCAAAAATCCATGAGCGTCAAACTGAACCAAACGCTCCCCCCAGAACAGATCAACCAGCTTCTCGCCGACGTATTCACCGAAATGGAAGCCCTTGGACCCTTGGTACTCAAACCCTTTTTACAAGATGTCGTCCAATTCGGGGCCTTATCCCAAACCCTCTGGCAAACCTCGATCAAATCCCCAGGAATTATTTTCAAGATCCTGCCGCAGGTCGGGCTACTGACGCTACTAGACTGGATGCGACACTTTGTCAATTTGGGCTTATATACCGGATTCAATGCGATCGCCGAGCGCAACCTCCCCGTTCTCACCCAATTTTTCCGAGGCCAACCCCCGGCATTCCAATACCGGGCTTATCGATCGATCGAAGCCTTCACCTACGGAGCAGGCAAAGACTATTATCCCCCAGAGGCTTGAGACACACAGGCCGATCGGGGCTTACAATAAGTAGACACCTTTTTCTGTTGACGATAGGTCTATGCAACTTTCCCTTGCGCGGCGATGTTTCATCCGTGAAATTCGTCAGCCTGATGAAGCCATTAATCTTGAGCGTGCTGCTCTGTACATCGCTCAAGAAGCGCACCCTACCCTCGACATTGATGAGTCCCTAGGGCGTCTAGATGCGATGGCCAGGGCGATCGCCGATCGTCTCCCAGACACCCGCTATCCCCTAAAAGTGATCCAAACCATTAACCAGTATCTCTACGACGATCTGGGATTTAATGGCAATCGCATGGACTATTACAATGTCCAGAACAGCTACCTCAACCAGGTTCTAGAACATCGTTTAGGAATTCCCATTACATTGTCACTCGTCTATCTTTCCATTGCAAAACGTCTAAATTTTCCGATGTTAGGGATTGGAATGCCGGGACATTTTCTGATTCGTCCTGACGTTCGTGAAATGGATGTCTATGTCGATGCGTTTAACGGCGGAGAAGTGTTGTTTCCAGATGATTGCGAAGCGCTGCTGCAAAAGCTCTACCAAGAACCGATCAAACTTAGACCTGAGCATCTAAGAAGCGTCAGTAATCGTGAATTTCTCGTCCGGCTCCTCGGCAATCTCAAGGGGATCGCCATCAACCAAGGCGACATCCCAAACGCCCTAGCCGCCGTCGAGCGGATCCTCCTCCTCTTTCCCAATGCCCCTGATGAACTTCGCGATCGGGGCATTCTTTATTTCCAACTCCAACGCTGGCCCGAAGCCCGTCACGACCTGGAAATCTACCTCGAAACTGTTCCTGCAGCCGGGGATCGTGCATTGATTCAAGATCTACTCCGCAAGATCAATAGCTAAAAAATAAGCGACCGAGTGTCAAACCCGATCGCTTATTTTCAACTCATTAACTGAACTAGCTAGATTGGCTCTAAACCCTATTTCTTGCTACCCAAGACTTGATCCTTCGTATCCGAGAACTTTGCATAGAACTCTTGACGTTTCTCAGACTTCAGCATGAAGCGCGTCACAAACCAGGCAGAATATCCTAGACCCACAAGCTCCAAAATGGGTTCAACTAGGGGGATTTCATTCAACGCACTCAACAAGGCCAACGTCAACTTAACCGAAACGATCGCACCAAACACAAGACCCAAAGAAATGATGAGCTGCTTATATTCCGTAAAAAACTTACCCAGGATCGAATCCAGGTTGCTAACAACTTCCACGCCCTTGGACAGCATCGCCTTCAACTCAGCCGTACTTTCATCACCTTCCGCGAGGGGGGCTAGTGAGCCGCTCTCCTCTAAACTTGCATTGATTTTTGCTTCAGCAGATTTTAATTCAGTCATGTAAGTTTCGTTCGCCTTCTCAGCCACTACCCGTCAATAATACTTCGTCTCCCTAAAATCGTGTCATCTGTTTTTAGGAGGGAAGTATGATGGAATGATAGCAAAACTAAATCAGACACCTGGAAATCTAGACCTATAGTTGCAGACCAGAACGATTTGTGTTGGGATTTATGTGGAAAGAAAATATCGACTTACAGGGCGACATAGCGATGGATTTGTTGGAATATCAGGCTAAAGAGCTTTTTAGATATGTCGGAATTCCGGTCCTTCCTTCTCAGCGTATCGATCGGATCCAAGATCTCAAGCATCTCTCCATTCCCTATCCGATTGTCCTCAAGTCCCAGGTGCATGTCGGAGGGCGAGGCAGACTGGGTGGGATCCGATTTGTGTCTACGACGATCGATGCGATCGCTGCGGCCCAAGTGTTGTTCAATCTCTCAATCATGGGAGAAAAGCCGTCCGCCCTCCTCGCCGAACAGAAATTTCAAGTCGATCGTGAATTTTATCTAGCCGTCACCTTAAATCGCTCCCTCCGGCGATTAGTGCTCCTTGGCAGTACTCAGGGAGGCAATGAAGTACGGAGTGCGATCGATTCAGCCCATCAAGTCGTGGTGGAAGGAGAATTTTCGCCCTTCTACGCTCGTCGCCTTGCGTTGAAGATGGGTCTAGAGGGTCCATTGATGACGGCAGTGAGTTTAGTGGTGGAGAAAATGTACCACCTCCTCGTTGAAAAAGACCTCGACCTGGTCGAGATTAACCCCCTAGGTGTCAGTAATAGCGGGGAAGTCATGGCCCTAGATGGGAAAGTGACGGTGAATGATGGGGCGATCGGACGTCATCCCGACCTAGCTGCCTTTGATGCTCAGCCCATGAAACAACCAGAGCTTCCTAGCACAGACGATTTGTCCTGGTTTGAAGCACCAGGACTGGCTGTCCAGTCAACCCTGGATACTCAAGGGGTGGTTGGCATCCTTTGTAATGGCTCCGGGCTAACCATGGCCACCATGGATAGTTTCTATCAAGCGGGGGGAAAACCCATTGCCTTTCTGAATATTGGCAGTGAAACCCACCACAATTGGGATGTTCAGAGCTTTTGCGATCGGCTGCTTCAGGGCCTAGAAGCCATGTCACAAAATCCTCAAGTTGAAGTCATCCTGCTAAATTTAATCAGCGGCATCGTTTCTGGCGAGGCGATTGCTCAGACTCTGCTAGAATTCCTCCAGACCAAAACGCGATCGTCACTTTCACACCACACCACTGAAGGGCCTCTCCCGAGCAGTTCTTCCATAAGTCCTAGGACCAATCCCGGCAGAACATTGCCATTAATCACCATTCGATGGATTGGACCCGATAGCGATCGAGCCAAGGAGTTACTGATGGGCGGGCCAATCATTCTTTGTGACGAACTTGATTTTGCGATCGGGCAGGCGCTGAAATGGGCTAAACTAGATAAATCAAGATTTTAATACCTTCTTAACCTGGGATTAATACAGTCTTAGTGACTTTACAGACTGTAGATATACGGATTTATTTAGTTAGTATCCGTATTCTAATTTTTGAGAGATATTTGTCAGAAGATCTACTGATGTAGCTGTCCCAGAGTCATAGTAGTCTCACTTAAGGATTTAATTGAAAATACACAGTCATTATGTTTGTTGTATTTGATACGCTTTGATTAGCATGATCAAATGCCTACCTTGTAATCCTTGTAAGAGCATTCTAGTATTTTTGTCATATTAGAAATTCTTTCAGAGAGGCGGGTGAAAAATGAGGTGGAGAGAGGATTGTAAGGAGTCGATAGCTTCCATTTAGTTTTGAATTATGCCTGTTTAAATCACATTTTTGTATATTTTTGTCGTTTGATTTTATTGTTAGTCGCACATTAGAAGGCTGACACTTTTTGTTTACGTTGAATGAATTCTTTATTTCATCGTTTAACCGTTTACTGTCTTTATACAACTCGTACTCATGATATTTTCCCAAAGCAATCAAGTTATATTACAAGGCATTGCAGGTCCTTTAGCCACGACCTACGCACCATTAATTCATAGCTATGGAACCCAGTTAGTTGCAGGGGTCAGTCCAGGACATGGTGGGACGACGATCGCGGGCATTCCTGTGTTAGACATGGTGGAACAAGTGGTTGCCAAGTATGGCGCGATCGATATTTCGATTATTTTTAGCCATCCCTACGAAGTATTAGATGCGGCGACGGAAGCGATGCGGGCAGGGATCCGTCAACTCATTATCATTAGTCAGGGCGTCCCACCGATCGACATGATTCACCTGATTCAACAGGCAGAAGCCAATGACACGCTGGTAGTGGGTCCTAATAGCCCTGGCGTGATCCTTCCAGGAAAAATGCTCCTAGGCATTCACCCACCGATGTTCTACACGCCGGGACGAGTCGGGTTGATTACTCGGAATGGTCCTCTAACCTATGAAGTGGCACGCCTGATGACAAAAGCTGGCATTGGTCAGTCGATCGGCGTGAGTTTGGGTTCTGATTTGATTGTGGGTTCGACGTTGCCGCAGTGGCTGCAAATGCTGGAAGAGGATGAGGGGACGGATGCGATCGTCCTCGTGGGCGAAATGGGGGGAGACAGTGAAGAGGTGGCGGCGAACTATATTGCCGAGTCGATCGAAAAACCTGTCGTCGCTTACATTGCAGGCCATACTGCACCCCGCGATCGACGCATGGGCCATGCGGGAACCATTATTGAAGTACAACAGGGCGGATTTGGTCCTGATCTTGGAACCGCAGAAAGCAAAGTCTCTGCTTTGAAACAGGCTGGCGTACCCGTGGCCGATCGGCCTAGCCAGATTCCGGACTTGCTCCAACGAATTTTGACGCCCTCTCGGATTAAGACGCGATCGAAAACCCTACAATCCAAACGAACCGCGAGCTAAGTCACAAAAATACCCTCAGGTTGCCAACAAGAAGCGCTGAGGGTTGTTTGTAGAGATGGTCAGGGTCTATTTACAATCGCGCCAAACTGCAATCAGCAGACCTTGTAGCTCAACTTCAGAGGCTTTAAGTTCTGTTTCGGGATAGAGGCTCCGATCGGGATTACCCGGCATGAGGGTCACTTTGGAACCCTTCTTGTGGTAGTACTTCAGCGTGGTCTTCCCACTCACATGGGCGGCGACGATCGCTCCATTTTTAACATTCTTCGCATCAATGACAGGCTGCATGATCACCGTATCGCCATCGTCAATCAAGGCTTCGATCATGCTGTGGCCGCGAACCTTCAGGGCGAAGTGACCGGGCTTCAACATCAAATTCGAGAAGTCCAACATCTCAACGTCCACATCAGGGAAGTTCTCCACTAGGCTGGTAGCGGCGATCGCCCCCACCACTGGAATTCCCATGGGGCGCTGATGCAATAGGCGAATCGTCCGAGCTTGACCCTCATCCCATCCGATGTAACCCTTCTTCCGAAGATGCTCTAGACGACTCTGCACGGGTGCAGGAGACTTTAGAGACATCGCTCGCATCATCTGACGAATAGAGGGCGAATGCTGATTTGCGGTAATGTAATCCACAATCCAGTCGTAGAGCTGCCGTTGGGCTTCAGTTAAATTTTCAGAATGGTCGAAGGTTTCCATAGGTCAAGCTTGAACACAGCATTATGGGAATATCCCCATAGAACACTTGTATCCTAAAACATTTGAACTGTCTAGAGGGCGATCGAACTTTTTTGAACAAACGCCATTCGATGGGAAAATTTGAGAACTCGGATACCCCCAGACAGTCTCATGCCTCTCCCGAATAACCTCAGGATTCAACAGATTCAACGTTGGACGCAGTATTTAACACAGTGGACGCGCTATTCGATCGGTCGAGCTAAGGTTTGGGCGAGGGGGCTGCGGGCGATGGTGGCGATCGGTTGCGTGGGTGTCCTGTTGGTGGGACTGGTGAGCTGCAGTGGCGGCAAGCGGGACGATCGGGCTGAGGTAGAATTTTGGACGATGCAGCTTCAGCCTCAGTACACGGAGTACTTTACAACGTTAATTGCGCAGTTTGAACGGGAAAATCCAACTGTGCGGGTCAACTGGGTGGATGTGCCTTGGGCAGGCATGGAAAGCAAAATTCTGACGGCGGTGGCGGCGAAGACTGCGCCCGATGTCGTGAATTTAAACCCCAATTTTGCCTCTCAGTTGGCCGCTAAAGGCGCTTGGTTAGATTTAACCAGCCGAATCCCAGCGGAAACCGTGGCCCAGTATTTACCCAATATTTGGCAGGCGAGTACGATCGATGGCAAAGCCTTCGGGATTCCTTGGTATCTGACGACGCGCATCGCCGTTTATAACCAGACCCTGTTTCAACAAGCGGGCATTTCAAAACCGCCGACCACCTTTCAAGAACTCATGCAGGTCGCTCCGATCGTCAAAGAAAAAACTGGTAAATATGCGTTTTTCATGACATTTGCGCCGATGGATTCGGGTGAAGTTCTAGAGAGTTTTGTACAGCGCGGGGTTCAATTGGTCGATCGCAGCGGCAAGGCGGCTTTTAATACGCCCCTGATGCGATCGATTTTCCAGGATTGGGTCAATCTGTACAACAAGAATGTCATCCCCAAGGAAGTCCTCACCGAAGGCTATCGCTACGGTCTAGACCTCTATCAACGGGGCGAAACCGCGATCGTGGCCACCAGCCCGGAGTTTTTTAAGACCCTGGCTAAAAATTCACCCACGATCGCCGCCCAATCCCTCGCCTCCCAGCAAGTCACAGGCGAAACCGGAAAGCGGAACGTGGCCGTGATGAATCTCGTCATTCCCAAGGATACGGACCAGCCCGAAGCGGCTTTGAAGTTCGCGCTCTTTGTGGGGAATCCTGCCAATCAATTGTCCTTTGCGAAAGCGGCCAATGTCTTGCCTTCCACGGAGTCAGGACTCCAGGATAGCTATTTTACAAAACTACCGGATGCGCCAGGACCGATCGATCGTGCCCGTATCACCAGCGCCGCCCAGCTTCGAAGCGCTGAAGTCCTGGTTCCCGCGATGAAGGATGGAAAGCGGCTTCAGAAGGTAATCTACGAAAATCTGCAAAGCGCGATGCTGGGGCAAAAGCCGATCGATCGGGCCTTGGCTGATGCTGAGCGGGCTTGGAATGAAGGGGGGTAGATTTAGAATTGGAGCCGAATCGCACCCAAATTCTGGGGGTTCTGAATTTAGGATAAAATTTAAGGCAGAAATTAGGTTTCTCAGATGAAATTCAAAAGCCAAAACCGATCGTCCCAAATGCCAGAGGTCAACTTGATCCCCATGATGGATGTGATCATGACGATTTTGACCTTCTTCATCATTGTGTCGATGACCTTGACCAACAGCACGGGTTCTGTCAAAGTTCAGCTTCCCGGATCGGGTCAAGGCAGCAGTCCAACCAATGACAAAAAGGTGGATCCACAGATCATCAAAATTGATGCCCAAGGAAAACTTTATCTGATTGGGAGTGGAGCAGGTGGTCAAGAAATCCCTGTGACCCTAGAGCAAATTGAGCCTCAAGTCAGAACCTACCTTCAACAGAACGCCAAAGGCATGGTCCTAATTAACGCCGATCGCACCTTGCCCTACGACAACGTGATTCAAATCCTGATGAAGCTCAAGTCGGTCGGAGGCGATCGGGTTTCACTGGGAGTTCGCTAGGGGTTCGCCAGAAATCGCCTTCTATTTAACAAAGAGCGCCACGAGCCATAGCACCGCACAGACCGACCAAGTGACCAGAACATCAAGGGCCTGTCTTCCATCTCCTGGAATCGCCAACTGAAGATTAGTCGGCAGAATGCCCCATAAACCAACCCCCAGCAGATAGCCGCCAATCAATCCTCCGATCCCAAACAAGACCGATCGGCCCAAGCTTCGTTCCTTCCGGTAAACCCCGTAGAGCGCACTACCCGTAGCCATAGCGGCAACAAATTGAACCGTCGCAGGCGAGGGATTCAGCGCTACGATCGTCCCTAAGGCGATCGCAATCCCTGTTGGTATCCCCCACTCCACCAGACCGGGCGACGCAAAACTGCCCGTCAGCCAATCGCTATTGTTCGGCAGAGAGGGCATCGAGATCTTGGGGAAGGAAGATGACGTTTTTTCTGCAAACCGAATGCCATCGGGAACCTTGATTTTCCCCTCTTGACGAAGCTTAAGGCGCTGCATCAGGACCGAATCATAGGATGCCTCAACTTCCGCACACTTCTTCGGATCGTCTGCATACTCACGTAGGAGACGATCGCGGATACCCTGGATTTCTTCAAAGCTAGCTGACTCAGCAACGCCAAGCTTTTCGTAAGGAGTTTGATCGCTCATGGTGGGGGGTGCTTTTTTAGTCTCACCCCTAGATTAGCTTAGGTGTCTTAGGCATCACAACTGCTTTGTGAAGAAACTTACCAATCCTGAGTGGTTCGTTCTCTACAACCTAAGGCATACTATAACTTGATGCGAACTTAACACAGTCGTACTTACGGAACATGTGAAATTAATAATTTCTCACAGAGACCTTCTAGGTGCATCACAATCTAGCTTTATTCTTTAAAGTGAGTTGCTCATTATTTAAGCGTTAGGGATATTTGGTTATGGCTCAAGCCAAAATTTTAGTGGTCGATGATGAGAACGCAATTCGGAACTTAATCCATCGCTTCCTTAGTAAGCAGGATTATCAAGTCGAAGCAGCGGAAGATGGCAAGAGCGCCTTGGCGACCTTTGAAAGCTTTAATCCAGATTTGGTCATTTTGGATGTGAACCTCCCGGATGCAAACGGTTACGCCCTTTGTCAAGAAATGCAAAGTCGGACGAATGTGTTCATTTTGATGTTGACGAGTCGGACCGATGAAGCGGACAAAGTCCGGGCCTTTAGCCAAGGTGCCGATGACTACATCACGAAGCCGTTTAGTCTGGTCGAGTTGGGAGCGCGGATTGGGGCCATTCTCAAGCGTCAACGCACCGTAACCACCGCTGAGCAGCAATGTCTGGTCTTCAGTGGACTGGTGATTGATCCCGTCCGTCGAGAAGTCAAACTCAATGATGATTTGGTGCCATTGACGGCATTGGAATTTGACCTGCTGCATTTCCTCGCAAGCAACCCAGGTCGCGTGTGGAGACGATCGGACCTGATTCAGCAAGTCTGGGATTACGAATACGTCGGGGATCAGCGCGTCGTCGATGTCCACATCGGTCAAATCCGCAAAAAGATCGAAATCGACACCAGCCAACCCGCCCTTATCCAGACCGTACGCGGCGTGGGTTACAAGTTTGAATCCCCTGAAATGGCCGAAGAAGCCAAGGCTTAAGCCCCCCAGCCCCAATTCTGGGGGAGTAAGAACTGTTAAAAACCATTCAAAGCCCCCAGAATTGGGGGTTGGGGGCGGTTCGTCAGAATTTTCACTACAACTGAAACTGCTCATAAGCTTCACTCGCCGCGCGGTGCAGCAGGGAGTGACGATACACCAAAGCATCGAAATCTTCGCAATACCCACCGCCAATAACACAGGCGATCGGATACCTTGCCTTCAAACAAGCCGTAATCACCTGCATATCCCGCCGAAACAGCCCGCTGTCCGTCAGGGATAGCTTTCCTAACCGATCGCCCTGGTGGGGATCAACGCCTGCATCGTAAAGAACCAGGTCCGGCTTCACCTGACTGAGCAAATCGGGCAGATAGCGATCGAGGGTTTGTAAATAGGCGTCATCTTCGAGACCGATCGGCAACGGCACGTCCAGATCACTTTTTTGTTTGGTTCCCGGAAAGTTCACTTCGCAATGCATCGAAAAGGTAAACACCGACGGGTCGTCCTGGAAAATAAACGCCGTCGCATCGCCCTGATGAACATCCAAGTCTAAAATCAAAATCTTCTGGGCCAGGTTCTCGCGCTGAAGAATACGGGCCGCGATCGCCAAATCATTAAAAATACAAAACCCCGATCCATAGCTCGGAAAGGCATGGTGAGTTCCTCCGGCAGTGTTACAGGCTAACCCCTGTTGAAGCGCGAGTTTGGCCGTTAGAATCGTTCCGCCAACCGCGATGCAGGTGCGATCGACCAGTTCTGTACTCCAGGGCAAACCAATCCGCCGAAAGGCTTTGTCATCCAGGGTTCCATTGCAGTAGGCATTGACGTAGTCCGGATCGTGAACCGATTCGATCCAATGCTGGGGGGCGCGATCGGGCTGGTGGAATTGCGACGGGTTGGCGATGCCGTCCTTGAGGAGACGATCGTGCAACATCCGAAACTTCACCATGGGAAATCGATGGGTGGACGGTAGCGGGACGGTGTAGTTCGGGTGGTAGACGATGGGCAACTGCATGGTGAGAAAGGAGATGGGCGAGCGTTATTTTTCAATATGTTCTGACGTATTACTTAACAGTTAAACCTATTTACTCCTGCAAATGTTGCGATCGCTTAAGAAATAAGCGGATGTTCATTGCTCTTTGTGTTCTTTTTCACGTTCTTCCCAGGTTTGGCTTTTAAACTAGCTTCAAGCAGAAATGCGAACCCGAAATACGCCCCAACCCCCTCATTAAAAGTCTGTATCACAAGCAACTTTATTAAACGCAGTGGAGAATTCTCGATATGGCACATTCCTGCATGACTCACAGTTGGACCTTGGCTTCGTTCTTTGCCAGTGCGATTGGGCTATATCTTCTCTATAACAATACGGCGATCCGCGATGAAGACTTAGATGAAAGTCAGTGGATGCTGTTTGCGATGAGTTTTGCCTATTGGATTGTGCATTGTGTGACGATCGCAGTTCAGCCTTGGGTGCCGCAGGAATGGGCTTGGGCGTTGTTTGGGTTGAAGTTTTGTGCGGTGATGTCGGCGTTGCTCACCTTCTCCTGCGCCCTGAGTCTGCCGCTCAACCAAATCAGCGAAGCCAATCGGGTTGAGGAAGAGGAAGATTACTATTACTAAACTTAGAGATTGATCGCGCGAGACTCGATCCCCCTAACCCCCTTGAAAAGGGGGGACCGGATTGAATTCATGGATTAGATTTATGGATTTAACGGCTGGATTCAGTTCAAAGTCCCCCTTTTTAAGGGGGATTTAGGGGGATCGGGGATTTGTTTTCATAATTTAGATCGAACCCCAGTCTACCTTTCGGTAAGCTGGGGTTCGATCGGTCTATCAGGGCAGGTTCTAGCCTTTTAACAATCGCGCAATAATGCCTTCGAGTTCGGCCTGTTGCAGCGTCGTCAAGACAAACACTTCCTGAGCGATTTTGCCAGCCCGAGCGATGATTTTAAAGCCACCGCGAATCGGCACCGAAACCCGCAGCCTCATCTGAGGAACATGGGCACGAACTGGACAAATGACGCCGGGGGTGATGGTATTGATGCCATCATGACGAGAAAGTTTTTCTAAAACCGCAATCAATCCAGGGAGGTGGGTCGAGTGATTCATCACTAGACGGGCGGTGGTGGGAGTAGCCTGCACTGACTGAATCGGGGACATAATGCTTTCTCCTAGAGGATTGTTAATTGGGCATAGATCACAGACTAGGTATCAGTCCGAGACCTTTAAAACAGGTTGTTATGAGGGTGAGACGAAGCAAAGAAACCAACGATCGGGGTGACGATCCGATTTCTGAAAATGAGTTTATGCCCCTTCGAGCGGAGCCATGGTGAGTCCTTCGTGCGTCAGTTGCATGTGGTAAAGCTCGGCCTGTTCCAGGGGACCTGTCCAGACGATCGCTCGACCTGACTTATGGATCTCATCCGCGAGTTTCCACGCTCGATCGCTGACCATTCCAGGAATGTAGCGAACTAGCGTATTAACCACATGCTCAAAGGTATTTTCATCATCATTTAGGACGATCACCTTAAAATTGGGATAGGGCTTTCGCACCGTCTGAGACATACGCTCAGGCGTTGCAACCCCTGCCGCCATGGCAGTGACGGCCTTAGATGGCGAGAAATTCCAAGATTGAGACACGAGTTGAATGATCGCCATGGTCACTGACGTAGGAATAAAAACTAGATGGCAGAACTCTACATTAGTAAAATCCTACCTCTCTATTTTGCCCTACGACCGCAACAAAAACTGAACAAAGATTTAAGATTTCCCCATGGCTTCATTCGATAGACCGTTCTGATAAAGAAATGGCAGAATGAGAAGGGCTGTCGATCGGTCAAATGTACTCTTTCAGGAATGGGCTGACGTGGCTGAATCTTCTCAAAAAACACTGATAATCGACCCAGAGCGAGATGCCCTACTTCAGGCTTGGGCAAACGAGTTGCGACCAGGGCAGCGGGAAATTGCGGACTGGACAGGTGGAAGACTGGCGGTGTCAGCGGTTCCAGGAGCCGGGAAATCCACGGGAATGGCAGTAGCAGCAGCCATTACGATCGCCCGTCAGGGATTACATACGAAACGGCAGCTCATCCTCGTCACCTTCACCCGATCGGCAGCGGCAAATTTGAAATCTAAGATCCGCGATCGGCTCAAGGTGCTCAATCTCCCCATGGGTGGATTTCTGGTCACGACCTTGCATGGTTTAGCATGGTCGATCGCCCGTAGCTATCCCGATCTCTCGGGCATCACCGACGACACGATTCTCAGCACGGCTAGTCAAAGTCATCGCCTGATTCGTGGGGCGGTGGAGCAATGGATTACGGAGCATCCTGGGCTGTATGGGCGACTGGTAGACGGCATGACGTTTGACGGGGAAGAAACCGAACGGTTGCGGCGGCAGTCGGTGCTGCGAACGGAGGTGCTGCCTGCGTTGGCGATGACGGTGGTGCAGGAAGCGAAAAAGTCCGGATTGAAACCGGAGGATTTACGATCGGCGGGACTGGATTGCCCCGATGATTATGCGGTGCTGACGATCGCGGCGGGTCTCTACGAGGAGTATCAGCGACAATTGCGATCGCGCAACTGGATGGACTACGACGAGATGATTTTGGGGGCGCTGCGGGTTTTGCAGGATTCATCAGCTTGTGAGCATTGGCGATCGCAGGTGTTTGCGGTGTTTGAGGATGAGGCGCAGGATTCGAGTCCGCTTCAGACGCAGCTACTGGAAATTTTGGCGTTGCAGGATGGGGTGCAGAATTTGATTCGGGTGGGGGATCCCAATCAGGCGATTAATTCAACCTTTACGCCTGCGGACCCAGTATTTTTCCGATCGTTCTGTGAAGTCTGCGATTCCGAGGGGGCGTTGGCGGAGATGACGCAGGCGGGACGAAGTAGTGCGGTGATTTTAGACGCAGCAAATTATGTGCTGAATTGGGCGAATGCGACGCAGCGAAAATTGGGAAAGGAATTACCGTTTCGATCGCAAATGATTGAAGCGGTTCCCGCTGATGATCCACAACCGGAAGCCAATCCTGAACCCGAAGCGTCGGGCTTTGAGATTCATCGCCCTGGGGATACCTATGAGTCGGTCGCGCGGATGGGCGATCGAATGTTGCAGCTTTTGACGGCACAGCCCGATCGCAGTGCGGCGGTGTTGGTGCGCACCAATGATCAAGGGAGATTTGTGGCGAGTGAGTTGCATCGACTGTATCCAACTTTGTCCATTTTTGAAGTGGGTGAACAGGAGCGTCGATCGCATATTCCGGCGGAGATGTTGGCGTTGTTGCAATTTTGCGATCGGCCCCATTCACCGGATGCGTTGAAAGCAGCATTGAAGATTTTGCTCACACACAAACGAATTCCAGCGCAGGATTTGAATGCGATCGCGATTTCCCCAGAACAGTTTCTATACCCCAGTACATTAGATCCCGAACTCAGTCCTGAAGCCCAAGTTGCCAGCCGCATTTGTCGCAGTTTATTAAAATCCCGCATTGAACTCCCGCTCTATCAAATCATTCCATTTTTTGCCTATACCTTAGATTACGATCAGGCGGAGTTGGCAACAACGGATAAGTTAACGGAGCGATTGTCTCAGCAATTACAAGAGCAATCACTGGGGCAACTGATTACGATTCTGAGTGAGATCGTGAGTTCAGAACAATTTGAACCTGTGATGATGGAGTCGAGTGAAAATTTATATACCCGATCGGGTGTGGTGACGATCATTACAATGCATAAGGCGAAGGGATTGGATTGGGATTTTGTATTTATTCCCTTTTTACATGAATCGATGATTCCAGGAAAACTCTACGTGCCGCGTCCAGCGGAGTTTTTAGGTCCATTTACCCTTTCAGAAGTCGCTCGTGCGCAAATTCGTGCCCAAGTTCATGGCAAGGTGTTACCAGATCTATTAACGGCTTGGGCAAGAGCGGAGGAACTGAAGCAAGCGGAGGAATATCGATTGCTTTACGTGGCGATGACAAGGGCGAAACGATTGCTTTGGCTATCGGCGGCAAAGCGTGCGCCGTTTGCCTGGAGTAAGCCGGAGGGGTTGGGCGATCGGACCCCGTCGCCTGTGATTTCGGCTTTGATTAAACAGTTTCCCGATAGGGTTGTGGCCCCCTAGCCCCCAATTCTGGGGGAACCGGAGAGGGTTTGTTCTATTGTTGCAATAGCTCAATCCTAGGCAATCCTGCGCTCAATGATGGCTTCAGATCTCAAGTCAAAGAGCATTGGATCAATATCTTGTTCTCGATCGCGTTCTAGAAATTCTCCTAAGAGTTGGAAGAAGTAATCAAATGCTTGTTGCTCATTCGATACAGTGAACAGTATGATTTTATCCCATGCATTAGAGGTGCGGACGTTGAGCCGGAGTTGGAGCCAGGGTTGGAAGTTTTTATAAAAGTCGGTTTCAGCTTCGGTGGATGGCAATTTGGCTTCCGATCGTGCAAATCGATATCCAACGATGAACATCCGGAGGTCTGCGATCGAGGCTTTGCCAATGTACAGACCTGGTTTAGTTTTAATTTTTTCAAGCAATGGGAAGAGTGAGTTCATCCGTTGTTACCTCTCAGGATCTTCAAAGCTAATGACATCAAACTCATCAGAAATAGAATGAAAGTCTTGCACCCATTCTTCTAGTGTCATCCCTTCAGGAGATAGGTTATCAAAGATTTTACCGCGAACTTCTATACCATAGTGAATTCCATTATCGGTGATAGAGTCGGTGATGCCTTGTTGTTCAAGACGATCGCTGAGGATAAAGTCTTCATCAGGATTTTGAGTGCTAATCTTCCAAATTTTGTTTGGAATTTTGCGACGGCTGAGCCAGCTTCGGATCGCGATCGCACATTCATGACATTTCAGGAGTGGAAACTGACGTGTGATGATTCCAACGGCCTGATAAAGTTCTTCATCGTTCCAGTCCGTATCCAGTTTTGGACTAATGGTCGTTACCTCCACGCTATGCAAGGTTTTTATCGGTTTTCCTATTTTAAGCCATCGATCGTCTTTTGGATGACTTGAGGTAGGGCGATCGGACCCCATCACCTGTGATTTCGGCTTTGATTAAACAGTTTCCCGATCGGGTTGTGGCCCCCTAGCCCCCAATTCTGGGGGAACCGGAGAAGGCAATTTTTTGACGATCGTTTTGTCGCATAACTTCACAGGTCTATGAATTTGCCAATAAGACCACCTATTTTACGTTGCGGAGAAAGAAATTAGATTTTATCTTAATAACACCCGACTTACAGACACATCTCATCATGAACCCAGAAGATATTCCAGCGATTAGTAACGGTATTGCGAACAATGCTGGAATCTATGCGGATAACGTAATTTTAAACGCAGAGCGGGGACATGGATTTGCGGCAGAGAAGGCAAATCATCTTCGAGATGTGATAGCGGGTAAGAATGCAAAACTGGTCGGTGGCGATAATGCTAAAAATGGAGCCGATCGACTAGTAGACGGCGTTCAAATTCAAAGTAAATACTGCAATTCCGGCTCGAAATGCATTCAAGAGTGCTTTCATGATGGGCAGTTTCGCTACTGGAATGCGGATGGATCGCCGATGCAGATTGAGGTGCCATCGGATTCCTATGATGCAGCGATTAAGGCGATGGAAGAACGCATTAAAAAAGGTCAGGTCAAGGGCGTTACCGATCCCGGTCAAGCAAAGGACATCGTGCGGCAGGGGCAATTCACCTATGCACAGGCTCGAAATATTGCACGATGTGGCACGATCGAATCGATTACCTACGATGCGGTGAATGGGATTCGCGTGGCAGGGACTGCGATGGGAATTTCAGCCGTGATTGCATTTGCCCACGCAAGATGGAACGGGCAATCCATGGAGGTTGCGATCGAACAAGCCTGCTTTTCAGGGCTGAAAGTCGGGGGTGTAACCTGGGTTTCCAGCATTCTCATGGCACAGATCGGACGCACAGGCGTAGAGCAAGCCCTTCGACCAATTACAGATTCAGTCGTGAGGACTATGGGCGCACAAACTGCCTCTTGGATTGCGACTGGACTTCGCGGGGGAAACGCCATTTATGGTGCAGCGGCAATGAGTAATGTTTCCAAGTTACTGCGGGGAAATGTGGTGACAGGTGTCGTAACTACATTGGTCCTATCCTCGGGTGATGTGACTCGACTGGTCCGAGGGCGGATGTCAGGTGGACAGTTTGTCAAGAATGTGACAACGACAGCGGCAGGGGTTGCGGGTGGTGCAGGCGGTTATGCGATCGGGGCAGGAATTGGAACCGCTATTTTCCCAGGCTTAGGAACCATTGTGGGTGGGTTAGTCGGTGGTTTCCTAGCTGGGTCTGCGGCATCTTCCGCCTCGCAGTCAACCTTGGATCTCGTGATTGAGGATGACAATAAAATTAGCATCAAGATTTTAGAATCTGAATTGATGACGTTAGCGTTCGAGTATTTGCTATCTGAATCCGATATTCAAGCGGTTTTAGAGAAATTACAATCGCAAAATTTTGAAAGTAAACTTCGGGATATTTATGCGTCAAGCGATCGATCGGCTCATGCCGAATCGATATTAGAGCCATTAGTTCTAGAGGTCGTTCAACAACGTCAGCGAATCTCTTTACCATCTGACGCTCTATTACTCACTGGATATGAAAAGCTCTGCGATAAATTGATTCAAGATAGTGAGCTTGAGCAAACCAACTTGAGTCCTGCGCCATCAGTCAGCTAAAGCCAGCCTTAGAAGACCTTACGATCGCCTTCCGCTTAGAACCCGAGGAATATCGTCAGCTTGCCACCACCGACAGAGATCTCGCCCCCCTGCACGGTCGTCCTGAGTTTGTTGCGATGATGGAAGGATAACGGCATTAATGGGATACGCTAAACTATGGAAAGTCGTTCAGGTAATCGACCTATGCCAATCCTATTATCCAATCAAGATGAACTTACGATCGACGATCAGCCGACCATGGCTTACCTGGAACGACAAGCCGATATTTTTGAGAACTTACGATCGCAACTGATCGTCGATTATTTAGGGCAGTACGTTTGGCTGGTGGATGAACAGGTCATGGATGCCGATCGGGATTTTGCTGCATTATTCGATCGAGCCGTAAAGCAAGTCGGTGATGCTCCAATTTTTATTCGCCAAGTTGTTTCAGAAGTCAAACATCCGATCGTCCGGAGTGCCGTCATTCGTTAATATGGCAACCTATTCCTATACTGACTTAGGCGAAGCAATACCGCCCATCCCAATTTTACCGATCGAACTCTTCTCCCCAAATTCCGAAAACCCACTGAGCTATTCCACTCAAGCCATTTTAGACACGGGGTCAGACTGTACGTTAGTAGCATTGGACCAATTGATGAAGGTCAAGGCAAGGGCGATCGATCGTGCCATTCGTGTTCCTGTTTGCGGAGTCTCTACATTAGCGATTCCCTATGCAGCCGGCTTTACGGCTCGATCGGTATACCCTTTCAGCTTGTATTGTTTTAGGCTGTCCCGGCGAGGTCATTGATAATCTGATGTTAGTTGGACGAGATCTCATGAGGCGATATCGGATTGAATTTGATGGAGAGCGATCGGAATTCACCATTTTCTGATTCACGGTGGAGGAGCAGCTATAATTATCGCAAGTCTGAACATCCGTCAGCAACGAGGAATCCTTCATGGCTAACATCCTAACCCTAGACGAAATGCGCGATCGTTACGACGGCGAATGGGTCATGATCGCCTACACCGAAACCGATCCGGAAACGCTGGAAGTTCTGCGGGGAGAAGTTCTCGCCCATTCGCCCAACTCCCAAGACGTATACGCTGCCATGTCGATCGCCCAAGGTCGCGGCGTTGCCTTTGAATTCTTCGGACATATTCCAGAAAACGTCGCCTTCATCCTATGACCGCCAGAATCTACCGCGCCCAATCCTACCGAAATCTCTGGCTCGTCAAAGCAGCAGCAGGAAGTCCGATCGCCGAACCCAGCCTGTTCCGACTTCTGATCGACACGGGGTCAAGCTACACCGTTCTCCCAGTCCAAGTTCTCGAAACCATGGGATGCGCAGTCAGCCGATCGAAAACCATTCCGATCGTCGCAGCAGGTGGAGTCCTTCAGGCTCCGATCGTCACGATTCCCTGGTTTAACTGCCTCGGACAACGAGTCGAAAATTTTCAAGTCGTTGCACTCGATCTTCCGACCAATGCCTTCACCAGTGGATTGCTCGGAATGGACTTCCTACAACGGTTTGGAATCATCATCGATACTCGAAAAGGCGAGTTAATCATTCCATAAACTGACGAAAAATGAGGTAAACGCCATGCTAGCTTCCAGCATTCAAGAATCACGGGCTTATTGGGAAATCAAGGCTGAAGGTAAAGCAGAGGTTCTAGTCAAAATGCTAAACCGTCGGTTAGGAATTGATATTTCTGCTGATATCAAACAACGCCTTGAAAAAATGACGAACGATCGATTGGATGCATTATCTGATGTCCTTTTAGAGTTTGAACGCTTGGAAGATTTGATTAACTGGATAGATATGCCGTCATAAGCTTTCCTAGCTCTAACAGTCGATTTTTCATGAATATTTGAAATTCTAGGGATTAGAAATTTGGCTATTCAGTGGGAGAACTTCGAGTTGCCAATTCTCAGGTTGATTGAGGGCATTGAGTTTGCCTTGAGCAATTAACCAGAGCGCCGTGCGAGTGCGAAAATGAGCGATCGCAACCCCCGGTTGACCCGGTTGACCCGGTCGAGCTGAAATACCACCACAGAAATCGCCAAGATTGTCTAGATTGACGCGAAATTGATGATTGACGAGATATCCGGAGGGCGGCAGGGCAAATTCGGCATAGACGTGGTGGCGGCCTCTCCAGGGTTGGATGACGACTTTGGTGGGTTTGAGGCTTTGGGGGGTGATGTTGTTGGGGAGTTGTGGCCAGGACTGGGTACAGGCGGAGGCGACACGAGGACCGCGAGGGGCATCGGGTAGATCAAGTTCTTCGGAGAGGAGGAAGAGACCGCCCCCGAGGAGCATCAGGTTTACAAGGACGATCGCGGTTGTTTTAACCGACAGGAACTTAAATTTTGGCACGACTATTTTCGGTAGAGTTGGGTAGAGACTGACTTAAAAAATCTTAGCTTCAAGGCGTTGACTTAAGATGGCCGAGGGATATGGGTTCTGTGTGTCAGAAAAATAGCAAAGGCGTGACAGAGGGTGTAGCTGAGTCTTATGCTAAATCGTCAACAGTTGTTTGTCGATTGGGAGAACGTAGGATGGCTACTGTGGAGAAGGTTGCATCAAATTCGGTGCCGATCGATCGGATTCAATACAATGACCAAGGCTTAGTGCCTGCGATCGTTCAGGACTACCTGGATGGGACCGTGTTGATGATGGCTTGGATGAATGCGGAGTCTTTGAAGAAGACGTTGGACAGTGGTGAAACTTGGTTTTGGAGCCGATCGCGGCAGGAATTTTGGCATAAGGGCGCGACTTCGGGACATCAGCAAAAGGTCAAATCCATTCGCTACGACTGTGATAGTGACGCTTTGTTGGTGACGGTGGAGCAGATTGGGGATATTGCTTGTCACACCGGGGCGCGCAGTTGTTTTCATCAGGTGGAAGGGGGACCTGCTGCGCCGCCTGCGGATACCTTGTCGCAAGTGTTTAACGTGATTTGCGATCGGCGTGACCATCCCGACGCCGCGTCCTATACCTGCAAACTCTTGGCGGGTGGGGACAACAGTATTTTAAAAAAGGTGGGAGAAGAATGTGCCGAAGTGATTATGGCGTTTAAAGACGACGATCGGGATGACATTGCGGGGGAAGTGGCCGATTTGTTTTATCACACGATGGTCGGACTCGCAGCGCATCATGTAGATATTAAAGACGTGTACCGAAAATTGCAGTCTCGTCGGGGTTAGGGCCTAGCCTAAATAGCATCCCAAGTTTTCAACCACTGGCAAACCGCCCCCAACCCCCAATTCTGGGGGCTTCAGAAATTCATGTCCCCCCAGAATTGGGGGCTAGGGGGCGGTTCGTCAGGGACCTTATTTTAATTGGAAACCGGAATCTCTATTTCAACAACTGGACGTTGGTGAATTCAAAGTCCATGGTGACGGGCTGTTTGTTTTCGTCTAGGGTGGCGATCGTGCGACGAGTCAAGACTTGGTAGCCGCCGACATCGCTGTAGATATCTTCAAAGTCCTGTTTCTCACCCTTTTGCTCTCCAGTCTCGGGATCACTGTAGACCGAGTCATACTTGTGGGACAGGTAGCCATCGGGCATTTGGTGGCTGGAGAAGGTGTTGATCTTGACGAATTGGCCGTGGATGTTGCGATATACCAGAACGATTTCGTTGTCCTTCACTTTGTAGTGATCGCGCTTGCCTTCCAGCATCACCTCGATCGCACCATTCTCATCCGTTTCCCCAAAACTAAAGACATTGCCCGCATGGGTCTTTTCAAAGGGACGACGCACGCGGTGGATAGCTGTTTCCCACAGTTGACCCATGACGGCTTTCAAGACTTCTTCGTCAGCGATTTCAGTGACTTCGCCCTTATAGCCCATGCGAGGATCAGGAGAAACCACCGCTTTCCCGTGAAACTCCGTGCCCGCACAGCGGTAGGTCACATCAGCAGTGTAGCCAGGGAAACTGGAATCCCAGGTGTAGCGGTTTTCGTAGGCAGCACGAAACAGTGCGATCGCCTCAGTAGTGGGTGCAAAATTCATGGGAAACATCTCCGATCGGTTTTAGAAATTTTCAATCAAGCGCCTTAACTAGATTAGCGCGGGAGCCACCGCAATGGGTCAGGACAAAAGTGTAGATTCCCGCCGCAATAGCCTAAAATCCAATCACCCCATCACTCCCCCACCCCATCACCGCCCCATGCCCATGATCAAAGTCTACGGTCTCCAAGCCCAGCTCAACCCCATCAAATCACAGCTCTCGGACGTGATTCATTCCTGCATGATGGATGCCTTTCAATATCCGGCGGACAAGCGATTTCAACGATTTTTCCCGATGTTGCCCGAAGATTTTATCTACTCCAACGATCGCTCCAATCGCTACACGATCGTCGAACTGACGATGTTCGTCGGACGCAGCGTAGAAGCGAAAAAACAATTCATGCGCCTGCTATTCGATCGGGCCTCTGCCTTAGGCATTGAACCGAATGACCTTGAAATCACTATCCACGAACTCCCTAAAAACGACTGGGGCTTTCGAGGATTACCCGGTGATGAACATACCCTGAGCTACAAAGTCGAAGTTTGAGACCAAAAACCTTCTTAGGAAAGACCCGATCGCCAACCTCAACCGATACACTGAAAGTTAATATCCTCAACAGAGTTTTTCGCCTGTGGCTATGCGATCGTACTTTAGAAAATATTCGTCTCATCTTGGCCCCATGCCGTGGGCTTCGACTCCGCTCAGCCCACTAGCTTCCGAGTCGAGACCTGAGCAGAGTCAAAGCCCAATCCCACTAGCCCCCGAGACGAGGGCTGAGCGGAGCCGAAGCCCGATCGCCTTCACTGCCATCCTCTTAACGCTCGCCCTCTCAAGCTGCGCCGGAAATCAAGCTGCCGAAAACGCATTAAAACCAGACCCTCGCCTAACCACACCCCAAACATCCCCCCAACCCGAAGCAAAACCCGAAACACCGATCGCCCGATCGCCTGAACCCACCCCAAAACCTGAACCCACACCCACCGATTGGAAAGATCGAGACAAACTTCCCTCACAGCTCAAGCCCTACGTAGAAGACGTTCTCGCCCTCAATCTCCTCCTCCCCGACGACAAAAACACCGATCGTAAAACCATCGACCAACTCAACGCCCCCATCACCCGTCGAGAATTTGCAAAATGGCTGCTCCTAATCAACAACCACTACTACAAATCTCGCCTCACCCGACAAATTCGCATTGTGAGCGGGAACGAAACCGCCGTCTCTGCTGAAACCTCAGGAAATCGAAGCAGCAACACCCTTGCCTTCTCAGACATTCCCAGCACGGACCCAGATTTTATCGTTTTGCAGAGTTTAGCCGAAGCTGGAATCCTCCCCAGCCAACTCTCTGGCGACGACAAAACTGAAAAATTTCGCCCCACAGATCCCCTCAAGCGCGAAGACCTCCTGCGTTGGAAAGTCCCCCTAGACATCCGATCGCCCCAAACCCCAGGCTCAATTGAAACCCTCCAAAAAACAATCCCCTTCCAAGACAGCAGCAAAATCAACCATCCCGACAGCCTCCGAGCGATCGCCCTCGACCTCCAAAACAACGACCAATCTAACGTCCGACGCTCCTTTGGCTATACCAAACTCTTACAGCCTCAACGCAACGTCACCCGCGCCGAAGCCGCAGCCGCCCTCTGGTCCATCGGCACCCTACCCGAGGTCGTCACCGCCAAGGAAGTCACCACAGGCAAAACGCCTGAACCCTCCCCAAGCCCAACCCCCAATCAAAACCCCAGCCCTAAATCCAGCCCGATCGGCGGCTAAACCCTAATCCTCAAGATAGATTTTTCTACCCTCAACCCACTTATTGCCGCCTGAAAGCAGGTGAAAGCAAATCCATTTTAAGTTTCTTGGGTATTATTAAAGTTGAGCGATTTATAGATATCGATCGATTTTTATCATCTTTGAGGAGTAATCCATGAAACGGCTCGTGCGTCACACAGGTTTGGGATTGGCGAGTGGAGTGGCGGCGATCGCCCTACAGATGGCTGCGGTCTCTCCGGTTAAAGCCCAAGCTGCCTACGGAAGCTACATCGGGATCGGCCCTGCGATCGGTCTGACGGAAGGCGGCGGCGAAGGTCGAAAAATTTCAGGCGTCGTATCGGGCCGCTACAAGTTCTTAGAAGCACCCATCTCCTTGCGCGGTCAAGTCTTCCTGGGGAGCGGCGTCGCCCTCGTCCCCACCGTTTCCTACGATATTCCCATCAACTGGCAAACCGATGCCTACATCGGTGTCGGAGCGGCGATTCCCGTCAGCGGTAACACCCCCGTCGGCGACAAAACAGGCTTTGCCATCCAACCGGGTGTCGATTATTCTTTGCCTAATAGCAATATGGTCGTCTTCGGCAATGCTGTGATTTCCTTTGATGCTTATAAGGACACTCGCGGCACAGCAGCTTCATTGCAGGGCGGTGTCGGACTACGCTTCTAGGCTGTCATCTAGTGCGCTGTCTAGAGAGAAGAGAGCTTCTCTTCAACCAGCATCACAACCCGATCGAAATCAAATCGCTCGATCCTGGTGAATAAACCGTCCAGGAAATCCCCATCGAGCGATCGGGGCGGTTCTAAAAGCAGTTGGCGACAGCCATAGGAGTTGAGCTGAGTTGCGGCTTGCTGAAGATGCGTCAACCAGATTCGCTCATTAAATACCCTATGTGGAGAGACGACTGGATTCGTAATCGTACTGTCGGGCAATCGCAATTCGAAAGTGCTGCCCTCATTGCTGCTAGAGATTAGGCGCAGTTTGCCTCCCAAGACCTCAGTGAGCTGCTGACTAATCGCAAGACCAATCCCCGTGCCGCTGCCCAGACCACTGTAGATTTGTTCTGGACTAGAGGCGATCGCAAAAGGCTTAAAGAGCTTGGCCTGATTGGATTCAGGGATACCGGGTCCCGTATCTGAGATCTGAAAAGATAGCTCTCCATCATGCATCTGGGCCATCAGTTTAACCTCGCCACTATGAGTAAACTGAATCGCATTACTGATGAGATTAATCAGAACTTGACGGAGTTTTTTCTCATCGGTGGTGATATGGCGGGGGATTTCGGGCGATCGGTCCAGCGTAAAGGTCAATTGTTTGGCGCGACTTCGGAGTCGAAAGAGACCTTCCATGTCCTGTAGAAGACTCCAGAGATCGCAGGTCGTGCAATTGAGTTGGAGATAGCCGGATTCAATTTTTGAGAGTTCTAGGAGATTGTTGATGAGGCGCAGCAGATCTTTACTATTGCGATTGATAATCTCCAAACTGTTGCGATTATCCTGCGTCAAGGTCAAGTCGGTCGAGAGCAACTCCGTAAAGCCCAAAATCGAAGTCAGAGGAGTGCGGAGTTCATGGCTGAGATGGGAAAGGAATTCATTTTTTGCGGTGTTGCTGGCACTGGCAATCTGCAAATCCGTCAGCGCCTTTTCAAGCTGCTGGGTCGTGGCTTGGTGATGTTTAATTTCTTGGGTCAGTGATGCAGTGCGGACTTCTACGAGATGTTGCAGGGTTTCTAAGTTTTCGGCGAGTTCGATCGGATCAAGAACATTGAGAATGCTGCTCTGGGTAATGATCCCGGCCAATTGACCCGCCTCATTCACCACCACCAGCCGACGGACATGCAGGGCTTCCATTTTTTCCTTAGCATTCCAAAGGCTCTCATCTAATGCAATGGGCTGAAGCGGATGACTCATGACATCACGGGCGATCGTTTGGGACAGATCCAGTTGATGGGATTGAAACTTCACGACATCCCGCTCAGTCAAAATACCCCTAGGCTGCTGTCCCCGTTCCGTTAAAACAATACAGCTCAGACGATGACGGGCCATCAGCGCAATGATTTCCGAGACAGGCACGCTGGGTTCTGCTTGAATCACCTTTGCCACCATCACTTCTTCCACTCGACGACGACGCAACAGGTCACTGGGGCGGAGGGAGTGACGAATACTGTCATGGCTAATCAGACCTAGGAAATAGCCATCGGGATGAAAGACGGGAAGATGACGAATATGCTTCTGCTTGAAGATTTTGAGAATCGCAAAAATGTCAGGAATGTGAGCAGCGTTGTGGGTAATCACAGGCGTCGTCATGACATCAATCAGTTTGGTCTTACTTAAGTCAAGACCCTGGGCACTCGCTTGAACCGCATTTCGCTCTGTAAAAATGCCATCGATCGTTCCACAATCAGATCGCTCAGAAGCAGCAGAAATCAGGATACAACTCGTCTGACGCCGCTGCATGGCTTGGATTGCATCCAGAAGGGAGGTGTGGGCAGGCAGGAGCAAAGGCTGTCGATCGATCAGGCTATCGAGGGTTTGGATAATTTCAGGAGGGTGGGTCATTATCATAGCGATCGCTGCCTTCAGCGCAATTAACAGCGCTGATGTGTATTTTTATCATAAACGAGAGCACCTTATAGAGAATTGAGCAGAGGATTGCGCTGATTCATCAGCGGGGCAGAGCCTTGAACAGGAGCGTTCTCATCGTCAAGCTGACGATCGAAAATTTGATAATCGACAATTTGACGATCGACCATTTGAACAATGCCTTCAAAATCAAATCGATCGAGACTGACTTGGAATAAATTCGTCAAAGCAGAAACATCCTGAGGCAGAAAAGCCCGAGGCGCTTCTTGTAAAATGGTTTGGCAGTCCGCATGGTTCAGCATCAACGCCGCTTGACGCAATTGCTTAAACCAGGACAATCCCGTGGGCGGCGATCGATGGGGCTGTGACGGACCTAACGGAATCTCAAGCCTAAAGGTGCAACCCACACTTTGAGACGAATCGAGGCTGATGACACCCCCAAGATTTTGGGCGAGCTGTTGACTGATGGCGAGTCCTAGGCCATTGCCTTCAGGCAGTCGTCCAGGAGTCGTCACCTGAAAAAAGGGCGTAAAGACCGCCGATCGATGCTCCGTCGGAATCCCGACGCCCGTATCTTCAATCTGAAACACCAATTTAGAGCCTTCCTCTAAACTCTGAGACTGAATACTAACGGTGACTGATCCATGGTCCGTAAACTTAATGGCATTACCAATTAGATTGATCAGAATTTGACGGAGTTTTTTCTCATCGGTGACGATCGAGTGCGGCAAGTCAGGCGATCGATTTAATTGAAACGTGAGACTTTTTAATTGCGATCGGTGACGGAATAGGCGGTCTAGATCCAAGATCAAAGCGTCGAGATTACAGTTCCCTTGGCGCAGTTGCAGATTCCCAGATTCGAGCTTCGCCATATCTAAGAGATCATTAATCAAACTCAACAGGTATTTTCCACTGCGATTAATCGTATCGAGATAGCGACAGTTATCATCCCCCAAGGTCAGATCGGTGGAGAGGAGTTCTGTAAAACCGAGGATGGCCGTTAGCGGCGTCCGCAACTCATGACTCATATGAGCCAAAAATTCATTTTTAGACTGGTTCGCAACATTGGCCGCGAACAACGCCCGCTGGAGTTTTTCTTCAATGGCTTTGCGATCGTTGATTTCCTGGGCCAGTGCAGAGGTTCGCTCCTCCACCGTCCGTTGCAGCGTCTCCACCACCGCAAACATCTCGACAGGATCCAGCGTTTGGACAACATCGGTCTGGGTGATGATGCCCGCCAGAGCACCGGAAGGATGCGTCACGACCAGACGCCTCACTCGCAGACCGCGCATGGTTTCATTGGCCTTCCAGAGACTGTCATTCAGCAGGATGGGATAGAGCGGCGCACTCATCACCGTTTTCGCTGGGGTTGTTTCCAGATCCATCTGCAATGCCTGAAACTGAACCAAGTCCCGTTCCGTGATGATGCCCACGGGCCGATCGTCTTCCGTCACCACGAGACAGCTCACCTTATGATGAGCCATCTGGAACGCCACCTTTTGGATCGAATCCTGAGGCTGCGCCTGAATTACCTGTTTCGTCATCACTTCATCCACCCGACGAAGCCTCAGCAGATCGCCCGGTCGCAGCGCTTGGCGGAGGCTTTCTTGACTGACAATGCCGACGGGTTGGCCTGTGAGGGAAACGATCGGTAAGTGACGGATACCATGTTGACGAAAGCTTTGCAGGAGATCAAAGAGATCGGTAATATGCTCCCGAACCTGAGTGATCACGGGCGTTGTCATCAAATCCGACAGCTTCAATGAATTTAGATGCCTAGCCCGAGCGCTGGCACGAACCAAATCACGCTCTGTGAAAATGCCGACCACTTTACGATCGTCCGGCGACCCATCAGCAACAATGATACAACTCATTCGGGACTGACTCATCTGCTGGACCGCGTAGAGTGCCTGCGTATGAGAGGGCAACACGAGGGGGTTGTCCTGGATCATCGCATCCACTGAAGGTCTTCCGTCTACAGTACTGTGAGACATGAGGGCTTAAAGATTAGGTTTTATTGAAAAAAGATTTAGCTTTGTAACTAAAATATGCAGCACAACGAGTTTTGAAGGGTTTTGAATATTTTTACATCTACTCTAGAATAAGTTAGTCATTTTTTGTTAGTAACCTTAATTAAATTAATTGTGGCGTTTTTATAATGATTTAGCTCATTCCTTTGTACTGTGAGAGGGATGAATGACTGAGATTCGATCACAGGGATGCCGCTATGATTTTATGGGAAAGATGGATACGAAATAAGTCGTTACACAGACTTGTTTTGAGTGTGTTTTTTGTGTCAATTTGGAGTTCGTCACCTCATTTTGACCGCCAGGTAAAAAAAGCACAGGCATCGGCAAAACCGATCGAAATGACGATCGCTCAGGAAAGTACTCAAGAAAGCCCGAATTCCGGGGCCTCTCCCGAGGCCCCCACCTCGGCCATGCCCGTCACCCCGGCCAGCGTCGCCCCCAAAGCGCCCACGCCCAAAGCATTAGACCGAGATCCCGCACAGCCTGGAGCCGAAGGACTTTCGCCCAAAGACCCCACACCCTATGTCAAACCCTTGACCCCAGGGCAATATGTCTTGGAATTTAATCGCAGTCCCGTGGTGGGCTACCGTCTGCGGCTGAATGGCATTTATGACGAAGCCCGCATTCAATTCACACGACCTCGCAATTGGCAAGCCAAGGGCGCAAAAATGCTCCTGCGCTATCGCCATTCCCCTGCACTCTATGCCACCCGATCGAACCTGACGGTCCTCCTCAACGGCAGCAGCATCGGCAGCGTCCCCCTCAACCGGAAAAAAGACGACATTGGCAGCGGGGTATTTGAAATCCCGGCAGCGGCGATTCAGGACTATAACGAAGTGGTGATCGCCGCTTTGCAAAACAACTCGCCAACTTGTACGCAAGATCCCTTTGACCCGTCGCTTTGGACGGAAGTAATGCCGGATTCCAAGATGGTGTTTGATTTTGCCCCGCAGCCTGTGGCCTTGGACTTTAGCCGTTATCCCTACCCGCTGTTTGATTCCTTAAGCCTAGAACCAAACCGCCTCGCCTATTTACTCCCAGGAGAGATGAATGAAACCTGGCTCACCGCGATCGCCCGTCTTCAATCATCTCTAGGTCGTCTGGCGCAGTTTCGTCCGATCGAAGTCCGCCTGATCAAGTCCCCCAACGAACAGAAAACCCCGGAACGGCTCGTCGTCGTCGGCACCCCCAAAAATCAACCCGAACTGTCAAAACTCAAACTGGCGATCGGCATCAAAGACGGTCAAGTTTTAGATGAGCAAGGTAAACCGCTGCCTAACGATGTCGGTGTTTTGACCTTGGCCAACAGCAGTAACAGCGGCGATGGCTTGGTGCTAGTGGCCACGGGGAATGGGGATGAAGGCGTGGCAAAAGCCGTGCAGTTTTTGGTGCAGGCCCGCGATCGGCAGATTGGCACAGGTCAGACGTTGATTGTGCGTCAGGTGGATGAGGTGCCGACGCCTGCAATGCGGGATTGGCCTGCCTTTTTGCCTGTGAAAGACCAGTTCATGCTCCAGGATTTGCGGAACTACAACAACGAACGCATTGAAGATGTGACGGTGCGGGGCGCGGATTCTCCCGTGGTGGAATATGACCTGAAGGCATTGCCCGATGATCAGTTCGATCGGGGCAACATGTTGAATCTAAGATTCAGCTACAGCGCCCAGGTCAATCCCCTCACCTCCCTCGCCGAAGTCCAACTCGACGGCATCCCCATCACTGGGAAACGTCTGGATTCCGATCAAGGCGCGGTACGGGAGCAGTTGTCCTTGGAGTTACCCGCCGATCGGATCAAGCCCTTCTCCAAGCTCCAAATCCGGTTCCAATTGGACCCCCGTGAACGCCGATCGTGCAACCGCGCCACGGACCAACAGCTCTGGGCGACGGTACATAAAGAATCCAATTTTGATCTAAAACGACGGCAGTATGTGAAGCTGCCGGACTTGCGGCTGATGCAGTACGGCTATCCCTTTGCGGCTCCCCAGGATTTGTCCAAGATGTCGATCGCTCTAGCTCCGCAGCCCAGTTTGCCCTCGGTGAATTTGATGCTGAAGGTGGCGGAACGCATGGGACGCTTGAGCCGATCGGAGGCGGTCAAGCTGAAAGTGTACCGATCGGATCGGTTGCCCGAGACCAAACAAGATGACCATTGGGTGGCGATCGGTCTCAAAGATCAGTTCCCGGTTCCGCAAGCATTGGACGAGTCGGCGGGCTTTTCGCTTCAGGACTGGCTGGGCCGCAAGCGAGATGGCTCCCAGGTCCAGGCGCTGCCCGATGAACAGGGCGTGATTAAGGCGGTGCTGTCGCCTTGGAATGCCGATCGGATGCTCGTGGCGTTAACGGCGCAGCGAGATGAGGGATTGAATCAAGTGCGGGATGTGTTCGATCGGGATGACTTATTTTTCCAACTTCGCGATGACACAGTTTTGGTCAGGGCAAATCGTCCAGCGCCGCTACCTGAAGATCCGCAGAGTTATCAATTGGAGTTTTTGCAACGCGCGCGTCAGCAGCGAGAAGTAACAGATGCTAGCGGCTTCGATCGGACCTTAGCCTCCCTCCGGGGAAACTGGTTAACCGTGATTCCAGGCACCATCTTAGCGGCCCTCCTCCTCTACGGCGTCTTTTCAACCTACCTCCGCCGCTTTGCCCGAAAACCCGCTGATTATGTAGAACCTACTTCGATCAAAACAGACGACGAAAAATGATTGGGTTTCTAGCTTAAACTAATGATTGAGTGTTGCTACACTGGAGTCCCCTAATTGAGATGGCAAACGATCGGTTTCATAATGTCGTCAGAACGGCACTTGTAAAAGAGGGTTGGAGGATTACATCGGAGTACTATGAGATCGATTTAGGTGATTTCAAATTTAAGGTCGATCTTGCCGCCGATCGGCTTCTTGCGGCTGAACGAGAAGGGCAAAAGATCGCAGTTGAAGTCAAAAGCTTTATTACATCTTCTAATGTCTCTGAGTTTCACACGGCATTAGGGCAATTTCTCAATTACCGGGATGCACTGGCTGAACAAGAACCCGATCGGATTCTCTATCTAGCAGTACGAAGTCCTACTTACGAGACATTTTTTCAAGGAAAATTTATAGCGGCTTCAGTACAGCGTTATCAGCTAAAGCTTGTTATTTATGACGTAGAACAGGAGGTCTTCACAAAATGGCTGTAGAAACTAGTGAAACAACGTCTGTCGCCAAGTATCGGCAATATATCCAGATGCTTCTGACAGAGCGGGCACAACGATCGAACCTAGGAGAAGGCGCGGAAGAGTACGAGATTGAAACGTTGTTTGATACCGATCGAGATCACTATCAACTTCTCCACGTCGGTTGGTCTAAAAATCATCGCAGTTTTAGCTGCATCTTACATCTCGACATCAGAGCTGAAAAGATTTGGATTCAACATGATGGAACAGAAGAAGGAATTGCCAATCCATTGGTCGATTTAGGTGTTCCCAAGGAAGATATTGTGCTGGCCTTCCACGAGCCTGCGGTGCGGCAATATACGGAATTTGGTACGGGTTGAGAGGTCGTCGCGGATCATTGAACCCGATCGGCGTTGCTGATATGAAGTATGAACAACTCAATCTGCAAATTTGAATCCCAGATTTCGTTAAGGTTGTAAAAAACAAAAAATAGTGGATGACGAAGGTCATGTTAACTGATGACGATCGACAAAGCTAGTTCTAACTACGGGCACTTGTTGGGAATTCTATCCGGTGGTCTTTATGCAGTATGGGCTAGGCAACGGTGACAATCTAACAAACGACAGAGCAACTGCTAAAACATAGCTTGAATCTCAATCAGACCTTGGACCTTCGATGTGGAACTTTTCACCCACCTCCAACGACAAAGAATGGAGCCTAATTAATTCCAATTCTTTAAAAGAACATACTCCATGAAAAGCATTCTCAACACCCTAACCAAGATGAACAACGCGATCGGTTTGGCAACCCTCTCCGGTGTGATCGCGACCATCGCAATATTGGCAAGTTCCGCTTCTGCGGCTCCCGTCAAAGACATGGATAAAGCCGACATCTGCGCTGATTTTTCCCATAGGGTCACTACAAAAATTGACCCTAGAATGACTGATGAATTATTGGTCCTAGCCAAAGGCCCTGACTCCAATGTGCGTATGATTGCGACACAGGCATTGGGCCGTATCGGTGAAAGTAACCCTGGAGTGATTGATGAATTATTGGTCCTAGCCAAAGGCCCTGACTCCGATGTTCGTATGATTGCGGCAAGGGCATTGGGCCGTATCGGTGAAAGTAACCCTAGAGTAATTGATGAATTATTGGTCCTAGTCAAAGGCCCTGACTCCAATGTGCGTATGATTGTGGCACAGGCATTGGGTCATATCAGTAAAAGTAACCCTAGAGTGACTGATGAATTATTGGTCCTAGCCAAAGGCCCTGACTCCGATGTTCGTATGATTGCGGCACAGGCATTGGGCGGTATCAGTAAAAGGATTGTGCCATTCAGTAAAGGAGAAGAAAGAAGAGGACGGTCTCGGAAGCACCGTAGTCAGGACTTGATCTGTGAGGGCTATTTTTATCCGTCCTTTAGGTAATGGCACTATCAGTTTAGACAGGCTTTTCGATGAAAATACTACTCAGATCATTGAGGGTAAGTATAAACGTTAGAAAGAAATCATAGCCCCGTGTAATTTACGACCTCGATGAATCATGGATAAATCTCTATCTATAAAAATGGAAGAATTAACGGGAAGCTTACTAAAAGAACGCTATCAAATTGATACCCTTCTGGGTCGCCAAACTGGACGAAGAACTTTTCTGGCGATCGATACCCAGACCAATACCTCTGTCATTATTAAGCTTTTACTTTTTGGACCCGACTTTACCTGGGAAGATTTAAAGCTTTTTGAACGTGAGGCTGAAGTGTTAAAGTCTCTCGACCATCCTGCTATTCCTAAATATCTAGATTTCTTTGAAGTGGAACTAGAACGGGGGAAAGGCTTTGCATTGGTACAGAGTCATATTGCTGCCAAGTCTTTGCAACAGGGCATTCAAGCGGGTCGTACCTTCAGCGAAAATGATTTGGAAGCGATCGCCAGAGACCTGCTGAAAATTTTGGAATATCTTCACGCCCGTCAACCCGCCGTGATTCATCGAGATATTAAGCCTAGCAATATTTTATTAACCGATCGCACAGCCCATAGTCCCGGTCAGGTCTATCTAGTTGATTTTGGCTCGATACAAACCGCTATTAATAGCAGAACTCAAACGGTTGTGGGTACCTATGGTTATATGCCACCAGAACAATTTGGTGGGAGAACTTCCGCCGCATCGGATATTTATGCTCTAGGCGTGACGCTAATTTATTTAGCGACTGGCTGCAATCCCGATGAATTACCCCAGCAAGATCTGCGGCTGTGCTTTGAAGATCGGGTGAATCTTAGCCCTCGCTTAGTCGGCTGGCTTCAGCAAGCGACTCATCCTAGCTTAGAGAGAAGGTTCCAATCATCTCAGCAGGCTCTCCGCAACTTAGATGATGATACAGATGTAAGTATGTCCAACACCCTTAGGGTTGGCGACTGGGCGATCGAAAGACAACAGCAATATACAGCTCTAGTAACAGAAAAGCCCTTTGACTGCAAAGTGGAAATAACAAAGGGCATCAACAACGATCTAAAGATACTAATTCCTTTCGACACCTCTCGTTGGTGGTTAGTTCTTACTGGTATTATCTTTTTGGTTTGGAACACTTGGTATTTATTATTACTCCTTGTTAATCCTCAACCATTACCATTATGGATGCCGATCTTAGTGTTTGGAACGGGTTTACCTCTTTTAGTAATAGCTCTGTTTTATTTGATCGGCCATACTCGTCTTCACGTTACGCCATCCACTATTGTTTTGTCATATAAGCTATTTGGGATTACTTTTTGGAAATCCCGAAAGCTAAGAGTCGAACATATCGCTAAAATTGAGCTATCAAAACCAGATATGCTTACTTCATTTTGGCCAGAACTTAACGTTTGGGCGGGAAAGCGTAAAATCAACCTTAACTCTGGTCAACTCACCACACCTGAGGTGGAATGGCTAAGCCACGAATTAGAAGATTATCTAAAAAGACCTCTTCAAGAATAAGAAAAAGTGAGAGAATGGAGGGAAGTCAGTCACCAGTACAGATTATGGATTAGAGCTTTTTCAACCGTCTCCTGCGGTGCAACAATATATAGGATTCGCCACGGGGCATGAGGCATAAAAACTATGATTTTGACACCGACCGATCGCAAGAAGCTGGATAGTACGGACGATCGCGACTTTTATGATGTAGCGCGTCTTGTTACCCATGTCGATACTGGATTCATTGCTCAATTGACGGACTTGTATCAAGAACGTCTGAAACCGGGAATGCGGGTTCTAGATCTCATGAGTAGCTGGGTCTCCCATTTGCCGAACCAAATGGCCTTCGAGCATGTGGAAGGCCATGGAATGAATGCAGAAGAACTATCTAAAAATCCAAGACTCAATCACTATTTCACGCAGAACCTCAATGAAAATCTGCAATTGCCACTGGAGGATCAAAGTTTTGATGCGGTGATCTGTACGGTGTCGGTGCAGTATTTGCAATATCCAGAGGCTATTTTTACTGAAATCTATCGAGTCCTAAAAACCGATGGCATCTGTATCATGAGCTTTTCGAACCGCATGTTCTACCAAAAGGCGATCGCCGCTTGGCGAGATGGCAGTGAGAGCGATCGGGTTAATCTCGTCAAGTCTTACTACGGTTCAGTGCCTAGATTTAGCACACCGGAAGTAGTGGAAAAACGATCGGCAGCAAATCCCATTTTACAAATGCTAGGCATGAGCGGCGGCGACCCTTTCTACGCAGTAATCGCCCGTCGCATGATGTAGTCCCCACTCTAACTCCCCCAAACTTGGGGGCCGGGGGGCCTGGTTCGCCCGGATTTGAGGGATTAACGGCTGAACGTTGAAGCTTGTTCAGGGCTGTTTTGGTGAAGAATGTGGAGCAGAATCGGCAGGTGCTTGAGTTTGCTGACGTGCTGGCGATGGCTGCTGAATTGATTGCCGCATTGACGGACGAAAACGAGTTCACGGTTGCTGTAGCAGAACGATCGCAGGGCACCCCAAGGAATGATGTCATCAGGGGTGCAAATGCCTTCTTTACTTAGCACCAACGCTCCGAAGTCTACATCTCGGCCCATTTCAAAGGCATTCACCAAATGCTGTAGTTCTTCATCGCCATCATGACTGACCAGAAAACTCTGCATTGTTCCTAAATAGGTGTGAAGCTTGCTATTCAGGCGGTGCGCTAAGGAGACTACAGAGTTCGTCATGACAAGTACCATTGCTAGCGATAATTCCGTTCCATTGATTGACATCTTCGCGATTGTAAGCAATCAAGCTTCCATCGAAGTAAGTCAGTTGTCCGCCTGCTTCTGTGAGAATCAGTTCAGGAGCGGCGAAATCCCAATCTTTCGGAGCTGTTTTTCCGGAGACTGAGAGGTAAAGGTCTGCATCCTGTTCAACGATGGCAGATAACTTACATCCTATACTCCCCATCCCTCTGCGGGTAGAGACCTCTAAAATGTTTATGAGTTCTTCTAATTTCTCACTGCTGTGATTACGGCTGGTCACAATGGTCATCTCCGATCGGTTCGATCGATTGGAAACAGTGACTTTACGACGGTTTCCAGCTTGCTCCTCCACCCATGTGCCCGTTCCGGCCAAGGCGCTATAAAGCTTACCCATCCCAGGACAGGCAACTGCAGCAACGACGGGCCTTCCACGATACGCAAGGGCAATTTGAACTGCGTAGTCTCCGGTATTTTGAATGTAGTCTTTCGTACCATCGAGTGGATCGATGATCCACACCCAATCTTTACGTCGATCGTCCGGGTTTTGAATTTTGAAGGTTTCCTCACTTAAATAGGCATAGTCCTCAAGGCCAAGGTGGGTTTGGAGGGTATTTAAGATATGGTCATTGGCGGCCAGGTCGGCACTGGTCACAGGGCTATCGAGATCTCCCCCAATCTCAAATTTCGATCGATACTCTAGCAGGATGTCCGCTGCGCCTTGGGCAGTGGTGCAGGCGAGTTGGTACAGTTCGCTGAGACGATCGGCGGGGTTTGGCATGGGGGGAGAATTGAGAATGAAGAATTGAGAATGATTTTACGTTGAAGCGTCGTTTTTTATTTAAAGTCAATAAAAAACGATCGTGACGGTCACGATCGTTGATGGGTTGAGGGCAATCTAAGTGGTCGGGTCAGGCTTGCCGATTTGGAATGATGAGATCCAATATTGGCGGCAACTCCAGAGTAGCCCTGCACCCACAGCGAGATAAATTAATCCCCGGATTTCGAAGCTCACACCTGCAGCCCGTAGAATGACACCGATGCCCATCATGGAGGCGATGAGGGCGATCGTTTTGGTGCCGAACATCTGAAAGATACTTTTGAGGGGATTGGGTTCTTTGAGGTCGGCGGTGCGATCGATGACGCGGCTGGCCGTTTTGTCGAGGACGAATTTTCCTTTTAACAATCCAATACTAAGCGCGATCGTTCCGCCTGCAAGATGCTTCGGATCGAGGTCGCCGAGGTAGGGAAAATGAAACCAAAAGACGCTCCCCATGGTTAACAGTCCGGCACCCACCACCGTCCAAATGGTCGCCGCAATCCAGAGATGCTGCTGCTGGGTGAGTCCGGTCCATGGGCTTCGATCGTCTGACGCTTCAGTCATATCGAGACTCCGAGAAATGTAACAGTGACATTTACAATTATATCTTGCTTGAGCCGATCGCTTTTACGAAGTCTGAAAAACTCCAGCCATTCCAAACTTTAGCTGTCACCAATCTCAAAGCATTGGTTGATTTTCTGAGAAAAGTTCTTCGATGATTTGAAACCGATAGTCTGTGCCCAACTATCAACACAGTACAGAAAATTCTGAAGGTCCTGTTCGACGGTCTGTAGTGCTTGTCGAAAGGTCGATCGGGCAACCTCAATCCGAAATGCATTTTGGGTTGATTCCCCTAAACCGCCATCTGACCAAATTCGGATCTGTTCATTGTCCGTTTCAATCCATGGGCTGGGATCATGACCTAGCCAAGGGGAATCTCCTGTTGTCAAAAAAACTTGCCATTCTCGCCAGGTTTCGAGTCCACAGCAGCAACTTGGAGCAATAACTTGATCTGCAAAAACAGCCTGAAGTCCTCCTGGTAAAATCAAACTCTCGGCGTTTAGAATCCGATCGAGTATCGAGTGGCAATCTCCTGAAAAATCCAATTGGTTATATTGCACGAGTTGAGCAACGATCGATCCAATGTCCTGATCCGTCATTCCACCCGACAATTTAATCCAAGAAAGTGGTTCCAGGGGTTGAAACTCCCACGGACATACAAACTCATCTGGAAGGTTGGGAGCCTCAACGACGGCTTGTAATTGGAAGGAAGAACTCATTAAATGGACTACTAGTCTAATGTTGTCGTAAATTCAGATCGATTCATAGGAACAAGGGGCGATTCGATAGACGATCTTCGTCAAGTGCCGTCTTCAAAAAGTCCCAAGCTTGCTGATGCTCAGCCGCTTCTTCACTGTCATCCATCCATGAGTCTAAAAGGTCGATCGCAGCTTGGTTTTTCTGGGCTTGCTCGACATTTATCACAGATAATTCATGGAGAATCAATTCGATCGAAGTTGTTGATGAACGGGATGTCATGGATGAAACCTACCGTTGAAACTACAGTCTAATTTTAGCGTAGTTGCTGTTCGATGTCGAAGCTCATTCTCCCCATTATCAAATCAGGACTTACTCTTGAGTTTTTTACCTCTTTCGATCGCAAAGCACTTAAGCTGACCAGCACTCAAAAAAACAACTACGAAAAACAATATCGAAATCAGACCAAATTCGATAGCTTTATTCCATGGCAACGGAGTCTTACGATTTGCAAATTGATTATTAATGACCATCAGTGGTGAAGCGATCGCGCCTATCAGACCAAAGTAGGTACCCATGTCACCGAGTCGCCATAGCAATCCTAGGAATCGGCTTTTCTTGCGGAGTTCTTCGTATTCAGGATAATCCAGTGACATAAGAGTGAAATAGTAGGTTCAAACATTATACTGTGGCCGATCGTATCAAATACGACGAGAACAAGTCTATGCAGCTAATCCCATTCAGGTTCACTGAGCCATGGTTGGAGATAAGCCATTATTTCTTCATGGTTATTAGACTCCGCAATATTTTCAGCCGTATCACCTTGAAAGCTTTGCATATTAACCCGTGCGCCCGCTTCTACCAAAGTTCTGACAACGCCTAAATGTCCTCCTGCTACTGCATTCATCAAGGCTGTAAATCCATCCGTGAGCTGTCTAGCATTTACATCAACTCCAGCGTCCAATAGGATCTTTACAATGTCTAGATTACCTTCCAGAGCGGAGACTCCAAGCGGCGTTTGATCGTCGATATGACTGAGATGAATATTGACACCTCGCGCGATACAGTCACAGACAGCTTCGGCATCACCTTCAGTAATTGCAATCGTAAACTCTACATAGAGTTCTGAATCATGACTGTTTGACATGCGTATTGTTTGTACTACTAAATTAATAACCTGGTGATAGTATTCCCAGTTTTGCCTCAAATTTTATTATCTCTCATCGTAATGTGGCCGATCGCATACAAAGCAATCAGACTCGAACGCAACGAACCAACCCCCTAACAGAATGAGCTTTCGGTACGCCTGCCAAGCTAACTCATCATAGTCCTCAGAGACAGTATGTCGAATGACAGAAAAATGGAAATCTATCCAACATACTGTACCTATCTCATCAAATCTAGGATATACCCAAGACCTATGACCTGCAAAACAGTGACTATCAAACCCATTAGGTAAATTACTGAGAAATATTTTTTCAAATTCATTGTCAATTCTGTATTCATTTTCGATTTCTTCTTCAGAAATGACAGACAACTGATCGCCTAGAAGACTCTCATAGGCTCCGATCGTACAAATAAAACGCAGATGTAATTCGTGAATTTTAGCCATTGTAGGACTCACGAAAGCCGCTCCACCCTCACAATGATAAAGTCGCTGGAAGAAGTCACGACTTTTCTCAATCAAATCACAAGGGTCATCACAAAAGTGAAGTTTGGGAACGTCGAGTCCTAGGATTTTGTAAATAGTCTCAATGGCTGTTTGGAATTCACTTCGGTCGATCGGAGCCTTTGAAATAGCCGCTTCATACCAGAACTGACGATGATTAGGGATGAGTAAAAGCTCTTCTGCAGTCAGATCTACTAAGCGTGCCATGGTAACGACTCCTGAAAATCTTAGGATTGCGATCGTTAATCCTCTTCCTCAAACAATAACTCTAAATTTTGTCTCAATCCAGCAGTGCCAAAACAGCCTTCGGCAATAGTTTATCTTTAAACCAAATCGTATTCTCAGGAATATCCTGCATTTTCACGCCTGCTTTCTCTAGGTTGAGGCGTTCGGAGACGGCTAGGATGAGGTCCGATCGATCGGCCTTGCGCACTTGAGCAAACTTTTTACGCAAATACTCCGGTCGCCAGTACCCCACAATCTCAAATAAATAGGTTCTACCATCGGGATGAACTAGCCGAAAGTCAGGAATCATAACACTTCCAGGAATCGGGACTAAGTCCACTTCCCGTTCTAATTTCCATTCCGTTTTGGTCTTGTTCCACCGATCGACAAAGCCTTCTTCGAGCATACTATCGTAGGTTTTTCCCGGTGGATAATGACTGACAAGCCCGCAATCTGATTCCAAGGTAAATCGCGTTTTGCGAATTTCGCCTGAATAGAAATCTTTCATTTGCAAATCTGCCGTCAAGGTCCATTTCGTAACATGCAACAGTGCAGGCAATAGTTTTGCCAATGCTAGGCCATAGCGGGTGGAAGCGCTAAAGAGACTAGTGGGACCATCGATCGTTAAGGTGAATCCATGATCAGCATCGCCTTCGATATAGCTCATAAGTTGAAACAGTTTACTATAGCGAAACAGGAGTTTGTATTGTCCAGGTTCGTTGCGGTGGGCGTCAATGCGAACGTCGGTGGCGCGGTAGAAGATGCCTTGGACTTGGGAGAGGTTGTAGCGGTGGAGTAAGGCTTCGGGGGTGGGGGCTTTGAATTCGGTGAGGATTTGATTGTCGGGGAGATCGGCGTAGAGTCCTTGTTTGATTTGTTCTGGGAGGACTTCTTTGGAAAGTTCTTGGGTGAGTTCGTCGGCAACTTTTTGGAGGGTGACGATCGTGCTTTGCAAACTCGGAATGGTCAGTGCTGAGGCGGCGAATACCCGATCGCGCAACATTGGCGGGTCTAGCGGCGAAATGGTTTCAAATTCGCTGAAGGCACTGGTGAGTAAATGGGCCAGTCCGCGTTTGAATCGATAGTCAGTTTCTTCGCCTTCGAGTTCAAGCAGGAGACGGTTGAGTTCGGCGCGGGTGCTGCCTTTGGACTGGGTGAAAATATCGATCAGTTCAGAGGCGATCGTGGTCATTTCTTCATTCAATTCTACCCGTTTAGGAACAACGGTTTCGCCATTGATTCGGTGGGTGAGAAGATCGGTGGGAAGCACTTGAGAGAATCCTGGTTTGATTTGTGAATTCTGGCGAACCGCCCCCCAGCCCCCAATTCTGGGGGAGCCGACCCAAAGAATGAATCAATATCCGGCTCCCTCTCCCAAGTTTGGGAGAGGGCTGGGGTGAGGGCCGAGTTAAACGATCGCCGCTACCCGTTGCTCTACCACTTGTTCTCCAGTCAAACTGAATGCGCGGACTTCAGTAATTTTGACGGGAATGGTTTTGCCTTTTAATTGGGTAATGTCGCCTTGGAAAAAGGTCAATCGGTTGGCGCGGGTGCGGCCCATGACTTGGGTGGGATTTTTGGGGTTTTGTTCTTCGACGAGAACTTCTTCGATGCGGCCTGCATACCGATCGCTCCGCAATTGCGCCGTCTGAGAGACCAATCGATTAATTCGTTGCAGCCGATCGACTTTCACCTCTTCACTCAATTGATTATCCCAAAGCGCAGCAGGCGTTCCAGGGCGAGGGGAGTAGGCCGCTGTATTCACCATATCAAACCCCAAATCTTCAATTAAGGTCATGGTTTTTTGGAATTGCTCTTCGGTTTCACCGGGGAAGCCGACGATCGCATCGGCGCTAATGGCGGCATCGGGCATATATTGTCGAACAGTGTCGATAATGCGGCGGTATTTCTCTTGGGTGTAGCCCCGTGACATGGCTTTGAGCAGATCATTGTCGCCAGATTGGAAGGGAATGTGGAAATGTTCGCAGACTTTGGGGAGTTCAGCACAGGCTTTAATCAGGCGCTCGGTGAAGTAGCGGGGATGGCTGGTGGCGAACCGGATACGATCGATGCCCTCAATGTCATGGACAAAATAGAGCAAATCCGTCAGCGTATGCAAATGTTGTCCGTCGGGTTTGCTGCCAGGGAGGTCGCGGCCATAGGCATCGATGTTTTGACCGAGGAGCGTGATTTCTTTGTAGCCCTGTTTTGCCAAATCTTCCATTTCGGCTTTGATGGCCTCTGGGGTGCGCGATTGTTCTAGTCCTCGGACGCCAGGGACGACGCAGTAGGTACAGCGCTCGTTACAGCCATAGATGACATTGACCCAAGCGGTGACGGCGCTGTCACGGCGAGGTTTGGTAATGTCTTCCATGATGTGGACGGGTTCTGTGGCGACGACTTGGGCACCGTTGAAGACTTGTTCTAGGAGGTCTTCGAGCTGGTTGGCGTATTGCGGTCCCATGACGAGATCGAGTTCTGGGACGCGGCGCAGTAGGGCTTCGCCTTCCTGTTGGGCGACGCATCCGGCGACGATGAGGGTGAGGTTGGGGTTTGTTTTTTTCCGAATGGCTTGTTTGCCGAGGTAGGAGTAGACTTTTTGTTCGGCATTGTCGCGAATGGTGCAAGTGTTGTAGAGGATCAGGTCTGCGACTTCGGCGTTGTCTTCGTTCTCAAAGCCCATGGTCTCCAGGATTCCGGCCATGCGCTCGGAGTCGGCCTTATTCATTTGGCAGCCGAAGGTGGTGATGTGGTAGCTACGGGCCATGGGAGTGCTTGAGAAAAACAACAGCTTTACATTTTACACCGAATCTGGGTTCCAACTATGGAATGTAAATACGGCTTACACCTAAATAGTTCTCGACATACAAAATAATATCGGCAATACGAGCGCTGCACTGCTCACGGTACGATCGCTCCATCATACGATCGAGGCTTCCGATCGTTAAAACAGGTAACGACTTTTCAGTTCCTTCTTCCCGCATGGTTTGTTCTAACGAATCTTCCCCTTTCGCATTCCGATTCGCCGTCAGTAACAGCATTTGATTGGACTGAACAAACTGCCAAATAATCCGATCGTTCGTATCCGCAGCCAATCCGACTTCCTGCAACGTCATAAACTGAATTGATAATAGCTCTAACCAACCTTCTGAAGCCAAAGTCCCTTGCAACAAGACAATGTAGCCCGTCAAATTGTAGTCAACCAAAACAATCATGGGATTAATCCAAGTTTAGTCTTCCAGGCTTGGAGCTTGGCATGAATGGCTTCCTGGCCTGCTTTTGGAGGGATTTGAGCGATTTCTGCTAAACGATCGCGATTTCGATCGTCCCAGTAATTCTTTCTCTCTTGGGTTTCTTTCAAAACCGTCTGATACTCTGCTTCTACTTCTGCGCGGTTGGTTTCAATATAGGATAGTGCTGCATCAAGCTGCTCTTCGGTTAAGGGCAACCAATTCAAAATGAGCTTAGGTGTCCATCCCGCAACCAAATGATCCATCACATCATAGAGCGTTAGGCGGGTACCTCCGATCGTTAATCCCCGGTCTGTGCGGACGATCGTAACTTGATTTCTTTCTTCTAAAAGCATGTCCATAAAAAACTCTAGAATGATAATTTCTGTATTTTACAATCAACTACTGAAACAGAGGACCGATCGCCGCATTAAATCCAGGCAACAACGGCGATGTCAGACTGTCTGACTCTATCAATGTACCCACTAGTTGAAGCATCCCGTCCTGGTGGCGATAGACCGCGATCGTTTTGAGTTGCCAGTTGACGATCCAATACTCTTGAACAGCATGGCGAGAGTAAAGCTTGAGTTTGAATTCTTGGTCGCGTTGGTGATTCCGATCGCCAGGAGAAAGGATTTCAACAACCAGTTCAGGAGCAGCGGTAAAATGTCCCGCATCATCAATGCAATTATTTAACCGAGCTTGACTAACCCATACAACATCAGGAATCACCGCATCCGTGGGGGTGAAAATGACGCCAGGGGTTTGGAAAGGCTTACCCAACTTGGTTCTGCGAGACCAAGCTTCCAATTCAAAGTGAATGTTTCCGCCTGCGCCTTGGTGGTTGATGTGGGGTGCGCGTGTCACGTAGAGTTCTCCATCAATGATTTCAAGGCGTTTCCAGCCGTCGTCGTCGGGCATGACGTCGAGGTCGCGGGTGGTCCATTTATGGGTGGTTGTGACCATGGGAGGTTTACCGAAGGGTGTTGAAATTATTGTAGCGCTAACGATCGGATCTTATCGTGTCGCCATCCAGATCAATATTGCAAGCAATTCGTCGATCGGCTGTAGGGAATAATCCTGTAAATCTAATGTAATTTCCTTACCTTCTAATTGCATAAATCTCCACTGAGTTCCGCTGGTAATCACGCCAAAGACGCTCGGAATCGATCGGCCTTTACTGGCATTAAACCGCTGTGCCGCGATCATTTCGGCCATACATTGCCCGAGGCCCAGTTTTAGATCCGCTTTTTTTGCCTCAACGAGAACGATCGCAGGTGCTTCAAGTACAAGCTGCTCCGACGATTGGCTAATCACAAAATCACAAACGCCATTCAGTCCGAGTTCGGGTTCTACATTAAATTCTTCCCCGGAAAACACGCTGATTTTTTGCTGAAGCACTCGACGGACTTCTAATAAAATGGGATTAATAATCACTTCCGATCGAGCTTTTTCGGTGCCGACAGCGATCGCCCAAGGTAAGTCTTCCAAAATTCCTAAGAGCCTTTGACTGACCGAAATCTTGGGTAAATCGGTCGGCAAAAACCGATCGCCTTCTCGAATGACGATCCCAAACTCTTCTTTGATTTGGGTCACGGTAAAGCTGCTGTAAGCCATGAGATCAACTGCTGGAGATTAAGCTTTATTGTAATACCAAATCAATTCGTTATGGGTGTATTGGGATATTCTAAGCTTAGCGATCGATCGATGATATCGAGCATGAACTCAATGAAGACGGTACTGTCAGCGGCACGATCGGCTTCTTCCAGAGTTTGGTAATACTGTTTTTGTTGATCTTTTATCAGGGTTTCGATCGGGAGTAGATAAAATAATGAATTCCATTTTCCTAAAATCAAGGTTTGCCAAAGTCGTCCCATGCGTCCATTGCCATCCATAAACGGATGAATGAATTCCAATTCATAATGGAAAATACAGCTTTTGATTAATGAATGATCGTTGGAAGTTTTGAGCCATTGTATGAGGTCTCCCATCAGTGTCGGAACTCGTTTAGCAGGTGGCGCAACGTGAACCACGTGATCGCCTTTGTGGATGCCGACTTGGCCCTTGCGAAATTTGCCTGCTTCGGTCAGAATATCGCCCATGAGCAGATGGTGGGCTTGCTGAAAATGCTCGATCGATCCTGGATTCCATTTGGGAAGCATTTCATAGGCTCGAATGGCACCTTGAACTTCGGCGATTTCCCGTTGCGAACCGAGGATGCGTTTGCCTTCGACGATCGCCGTTACTTGCTCTAGAGATAAACTATTGCCTTCGATCGCCAGGGTGCTTTGAATGGTCCGAATCCGATTTTGTTTTCGCAATTGTGGAGAGGGCTGCAAATTTTGACCATCAATGCGTCCAATCTGTTCTGCGATCGTACTAATTTGATGAATGATTTTCGTGTTAATTGCAAAGGGTGGCTGGTAGTCGGTCACGAGGGGTGTGTGAGTATATTCAATAATTTTCTAGTGACTCTATGCAATAATCCGATCGTAAATCTCCTGCCAAAGCACAAGATTCGTTTTGAAATCAATGAAAACTGACTGTGTATGAGTTTGAGAGTCTGTTAAATATTGAAATTCAGACTCATCAATGTGATTGCTAAGAATCTGCTGCCAAAGTGATTGATGGACTTGAAGATTCAAGAGAACAGCCGTTTTCTGTCCTTTTGAATTTCGCAAAAATTGAACGCCCGGAAGTTGTGGCGCAAGGTTCCGATCGAAATACTTTCCACGAACACCATGACTGAAATCATACTCTGACAACATCTCATCATCTTGATCAGTCATCGCTTGGGATTTAGAAGTTGGACTCATAGATCTTTCTCTCCTTTGGGGTAGCTTTTCGAGCGCTAATAATCCGAATATCATCGTCACGATCGGTATGAATCACAACGAGTATGCGGTTTCGTGCAGAATAACCGATCGTCAAAAATCGAGATTCAGCGATGGAATGTTCGCGATCGTCGATCGTAATTGAGTAAGGATCATCAAAGACACTTGCTCCTTCCGTAAAGGAAACATCATGTTTATCAACATTAGTTTGAGCTTTTTGGGGATCCCATTGAACCATCAGATAGCATGGTTTGAACTGTATGGTCCTCTATTCTATCTAATAGTTGCCTCGATCGCCTACCCAACCTCCACTCACCCACCCACAAAATCCTACATTTAAGCTACGATCGGCTCCATCCATCCAACCATCAATCCCTATGACCACTCAACCGCGTTTTAAGGTAAGCCGTAATTTTTTAGTGACTGTGGGTGTTTTGGGCGTGATGGCGATCGGCTTCAAACCTGCATTCAAGTTGGCTAGGGCAACGTACGACAACTACAAAGCCAGCACCACAACCTTGACGATGCCAGAATCAGAGTACCAGCAGTTACTGAAGACCATTCAAGCGCAGCAGCCTCAGCAAACCTTAGAGCAGGCTGTCCCCCAAGAGTTTGCGATTTCCGAGAAGATTTTCAAAGCCTCGATCGCTCCAGACCTGCTCGGTCGGATTAGTCGGTACGAACCCAATACCAGCAGTGGACTGTTGGCCTGCGCGGCTATGGTGAACAAGGTATTTCAAAAGGCATTGAATCGAACGATCGGGACCAATACGCTCTACGTGCCGTCCATGGTGGAAGACTTTGATAATGGACAAGGGAAACGACTAGAGCAATCGCAGACTAGACGCGGGGATATTGCGATCGCCAATGGCACTGACTATGAAAATGGTCTGTGGCATATTGGAATTTGTATGAGCGATCGGTGTGGTCTCGTGCTTTCTAATTCACCCGAAACCCGAAAATTTGATTGGTTATCGGATGCGAACTTTGATGGAGCCTTTGACCATAATCCAGGGAAAACGACCTTCTACCGAGTTGTGGTGAAATGAGTCGAAATGTTTGAATCCACCGTCAAAACGCGAATTCATCGTGACACTTGGTCCCGCAAACAATCTTCTACTTCTTCTAACGCCGCCAAACTCCCAACGGTCCAAGCCCGATCGATCGCCTGCTCTACCCATTCTACGATCGGCAATTCCGGAAAAATCTCACTGGTCTGGGACTGAACATACTCGCCCGATCGCAACAAATAGATCTTCAATCCACCATTGGCATAAATCCACACTTCCGGCACCGCGATCGCTTTATAGGCTTCGTTGACCTCTGGTCGGTCGTAGACCCTCGCCGTCAGCGAAGTTACATCGGTTTCGATCGCGTTAGCGGAGCGTAGCTCAATCGCCAAATCGGGTGGAGGATCCCCCGCCTGAAGCTGCCGCTTACCGATCATCTGTTCATAGTTTTGAATATAAAAGCAAGCATCCGGCTCAATCCCCGCAATCCCCTGCTTCTTAAACGTCGTCGAACCAAAAGGCTGATACCGAACTCGCAAGATGCGCAAAATTGTTTTCACCATATCACCGATCAAATCCGTCGGCAGTTCATGATCAGGACGCGGCACCGTAATCTCCAACGTATTCAAACTGTAGGCAATGCGTGCGATTCGGTGATCGCCCATCTCTTCCAAAATTCCTTCAAACTCGTCCCATGTCACCGCTACGATCGTCATCCGACTCCCCGGTTCCAAGGACAGATCACGAATCGGTTTACTAATGGGTGAACGAATAGGAAGCAATGTGGTCATAGAATAAAACCTCGATCGAATCAGTAACCAACCTTGATTTCGTGATCTGTTTTCAGTCTACAGCAATAATTCAGACAAAGGGATAGAAAAGCGAACAAAATTAGGCATCCCGCGCTAAACTGGAAAGCCTAATCACTAAGCATTGGCAATCGTATCGCCGATCGCTTTTCTGGAGAACATCATGTCTGAACAAGTCTCGTCTGAAAAGATTCATTTGCCCAAAACCAGCGAATCCGAAGATCTTAAAAAGATTCGCCACACCACTTCGCACGTCATGGCCATGGCCGTGCAAAAGCTCTTCCCCAAGGCTCAAGTCACGATCGGCCCTTGGATCGAAAATGGGTTTTATTACGACTTTGATACCCCTGACGCCTTTAGCGATAAAGACCTAAAGACGATCAAAAAAGAGATGATTAAGATCATCAACCGCAAGCTTCCCGTCACTCGTGAAGAAGTCACCCGCGAAGACGCCAAAGCCCGGATTTCCGCTCAAAACGAACCCTACAAGCTGGAAATCCTGGAAGGATTGGTTGAACCGATCACGCTGTATCATCTCGGCGATCAGTGGTGGGATCTCTGCGCAGGACCACACGTTGAGAATACGGGGGATTTGGATCCTAAGGCGATCGAACTTGAATCGGTTGCCGGAGCTTACTGGCGCGGCGACGAAACCAAAGCTCAGCTTCAGCGCATCTACGGCACCGCATGGCAAACCTCCGAACAGTTGGATGAGTACAAGCGTCGTAAAGAAGAAGCCCTTCGCCGAGACCATCGCAAGATTGGTAAGGAAATGGGATTGTTTATTTTCTCGGATCTCGTCGGTCCTGGATTGCCCTTGTGGACACCGAAGGGAACGCTACTGCGATCGATCCTGGAAGACTATTTGAAAAAAGAACAAACCAAGCGCGGGTATCTTCCCGTCGTCACGCCGCACATCGCTCGGGTGGATTTGTTTAAACAGTCAGGACATTGGCAGAAATATTCTGAAGACATGTTCCCGATGATGGCGGAGAGTCAAGAAGAAAAGGAAAAAGAGATTGGTTTTGTGATGAAGCCGATGAACTGTCCGTTTCATATTCAGATCTATAAGAGTGATTTGCGATCGTATCGGGAACTCCCCATGCGCCTCGCCGAGTTTGGGACCGTTTATCGCTATGAGCAATCCGGCGAACTCGGTGGCTTGACTCGGGTTCGAGGCTTTACCGTGGATGACTCCCACCTCTTTATTACACCAGAACAGCTCGACGAAGAGTTTTTCAACGTTGTCGAACTCACCTTGAGCGTGTTCAAAAGTCTACAACTGAGCAACTTCCGCGCCCGTCTCAGCTTCCGTGATCCCGCTAATCCCAGCAAATACCTCGGCTCGGATGAGGCTTGGGAAAAAGCGCAGAATGCCATTCGGAATGGTGTAACGAAATTGGAAATGCCGAACTTTGAAGGTATTGGTGAAGCGGCGTTTTACGGTCCAAAACTCGACTTCATTTTCCAGGATGCGCTAGAACGCGAATGGCAATTGGGGACCGTGCAGGTGGATTATCAACTACCCGATCGGTTCGACCTGGAATACGTCGCCGAAGACGGAACCCGCAAGCGCCCTGTGATGCTGCATCGTGCGCCGTTTGGGTCTCTTGAGCGGTTGATCGGCATCCTGATCGAAGAGTACGCAGGCGACTTCCCCACCTGGCTTGCACCTGTCCAAATCCGATTGCTCCCGGTTGGCGATGACTTTGTGCAATTTGCCAAGGACACTGCTGCGAAAATGCAACTGTTGGGTATTCGGGCTGAAGTGGACTTGGGCGGCGATCGGCTCGGCAAGCTCATCCGTAACGCCGAGAAAGACAAGATCCCCGTCATGGCGGTCGTCGGTGCCAAGGAAATTGAATCCAACTCCCTCAGCATTCGGACTCGGGCCGAAGGCGAACTGGGTTCATTGGAGATTGCAACGGTGATCGATCGGTTAGTCAATGCCAACAACACGAACGGTAACTTTTAGCGTAAGCCCGATCCCCCTAAATCCCCCTTGGTAAGGGGGACTTTGAGTCAATTTAGGGTTAATGTCTAAATCCATCTCATGTCCCCCCTTTTCAAGGGGGCTAGGGGGATCGAGTCTTCGCAACTCACAAAAAATCGTTAAACTCAAACCAAGCCATCGTCGTAGAAGGGTGTAATCATGGTTCTCCAACTCGATCGCAGCAGTCCTCAAGAGTCATTCCAACTTGAACGGAAACGTTTCACTGTCGCTGAATTCCGAGCCATGGTCGAAACCGGAATTCTTCAAGAAGGATCGCCCTACGAATTACTAAATGGAGAAATCGTTCACATGGCTTCGATCGGAAGTAAACACGCCGCAAAAGTAAGCCGAATCAACGCACACTTAAGTAAGACAATTGCAGAAGCTCATATTGTTGCCGTACAAAACCCGATCGAACTCGGCACATACTCCCAGCCCGAACCCGATATTGCCCTTCTACGATGGCAAGATGACTTCTATGAATCTGGCCATCCCGAAGCAAAAGATATCTATCTCCTAATCGAGGTCTCCGACACCACACTAGAGTACGATCGCACCACCAAACTCCCCATCTACGCCGAATCAGGAGTGAGTGAGTTCTGGATCGTCAACATTCCAGACCATCAAATTGAAGTTTACCGAAACCCGTCCGGTAAGATTTACCAATCCATCCAAACCTTCACCCAAGGCCAAACCCTAACGATCGAACTTTTACCAGAAGTCACGATCGATGTTGATGATATTTTGGGTTAGGGCTAATTGCTCTAAAACTGACTCAAAATCTTACTCACCCGATCGCGTCCCGTTTGATTGCCCGATCGTTCGTATTCTGTTTTTGCAAATTCCAAAACCCGTTTCGCTTCCGGATAGTTTTTCTGTTTCAAAAACGTCATGCCCGCTGCATAATAAGCATTCGCAAAGGTTGGATTGGCTTGAGTTGCCGATCGGAACGCCTCGATCGCCCCCGCAAAGTCCCCATCGCCATACAGCACGGTTCCCAGCGCATAGTATGCATCGGCATAGTTGGCCTTCACCCTTGTCGCCTTCCGCAAAGCCGCCGCCGCACCACGAGACCACTTGCTACGTTGATGCACTAACCCCAAATGATAGTAAGGCTCCGGCAGATTCGGGTTTAACTCAGTCGCCTTTTGAAATGCATTCGTCGCACCCTTGAGATCGCCCTGAAGATTTAGCACCAGACCCAAATTGTAATAGCCCATCCCCAGCTTCGGATCAAGCTGAATCGATCGCTCCAAATATTCCCGCGCCTGCTTCAGATTATTGCCCTCCAGCAACGCCGCCCCCAAGTTCGCATAGGTCAACGCAAACCCCGGATCAAGCTGCACCGCGCGATAGAAGGCCGTCGCCGCCGCCTGCACCTGCCCCGACTGCCGCAGCGCTAGTCCCAAATTGTACTGCGCCGCAAACGAGTTTGGATTCATCTGCGCCGATCGGCCAAAGGACTCGATCGCACCTTGGACATTGCCGGATTGAATCTGCGTAATGCCCTGCTGATAAAACGCTTCAAACGTCTGCGCCTCAGCAGGTTTCGCAAATCCAACAGCTATCATCAATCCCAAAGCTACGATCGAACCTTTCATGACCTAAACCAAT
>JAAFJU010000019.1 GCA_013298165.1 Synechococcales cyanobacterium bin31.maxbin.ball.101 | reverse complement strand
CCAAACAATAGGTGAATGGTTCTGATGTCAACAGCCGGATTGTTGAGGAGCCGTGTGCCGGGAAACTAGCAAGCACGGTTTTGAATGGGAGGGTGACAAGGTGACTTGTCACTCGACCCTAACGTCGGGCTGGAAATCAAGAGCGGGCAATTCAGGAACTGGTAACAAACCCTGCTCAATCTGCGCTCTATAATAGTATTGAAGACATTCTAGCGAACTATCGCGCCAAGCTAGAACGGAGTCGATCGCTTACCCCTGACGAGGAGGAACTGATTATGAACCTATCTGTGGCCTATTTAAAAAAACAAGAAGAATGGAAGGAGGAAGGTAAGTTGGAAGGTAAGTTGGAAGGTAAGTTGGAAGCTGCGATCGGATTTTTGCGTGAAGGGATATCTCCTGAAGTGATTTCCAGAGTTTTGGATTTACCGATCGAAGCCATCGCAAAACTTCGCGATGACCAAAGGTCGATTTGAGAGCATTGTCTATTTGAGAGCTTAATTTTAAATGCGATGCTGAGGCAAAGTCCTGCAACGATCGTGGCATAGGCAAACACCAGTCCACAATATAGGGTGAATAGAACACCTTCCATTATTAATTTGAATTCCCAAATCACGGATTAGACTCACCCGATCGTTCCTGACTGAATTTCACCAAGCCATAAATCAGGACCATACCCAACAGTCCGGCTGAAGTTTCCAGAGACCATCTGCCGCCCAGGCCGATCGTCACCAGCACCAATCCCAAAACATCCGCAATCAACACGATCGCCCGATCGCGAATCCCAAAGCGTTGAATCATGTCCGATTGGTCGGGGAACAGTTGGACCTGAGCCAATACATTAAACCCAACTTGGCTGAGCAAAATCACGATCGCCCCCCAAGACAGGGACATCCAAGCACCATACAATCCCAAAAGCTCAACGACGATCGTAACGATCGTGACTCGCTGGAACCAACCCAGTCTGGGATCGGTCACATCGATTAGCGCTGTTTGATCCGATGCCGCTGCCCATCGAGATCGAACGAGCGCCACCTGCTCTAGATCAAAAATTGCCATCTTTAGTAGATCCAAACTCAACAGAAACAGGGCGATCGCCAACAGTTTCTGCGCTAAGTCGGGTTGGACGATCGACTGCCAGAACAGGGAGGCGATCGCTGGGAGGTACAGCCCCATCAGCCCAAGCCTGATTATTTTATTCTCCAAACTATCCTCCCAAAAACTCGTGACATTCGTCACTTGCAAAAAGACCAAAAAAGTTTTCCAAACCAGGAACTTATTACCAATAGAATGAATCTATCTCTTTAGTTAGACCCATGTGCTAGTTTTCAGAATGTCACAAACCCCTATGATTACCTCACGCCTTCTTCAGTTTTGCACCATTGCGGCCCTTGCGACCACCAGCGTCCTCTCGGGCTTGACCCCCGATCGGCTCCTGAGCCAGACCGACTCTCAACAAGCCTACGCCCAAGAGTCCAGCTTCACCCGATATGTCCGTGCCACCTTTGAAATCGAGGTAGAGCGCCGAGCTAGAATGTCTGAGCTGAAGGGAATCACAGGCGGTAATTTACCAGATAACCTCTGTGGTGACGGCTTTAAACAAGTCCCAGGCAATTTTCAGTCTTCTGTGCGGGACTTCTGCAATCGATTTAATCAGTCAGCCTCGCAAATTGTAGAGAAATACAAGATCACCAACGAATTCAATGGTTTCCAACAGCAGACCAAGAGTCGAAATCCAGATGTCAGTCGCGCGATGAACAAGCGCATGGCCGATGAAAGAAGAAGACTGAATCTGTTCTTTTAATCAAGACTCAATAACAAAAAACGATCGGAAGCACATATAGCCTCCGATCGTTTTTGTTTGTTTTGTTTTGTTGTAGAGGATGCTTACACCGGGTGATAGTCCCGAGCATTATCGCCTTCAAATTCACGGTTAGAAGCACGACCGGGATCGTAGCCTTCGTTCCGCACGCGACGACGAAGATCGCCCGCATCCGGACTCGATCGCACGGCATCATCCGGGCTAATCCGACCCAGCAAGACCAACTCACAAAGGGCTTGGTTCATCACCTGCATCCCTTCATTGGTGTCGGTTTCCATCATGCGGAAGGCTTCGGTGTCTTCGCCCTTGAGCAGGTAGTCCGAAATCGCAGGCGTGTTGACCATGATTTCGTGCGCCGCCGTTCGTCCACCATCCGTCGTTGGCAACAACTGCTGCGACACCACGGAAATCAGCGATTCCAAAATCTGGACCCGCATGGAGGCTTGCTCGTCGGGGTTAAAGATGTTGAGCAGACGGTTTAGGGTTCCGATCGCATCTTTGGTGTGCAGGGTTCCCAGGACTAAGTGACCCGTTTGAGCGGCTTTTAGCGCGGTATCGACCGAAATTCGGTCCCGCATTTCCCCGATCAGGATCACGTCAGGATCTTCCCGCAGTACGGCCCGCAGCGCTTGAGCGAACTCGCGGGTGTGAAGACCGACTTCCCGTTGGCTGACGAGACAGTGGTTGGACTGGTGGACATACTCGATCGGGTCTTCGATCGTCACAATATGGCGAGTATCGGTGTCGTTCAGGTGACGAATCATCGCCGCGATCGAGGTGGATTTCCCGGAACCCGTCGGGCCAGTGACCAGAATCAATCCTTGGGGTTGAGAGATGAAATTTTTCAGGACTTGGGGTAGGGCCAAGCCATCGATCGTCGGCACATCCAAGGGGATCAGTCGGAGAACCAATGCGCCGCCCGTCAAGCTTTCAAAACAGTTGACCCGACAACGCAGGAAGCCAGGATAGTAAATCGCCGTATCCAGCTCCATCGTCTCCGCAAACAGTCTGCGCTGGTTCGGATTTAAGATTTCAGCCATGTAGCGATCGAACTGTTCTGCCGTCACGACACCATAGTCCGTCTGAGTCATCATCGAACCCCGGATCCGGAATCGAACCACTTCCTCGACTCGCAGGTGAATATCGGAGGCTCCCTTCGTATGGGCATCACGCACCATCTGCTCGATCGTATTCATCGTTGCGACGGGGGCTACGATGGGATTGGCGGGTTGGGCGGTAGTGCGGGTTTGAGCCACAGTGGCCTGTTGCTGAACAGTCCCGGACGGGCGCATCTGCTGAGCGGTAGCGGGCATATTAGGAGGAGCCACCGGACGCATCTGGGGCGGCGGCGGATTACCGGGTGGGGGCGGCGGAGCAACAGGCGAGTCTGCCATAGAGCGGGGAGGGATTCCCATGGGCATTTCACGCTTCGATCGATCGTCGGAGTTAAACTGATTCATAATGCGCCTAGACAGTACACGGAAATATATTCAGCCTGTGACTCTAAATATATTCAGCGGTTGTTCGTTTTTATAAATTATAGCCACTCTAGCAAATGTACTTAAAAATCCTCAGATCGGCCAGACTATTTCCGCCAAGTGTTGAGTTTTTTTAGAATTTATTGCGATTTTTACCTACATTTACCGACATCTGAACGATCGTCTTCACTCGCTTGAACCCATTGAACCCTATGCTGAACCGTTTCAAAGCCCTCACCCACGCCCTAGAGCATCGCCTCGCGATTCCATCCTACAGCGGCGGTCTACTGCTCAGCATTAGTCTGTTCTTTTTCATCGCAGCAACTAATACCATGGCGGGTTGGCTCTACGTTATGAGTGGGCTGATTGTGGCGATGGTGGGGATTGCAATTTTCTCGGTTCGGCAAGCCCTGCGAGGGATCGAGATTCAGCGGCCCAAATTGGAACCCGTTCAAGCTGGAGAGGCGTTAAAAATTCACCTAGTTCTGCAAAATAACAGCGCTCAGCCCAAGACATTGCTTCAGGTGATCGAACATTTACCACCGGGATTACTCAACCAGCCCCACACTGAAGTCGTGTCCCAGGTTCCCGCTCGTCAAGCCGCTCATCTTCATTACGATTTAATGGCCCAGCATCGGGGCATCTATCGTTGGCAGCGCGTTCAGATTCGCACGGGGGCACCGTTGGGGTTGGTGTGGGCTAGTCGTCAATGTCACAGTCCGATTCAGGCGATCGTCCATCCCCGCATCCTACCCCTCTCCCACTGTCCGCTGATTGACCAAATGGGCAACGATCCCAGCCGATCGCAACTCAGCAACCGCATGGCCCAAGGCGCGACTTCAGGACAGACCCGATCGCTGCGACCTTACCGTTGGGGCGATTCGACGCGGTTGATTCATTGGCGCACCAGTGCCAGAACGGGGGAACTGAGGGTACGAGAACTGGAGACCTTCACGAGTGGCCAACGCATTGTGATCGCCTTGGATAGTGCAAAGTCTTGGCAGCCAGAAGATTTTGAGCAGGCGGTGAGTGCGGCGGCGACGCTTTATTTTTATGCGGTCAAGCAGCAGCTTCAAGTGCAGCTTTGGACGGCTAGTACCGGACTCGTGACAGGCGATCGGAATGTCCTCGACAGCCTCGCCGCCACCAACCCCAACGAACTCCGCCAAGCTGAGGCACTACCGGATTCACCGATTCTATGGTTGACGAGTGGAGGGGATCAAAGTTTACCGTTTGGGAGTCGATCGTTGATTTGGAATGGGATGGGTGCAGGAGCAGAGACGATCGGGATCAATGGGGTAGAGGCGATCGAGCTTCAGTTGGCTCGATTGGGGAGTTAGTTGGGTTCGGGCTAGTCCTTACGGACGTAAACCACGACTCCGCTCAGCCCACGGAATCTTGGGCTGAGAGATACCTGGAGTTCAGATGAGACAATAAGCCCACGGGGTCTTAGGTTGAGAGATACGTGGAGTTCAGATGAGATAGTAAATAAACACCCGAGTCGAGGGCTGAGCGGAGTCGAAGCCCGACAAAATTATTAGGTGAAATCCATGGACGACGTTCCGCAAGAGTTTTGGGTTGGGGTTGAGCAATTTAATCAAGGCGAATTTTATGCCTGCCACGACACCCTCGAAGCCATCTGGATCGAAGCACCAGAAGCCGACAAAAAGTTCTATCAAGGGATTTTACAAATCGCTGTCGCCCTTTATCATCTCGGGAACCAAAACTGGCGAGGCGGCGTCATTCTCATGGGTGAGGGTCTAAATCGACTGCGCGCCGTTCCCGACGATCACGCCGGACTCGACATGGCAGACTTCATCGCCCAATCCAGCGACCTCCTGAAGTTTTTGCAAACCCTGGGGTCCGATCGGCTCTCAGAACTCAAGCTCACCATCGGTCCAGCAGGAAAACAAGCCGAAACCAGTTTGGATGGATTAAGCCGATCGCAGCCCTATTTGACGGAATTCAACCCCTTAAGTTCCGATCAAGCTCCCTAACAAGGCATCCCCCAACCCCTAATTCTGGGGCTTTGATCTTGTGATACTATCCAGTCAAGGTTGGCTTGGTTGGCTTGCCCAATAGATTTCCCTGAGCGATTTTATGCTTTCAACTCTCCATCAGTTTTCACGCCGATCGGCCCACCCAATTTCAACGCTCGCACTGCCCTTGATGTTGGCACTGCCGATCGCCTTGCCGATCGCGACCCAAGCCCCGATCGCCCAAGCCGCCCCCGCTCAAACCCTACAGCTTCGCGCCAACACCACTGAAGCCAATGCCATCACAGGTGTCGTCGTCGCCCGTGGCAACGTCCTGATCACCTATCCCGCCCGTAGCATCGAAGCCACTGCTGCCCAAGCCATTTACTTCAGCAAAGAAAACAAAATTGTCCTCAGCGGCAATGTCGTCGTCCTGCAAGATGGCGGCGGCAATAGTCTCAGAGGTGACACCATCACCTACCTCGTCAAAGAAGGCCGATTTACCGCAACCCCTCAAGAAGGACGCCAAGTCGAAGCCACCTACACCATCCAAGACAGCCCCGCCCCTACACCCGCACCCGCCGCCATCCCCACTAATCCCGCACCCGTCAAACCCGCGAAAATGCCGTTCCCAACTGCGCCAAAACCTGAAGGCGTCGTCCTTCCTGGCCCTAATCCTGAAAAACAGGACCCCAAATAACCCCACAATCCCTTCTAGGAGTCCCCTTGAAACTGGCACTGGAAAACGTACAAAAGTCCTACGGCAAGCGATCGATCGTCAACCATGTCAGTTTGGCGTTCGAGCAGGGCGAAGTCGTGGGCTTGCTGGGTCCGAATGGGGCTGGGAAAACGACCACCTTTTACATGGCTACGGGACTGGAAAAACCCGACGAGGGCAAGGTCTGGCTCGACGATCGTGACATCACCAACCTGTCCATTGATAAGCGCGCGCTCCTCGGCGTCGGCTACCTGGCCCAAGAAGCCAGCATTTTTCGCTACCTCACCGTCCAGGACAATATTCTTCTCGTTTTAGAACAAACCGGAGTTCCCCGTCATCAATGGACCGATCGCCTTGACCAACTTCTCCAAGAGTTTCGTCTCGAAAAGGTGGCCAAAACCGAAGCGATCGCCGTCTCTGGCGGTGAACGCAGACGAACTGAACTGGCCAGAGCCTTGGCCTCAGGACCCGATGGGCCGAAGTTTTTACTCTTAGACGAACCCTTTGCAGGCGTGGATCCGATCGCCGTCGCCGAAATTCAAGAAATCATCGCCAAACTCCGCGATCGAAACCTCGGCATCCTGATCACCGACCACAACGTCCGGGAAACTTTATCGATCACCACGCGGTCCTACATTCTTAGGGATGGCGAAATCCTCGCAGCGGGTAATTCCTCGGAACTCTATGCCAATCCCTTAGTGCGTCAATATTATTTGGGTGATAATTTTCAGCCCTAGGTTTCGTCTTAGGATTGCTTTACAATAGAAATTCTGAATTGAACGCTTTTTTGTAGCTTATGTCTAGCCCGACGATCGCAACCAGCCAGAAAAAGCCTTTCTCGCCGGGTTTCCCAAAACTTTCTGTTCTCGATCGCTATTTGGCGACGCAGTTGATGCTGCCGTTTAGTTTTGGGGTGGCGGCGTTTTCGTCCATTGGGGTGTCGATCGGTGCGCTGTTTGAATTAATTCGGAAAATCACCACGGCGAACCTGTCTTTTGAGATTGCGGTGCAGGTCTTTTTCTTGCAAATGCCGCTCTATATTTTTTATGCGCTGCCAATGTCGATGTTGTTATCAACCTTGATTTTGTACAGCCGTCTGTCTACTGATAGTGAATTGATTGCCTTGAGAAGTGCGGGCATTAGTGCGTACCGTTTGGTGGTGCCGACGATTTTGGCGGGCATTGTGGTGACGGGGATGAGCTTTGCGTTTAATGAGGCGATCGTTCCCATGGCCAATTCACGCGGGACTGAATTGCTTCAAGAGGCGTTGAATGAAGGCCGCGTCAATATTGTGAGTAATATTGTCAATCCGGTCTATGAGACTGTCACCTTTCCCGATGGCACTAAGACACAAATGCTCACCAAACTGTTCTATGCCCAAAATACCAATGGCAAAGAAATGAATGGCGTAACGATTTTGGATTTATCGGAGCCGGGGATGCAGGTGTTTGTGGCGGGGCAGCGGGCGGTGTGGAATAACGAGAAGAGTTTTTGGGATATTTTTGATGGGACGTCGTACACCTATTCGGTGGATGGAACGCGGCGGGAGATTTTGAAATTCCAAAAGGCGGTGGTGAACTTTTCGCGGACGCCATTGGACTTGGCCAATCGTAAAAAGAATTGGGAAGAGATGACGATCGCAGAATTGCAAGACCTAAAAGCAATCTACGACAAGAGCGGAAATTTCAAAGAATCCCAAACCACACTTCTACGAATTCAACAAAAAACCGCAACTCCGTTTGTTTGCCTCGTGTTTGCGTTAGTCGGTGCAACGTTGGGAATGCGGCCCAATCGCCGATCGGGTAAGGGTGCGAGTTTTGCCATTAGTATCATCATTATTTTTGGATATTATTTGTTGGCGTTCATTTGTGATGCCATGGGTAATACCTCAGTGCTGTCTCCCTTTGTTGCGGCTTGGTTGCCGACGATCGTAGGTTTGACATTAGGCGCTGGTTTATTAGTAAAAGCGGCGAGATAGGCGCAACTCAAACCCAGAGAACGTCGGACTTATCAGTTTCTAGTTATTTCGCTACAATAAGTAGAGTCTTTCGATCGGAGTATCGCGATGACCTTCACTAAACCAATCCAGTCAAAACCAGTCCTGCCAACGATCGAACCTGAAATTGATTATCCTGACGATAACGGAGAACCCTTGTCAGACAATACAAAACAGCTTGCTTGGATTATTTTAATCAAAACCAATCTCGACGCCCTGTTCGCAGAAAATCCCTTGATTTTTGTTGCAGGAGACTTACTCTGGTATCCGATCGAAGGCCAAAACAAGAAATCAGCGGCCCCGGATGTGATGGTCGTGTTTGGGCGCAATAAAGATCATCGCCGATCGTACCAGCAATGGAAAGAGGGGAACATTGCACCACAAGTCACCTTTGAGATTTTGTCTCACTGCAATACCAGTCAAGAAATGGAAAAGAAACTCATGTTCTACAACGAGCATGGCGTTGAAGAATATTACATTTATGATCCCGATACCAATCATTTTCGAGCTTGGGTTCGCAATAGCATTCACTTAGAACTGGTGGCATCAGATGAAACTTGGATCAGTCCCAGATTAGGGATTCGATTTGATCTGTCAGGTGAGGAATTACAAATCTTTGACTCAAACGATCGGCTCTTCACAACCTACGAAGTAGAACGATCGCGCTATGAAGCTGAACGATCGCGATCGGAAGCCATGGCACAAAAGCTACGCGAACTCGGCATTGATCCCAGTACGCTGCTGTAACCTAAGATTCTACTCACATCCATCATCAAAGCCTTAAGCCATGATGCCTAACGCCGAATATGACAGCCCATGGAAATCGGTGATCGAACTTTACTTTCGTCAATTTCTAGCCTTTTTCTTTCCTGCAATCGAAGCACAGATTGATTGGAATTATCCCCCGATCTTTCTCGATCAAGAACTGCAAAAAATCGTTCGCGATAGCGAAACTGGAAAACGGTACGCCGACAAACTCGTGCAAGTCAGAACCCTAGACGGCGAAGATGCGATCGTGGTTTGCCATATCGAAGTTCAGAGTCAGCAGGAAGCCATTTTTCCAAGACGAATGCTGACCTACAATTATCGATTACGCGATCGTTACAACTGTACAATCGTCAGTCTTGCGCTTCTAGCCGATGACTCCAGCAATTGGCGACCTTCCAGCTACCAAGATTCCAAATGGGGCTGTTCGATCGCCTTTGAATTTCCAGTCGTCAAACTTTTGGACTACAAAAACGACTGGGACGCCCTCGAACAGAACGAAAACCCCTTCGCCATCATCACCATGGCACACCTGAAAACCAAAGAAACTCACAACGATCCCGAAGCCCGCAAACGATGGAAGTTTCGACTCACGACAATGCTCTACGATCGAGGCTACAAAAAGAAAGATATACTAGAACTGTACAACTTCCTTGATTACATGATGACCCTTCCAGGGTCGTTGTCTCGACAGTTCGATACCGAATTAGAAGCCTTTGAGGAGACTAAGAAAATGAAGTACGTCACGACAATCGAACGAAGAGCCGAGGCCAGAGGTATTGAACTCGGTGAAGCGAGAAAGGCCCGATCGCTGATCCAACGGCAACTTACCCGACGGTTTGGGGAATTGGAATCATCAGTGTTGGAGACGATCGAAGCACTCGCGATCGACAACTTGGACCGACTGGGCGAAGAACTCTTTGATTTCACCAGCATCCAAGATTTGGAAATCTGGTTAAATCAATTGCGTGCTGATTAGCCTCGCGTATTTTGGATAATCCAATGGCCGATCGCGGGAACCGATCGACAGATGTTCAAACTGGCCTGCGCAATTTTAGGCTGAATGAATGCTGTGTGAATCATCCGACCGAGTTGTAATCGGAGTCTAAACTCCCGTTGCCAATTGCGCTGGTATTGTTGTTTAAATCGAGATGAACTCAAGGTGCCGTCTAAATAGTCAGATACCAGCGGCACAGCAATTTCTGCCGATCGCAGCGCCATCGCCATCCCATCCCCGCACAAGGGCGTAATCATCCCCGCCGTATCCCCAATCATACAAATATCGCCATCAAAGTTACCCTTGAGTTCAAACGAAATTTGACTTAGACGAGTTCTAACGGCTGGACTACAAACCAAATGATCCAGCCGATCGCGCAGGGCTGGATTTTCATAAAGGGCATCGGGTAAATTGCGATCGGCAGACCCTTGCAAAATGGTTTCATGACCAATCCAGCAAAGATTCACCTGTCCTGTTTCGATCATCGACAGCCCGCAATAGCCGCCTGGAAAGGCATGGAGTTCGATCGTTCCTGGCAAGTCCAATCCATCGCAGTGGGATTTGAAGGCCACCCAAGGGGATTTGCGGGCTGCAAAGGGACGGTTTGAATCAAGGGCCGATCGTTTACCGTGGGCGGCCAACACCACACAACTCGTGAATTCACCACCACTGGTCATCACCCGAAATCCTGAAGCAAAGTCGCCGGAAATCTCCCGCACAACAGTCCCTTCTTTGCAATCTGCACCCAATGATTCAGCGCGTTTGAATAGCAAGGGATCTAATTGATAGCGACTTAATCCCAGGGCCGTTCCAGGCAAAGAATGTTCAAAGGTTGCGCCAGATGTAGCGGTTAAGACGGCATGGTGAATTGGATGGGCACCGATCGCATTCACTGCATCGAGAATGCCAAGCGTTTCAAAAATTTCAATCACTTCAACGGATAGGAATTCACCACAGAGCTTGTGAACCGGATACTTTTGTTGTTCAAGCAGTAGAATCTTATAGCCCCGATCGGCCAATTGAATCGCCGCACTACAGCCCGACAATCCACCGCCAACAATGATTACGTCATACATCATAAAAATCACACTAGATTGTACTTAATAACCAACGGAATGGCCAACGCCAACGGACGGTGAAATCTTTCAGTTCTGCTTTCTGGGCGATCGTCCCCAATTCCTCGCCCCGAAAGCCTCTCAGCACCGAAATCGGCCCATCATTCTGCACCATTTCAGAGGCGCGAAACATTCGACTTAAACTGTAAAAACTGTAATAAGCCAAGGGATGACGATGAAGATCATTGATCAAAACCGCACCTCTGGAAACTCGGCTCATCGATCGGACAATGGCGATCGCTCGTTCCTCCGCAAAGTGATGCAAAAACATTGCTCCCATAGCCAGATCAAACTCGCCATCCGCATAAGGCAAGGCCAATGCATCCGCCACTTCAACCCGAACTTTGACATTGAGTTCGGGGAGTAAGCGTTTGGTTAACGACTCGCGGGCGTAGTCTACGGTGACGGGATTGGCATCGATCGCAACAACTTCAAGATTAATGGGCGGTGATTGTTTGTAAGCCCAATTCACAATGTATTCGGGAAAGTCGGCAATGCCCGTGCCGAGATCTAAAATTCGGATGGGCTGCGCGGAATTTTGTGCCTTGGGATGGGCTTTGAGCCAGGGTTTCAGGACGGCCATGGTGGTGTCGTAACCGCCGAGGAAGCGATTCACGACGCGCAATTCTTCTAAAGCGCTGGTCAACCGAATGTCCGTAATGGAAAAATCATCCATTAATTCATCTTCATCGGTTCGAGTTTTAAATGAAATCATCGTTCTACATCCTGACTTGTTGAAACAAACAACCTTCGATCGTCAACCCTGGCCCAAACGCCAACGCTAATCCTCGTTCCAATCCAGCACCGTTTTGATGCTGTGATAGAAGTCGTTTCAAAATAAACAAAATAGTACAGGAACTCATGTTTCCATAATCCCGTAAAACAGCATAAGAATCTTGAACCAATGAATCGTCCAAGTCAAAACAATCTCGAATTTTATCGACGATCTGTCGTCCGCCAGGATGAATGGCCCAGAAGTCGAGATCCGATTGAACCAAACCATTCCGACCTAAAAACTGCTCTAAATAACTCGGCAAATGCTTGACGATCGCCTTCGGGACCTGCGACGACAAACCCATCAGAAAGCCGCTATTCCCGATCGTCCAACTCATCAGATCACGGGACTCCGGAGCCAATTCACTCGCGCCATCCACATAGGCAAGCTTCCCAACCGCCTGATCGGAAGATTGGGCAGATAGAATTGCGGCGGCAGCACCATCCCCAAATAATGCATTGACCACGACGCTTTCCAACGTGTTTTTCACTTGAAAATGCAGCGTACAAAGCTCTACACAAACCAGCATGACCTTTGCTTTGGGATTACTTTGACAAATGGCATGGGCGGTCTTTAAACCATTAAACGCCGCACAACAGCCCATAAAGCCGATCATCGTCCGATCGATATCCGATCGCAGTCCCAATTGCTCAATCAAATGCACATCTAATCCCGGTGCCGAAAACCCAGTGCAACTCACCACAATTAAATGGCTAATGGCTTCAGGCTCTAATTGTAAGGATTGCAAAACATCCGATGCCGCTGATGTCGCAATCTTGGCGGCATAGGTTTGGTAATGTTGATTCCGATCGAAGGTAGTGACGGCAGGTTCGAGAGTCCAATGATTAGGATAAAAGGTAAAATTTGGAGGTTCAGTTAAAAAGTCTGCAATGCAAGTGTAGCGACGATCGATGCTGGAGTTTGCATAAACGTTGATGGCCCGATCGTATAATGCAGGCGACAGCCCCTCCAATTGAGACATAAATGTCAACGATTGGGAGCGCGTTAGTTCAAAGGGTGGATTGGCCGTGGCGATCGACTCTAAGACTGTATGCATACCGTATCACCCCAATTATGGAACATGGATTTTGAAATTCAGGTGAATAAAGGTACTTCTGATGATTTTGCTTTATTATAGCGATTCTAATTTCATTCGTGTTTGAGGATTATTTGAGGATTCATCGTGGATAAGTTGGTGGTTTTAAAATTTGCGGGAGAGACGATCGCCCAAGGCTTTCAAGTCACGATGCAGGTGGGCGACGCTCAAGCACGCCCCACGATCGAGCGATCGGCCACCCTCCCCGCTGATCCCGCACTCGCCAATGCCTTACAACTCTGGCGATCGGCCTACCAGCAACTCGATTTCAGCGGCAGCGCCTCCAACACCCGCGCCAAGGGCAAACCCGGACAAACCAAACATCCCCAGGATCGTCAACAGGATTGCCGATCGGCCTCGCAGACCTTAATTCAGCAGTTCAATCAATGGTTGCAGTCGCCCAGCTTTAGAATAGTGCGGGAAACCTGGTTAGAAAGCTTGCAGAGCGATCAGCGAATTCAGGTGATGATTCAGACGGAAAGTCCAGAACTTCAGCAGTTGCCCTGGCATTTGTGGGACTTAATCGATCGCTACGGAACCTTGGAAGTGACGATCGCCGCGACGAATTATCAATCCAATCCAATCGTCGAATCCCATCACAACCATAAATTCGTCAAGATTTTAGCCATCCTCGGGGATGCTTCAGGCATTGATATCCAAACCGATCGGGCTTTACTCGCCGCATTACCCCAAGCCAAAGTCGATTTTTTAGTAGAGCCTCAACGCGAGGATTTGTCAGAGACGCTTTGGGCTAAACCGATCGATATTCTATTTTTTGCGGGACATAGTTCCAGCCAAGGCGCAACAGGGCGAGTATTCATCAACCAAACCGAGAGTTTAAGCCTCAAAGAATTGCGCTATGCGTTGAAAAAAGCGATCGACCAGGGGTTGCAATTGGCTATTTTCAACTCCTGTGATGGATTGGGACTGGCTAAAGAACTGTCGGATTTACAAATTCCCCTGATCATTGTCATGCGCGAACCCGTCCCCGATCGCGTCGCCCAAACCTTTTTACGCTTTTTTCTATCTTCTTTTTCCACGGGAGCCTCACTCTACGAATCCGTACGAGAAGCCCGCGAACGCCTTCAGGGCTTAGAAGGAGAATTTCTCTGTGCCAGTTGGCTACCGCTCGTGGTGCAACATCCGATCGCCCAGGCCCCCACTTGGCTCAGTCTCCTCGGCGAAGTCGATCTGAAAACCAATCGAAGACGCTTTAGTTTTAGGTCTCTGATCTCAAGACCATTACTAAAATGGATTCCAGCCGCAGCGATCGCCACAACGATCGCCACATCAGGATTGCGACACTTGGGACTATTTCAATCAATCGAGCTAGCAGGGTACGACACAATGCTACAGGTGCGATCGAATGAGCCACCAGACGATCGGATTCTCGTCATTGAAGTCACGGAAGAGGATGTGCAAAAGCAAAAGAACGAAACCCGACGGGGATCGCTATCAGATCAAGCTTTTTCCGAGATCATGGACAAGCTAAAACCCTTGCAGCCCGCTGCGATCGGTCTAGACATTTACCGCGACTACGCCGTCAGCAAACCCTTTCCAAAACTGGCCACCCAACTCAAAACCAATCCCCATTTCGTCGCCATCTGTCGCACCAGCGACCCCATCACAAAACTCGCTGCGATCGATCCTCCACCGGAAGTCAGTTCCGATCGACTTAGCTTTAGTAATCTCGTCGTGGACAGCGATCTCACCATACGTCGCCACCTGCTCTCCCTCGCCCCAGACCCCAATTCAAATTGCAACGCAGATTATGCGCTAAGCACCCAATTAGCCCTGCAATACTTGGCCACCAAATCCATCCATCTTGACTTTGATGCAGCGGGAAATTGGCTACTGGGTAAAAAGAAATTTCGCGGCATTGAATCTCATGCGGGCGGATATCAAGGCGTGGATGCCTGGGGCCATCAGCTTTTGCTCAATTACCGCAACTATCGCAGTCCCGCCGAAGTCGCTCCCCGCGTGACGCTCAGCCAAGTCCGATCGGGCAAACTCAAGCGCGCAGATGTCGAAGGCAAGATCATTCTGATCGGCACCACTGCCGAAAGTTTTAAAGATAGTGTGGTCACGCCCTTCCGCAAGAATTCGCAACGCATCATCATTCCTGGCGTGATCATGCAAGCCCAAATGACCAGCCATCTAATTAGCCACGTCCTAGACGATCGGCCTTTTATGACCACGTGGCCAGTCTGGGGCGACCTCCTATGGATTGGGCTGTGGGGACTCGCGGGAACTTATGCGGGCACGTTTCGTCGTCGTCTTTATATCGGCATTGGGATTGGCATTCTTTACGGAATTGTATCGATCGCTTGTGGAGTCATGATGGTCACGGTAGCATTATGGACACCTTGGATTCCCGCTCTAGGGTCGATCGTGATGGGTGCAGGAACAATGAAAGCGATCGGCGCAGTGCGATCGAAGTGATATTATTTATGACGAGTTTGTACTATGAAACCCACTTATTTCAGCTCTATTTTATTAACACTTACCATCACTATCACAATGCCTCTAGTGTTGTGTACCTCAAGTTTTATCATTGGTATTTCTAGCGCAGGCGCACTCACAACTAAGCCGCCCTACAAATTCAAAAAACCCCCAAACAACGGCTCACCCGGTACAGCAACCACAGGCGGAAGTCGTGGTGATTGTAAAGTCGAAAATCCCTCTCTAAAGGCGATCGCCCCCATTGCCCCCGACAAAACCGTGGGTGGCTTGACGGCTTCAGAACGTCCTGATTTCTGGTTCTCGACGACCCTGGATGAAACCTGTGCAACCTTAGAATTTGTCTTAAAAAGCAATCGGGGTCTCACGCTCTATCGCGGCCCTGTCAAAATGCCCAGCAATGACAAACCCTTTGCCGTTCAACTGCCCGCAAATGTCTCCCTCAAAGTCGGACAATCCTACAACTGGGCACTGCTCGGCAAACGAAAAGACAATCCTGCGATCGAAGTCAATGGTTCCGTCCAACGAGTTGAGTTAGCTGAACCCACGGGAGACCCCTTACTGAAAGCAAAGCTCTACGCGGAAGAAGGCATCTGGCATGAAGCCGCCAGCCTTGTCCAATGCCTCCTCAGTGAAGACCCGCAAAACCCCGCTGCCCAAGCGCTTTGGAATGCGATCGTACGAGATTCCAACACGTCAGAACCTACCCCCTAACGATTTATATCTTAGGACTGAGGCACATTAGTGACATCTCTATAATGATCGCAGCAGGGTATTTTGGTGCGATCGAATCCTTAATCTATTGCATAGCTTACGCGCATCATCCCTATTAGAACAGCATCTCCCCCCAGAACTGTCGTCACTCTATAGGTATGGTCATGCGATATTCCTGCTGCACAATTTTGACATTAGCCGCTGCGTTAGGGTGCAGCGGGCTTCCGGCGATCGCGCTGCCCACGGAAATACCAATTCCTACGAGCGCAGATAGAAGGACGATCGTAACAACACAAGGGAATATATTTAAAATTACAGGCGACCAAATCTCTGGGAAGAACCAGTTCCACAATTTCAAAACATTCGATCTCAAGTCCGGGCAAGTTGCCAATTTCATCCCCTACGACACATCTATCCAAAACATCCTCAGCCGAGTCACAGGCGGATCCCCGTCGCAGATTCAAGGCGTGATCCAATCTGCCAATGGCGTAAATCTATTCCTGATGAATCCTTCAGGAATTATCTTTGGGAATGGCGCGAGTTTGAATATAAACGGGTCCTTTACAGCAACGACGGCAAACGCGATCGGCTTCGGCAACAATCTCTGGTTCAACGCCGCAGGGAATAGCAATATCAGCGCATTAACAGGCGATCCAACCCAGGTTGCATTCACTAGTAATAACCCTGGCGCGATCGTCAACACTGGAAATCTCACATTACCCGCAAACCTATCCCTGAATTTGATTGGCGGCACAGTGATTAATACCGGGACTTTAAACGCTCCAGGGGGAAATATCACGATCGCCGCTGTCGAAGGTGGAAAAGCGGTTCAGATTTCAGCACCAGGAAGCATTCTAAGTTATACGCTTCCCGTCGATGCGATTAATTCCATCAATCCCGCGATCGGCAGCCCTGTGTCCCTTCCAGAACTGCTGACTGGAAACCCTTTAAATAACGCATCAGGAGTTGAAATTAAAGACGGAGTTGTAACATTAGTTCGATCGCAAACGCCATTACAAGACCGATCGGGCTTGGCAGTTGTTTCTGGAAACTTAACCAGTAGCAGAATGGATGTTGTGGGAAAAACGATCGCAGTTACAAATCCAACACTTAATGTAGGAAATATTTCACTCACAGCAGGCGATCGAATTGTATTTGAAGATTTGGGAGGAGCTGAATTGCCATTCGGAGATAACAACAAATCCGTAAAAATACAAACAACTTCTACAAATGGCACCATTGAGTCAATCAATAGACAAGATTTAATCAGTAGCAGTGGGACTATCAGAATAACGTCGAGTCGTGTGAACCTAGGTAATTTGAAAGCTTTTGCGCCAAAAGAGGATAAAGTTGCAATCCAAATTTCAACAAGTCAAGACATTAAAGTGGGGAATATCACTGTGCCCACAGGCGCGATCGACCTACTCAGTACAAATGGCAATATCAAAACAGGAGCCATTAGATCCGGCAATGCTGGACTTCCCACCACAATCACAGCACCGATCGGCAATATTGAAGTAGACAGTATTAAAGCAGGTGTTTTAGGTCTTGATGATGGTCAGACGAGTCAGTTTTCGATCGATATTTTTGCAGGTGGAACATTTAAGGCGATCGGAACATTGGCGGATAGTTATGCCTATTCATTACTAAACGCTAATGATTCAGTCTTTGATTTTCTAGCTAGTAAGACAGCATCAACACCTTCACAGGTGAAAGCAGCAATTCCAGGGTTATTTAGCACACAACTCTATGTCTTATCTCCAGTGAGTATTAGGTCAGATTTAGGCAAGATAAGAATTCGATATGCTGGGGGCGGCGGAGTTGAGAATAAGCCCATTGATGGCGTGGTATTACAAGGTGGAACAGCAAGATTTGAAGCCGGAGCAAAAGCAACAGCCGGAACAGGGGATGCTTATATTCCATTAGATCCCTCTAAATCATTTAGTGATTTCATTAATAACCCTTTCAATATTTCCACAAACGCTACTTATAAAGTGATCTCGATTTCAGACGGAGCTAGTGGAACAGTGGGTGCGATCGTTCGGAGCAAAGAGGTAAATGGTAGCTTCAGTGTTGGGCTACAAGATCAAGCCTTTGGCCTTTTACCCACTAAACCCGATCCTAAGCCTGACACCAAACCTGACACCAAACCCGATTCCAGACCTGATTCCAGACCTGATTCCAAAATCCCCACGATCGACCTCGAAAACCGCAATGCCGCAAAACTCGCCACCTGCCCTCAAACAAAAACGATCGCGATCGCTCCAATAGAAGCGACGCGATCGTCTGAAACTCCAGGCAATCCAAGCCCTTCAAGCGTCAGCAAAAATCCTTGTCTCCCCGACAATAGTGACGATGAAATCTTGAAAATCCTAAAGTGAGGCTTAATTCATTTCAGGCTTAATCGGCACTCTCAACACCAACGCACCCACACGCTCGGTACTGGGGAACGGTTTGTAATTAATGTGGCACTTGGCACAGGAAGGATCAAAATTAGTCAACGGAACCGATCGGCGATACACCCATTGATCATCCACCAGTTCAACCCCCGTCAAAGGCTGTCCCGCTGTCAATGCCAAATTGTTAGCCCGACGCTCAAAACTATCGCTAGGCCGATCGTTGCGACGCAGAGGATCACGAGTCCCGATCAATCGCATATCCCGGTTTTTGTCATTAAAAATCAGCGAAATCGAATGACTTCCCTCCGCCACATTCGCATCCGTCGTCTCCTTAAACTCCTGCAACAGCGCTGCCAAAATCGTCTGGAACATCAGCTCTCCCGTCCGCTCCGCAAAGGCGACCTGCTGGGGCGACGGCTGACGATTATGGAAATAAGCATAACTCTTGCTAATCGTCGCAAGACTCAACCCCACCACCAACACCATCGCCACCAAACCCTGAGCGATAGACCGATTCAAACGCATTACTTTCATCATTCCTGACCCACTATTTTTCGTGCAAAATATTTATAAATCAATAAAAGCAGTACATTTACTGATCTCTATTCAAGGGACTGTAACAGGATGTATAGGAAATATTCAAGCGTATTCATGATTTACCCATAATTATTGAGAAATCTCGCCCAACCTGCATCCTCGTCTTACAATAGAAACCAAACAAAAAACGATCGGTTTATTTTGAATCCTTAGTCCAGTTACGATAAATCCTAAAGATATCGCATCTACAACAGATTTAAATTCAGAGTCTTCTTAAAGTACTGAAATAGAAAATTGCAAACCTCAAATTAAGGTCATTTATAATGCGTTATTCCTGTTGTACTGTCTTCGCCTTGACGATTGCCCTCGGGCCTGGGGTGATGCCGACGATCGCCCAGATTCAACCTCAAGCGGGAACGATCGTCACACCTACTGGCAATCGCCTCGATATCACAGGCACTCAAGTCTCAGGAAAAAACCAGTTCCACAATTTCCAGACCTTCAACGTCAACGCTGGCCAGACTGCTAACTTCATTCCTAATAACGCCACGATTCAAAACATTCTCAGCCGAGTCTCCGGTGGCACGCCATCTCAAATTCAAGGCGTGATCCAATCCACTAATGGCATCAATCTATTTCTGATGAATCCTTCGGGAATTTTGTTTGGCAATGGCGCGAGTTTGAATCTCAATGGGTCATTTACCGCGACAACGGCCAACGCGATCGGCTTCGGCAACAACAATTGGTTCAACGCAGCAGGCAATAGCAATCTCAACGCTTTAACAGGCGATCCAACCCAGTTCGCATTCACGAGTAGCAATCCTGGCGCGATCGTCAACACCGGAACTCTCACATTACCTGCGAACCAATCTCTAAATCTGATTGGGGGTACAGTGATTAATACCGGAACGTTGAATACTCCAGGGGGAAGCGTAACGATCGTCGCTGTCGAAGGCGGAAAAGCCGTTCAGATTTCAGCACCAGGAAACCTATTAAGCTATACCCTACCGATCGAATCCATTACTGCTATTAACCCCACAATCGGTAGCCCTGTCTCCCTTCCAGAACTCTTAACAGGCAAAAATGCCTCAAATGCAACAGGCATTGAAGTCAAAGATGGCATTGTCAGACTCACCCGTTGGCGTAGCCTCTCGATACAAGAATCGCAAACCCAAATCCCAAATCAACCCAGCGTAGCCGTAGTCTCAAATACCATTGATGTCTCAGGCGAAAAGGGCGGCAAAATTGGGATCTTTGGCAAGACTGTTGGGGTGATCGATGCAACCTTAGAAGCATCAGGACGATCGGGTGGCGGAAACGTTCGGGTGGGCGGAGACTACCAAGGTTCAGGACCAGCCCCCAACGCAATGACCACCATCGTCGATCGCACCAGTAAGATTCGCGTCAATTCGATCGATCGGAGCGATGCGGGAGAAGCGATTATTTGGTCTGATGGAACGACAAGATTTGCAGGAAGCATTGAAGCCAAAGGGGGCGCACAGGGCGGTAATGGTGGCTCGGTAGAGGTCTCTGGACGCAAGCAGCTTGGCTTTACCGGATCGGTCGATGTCTCGGCTCCGCAAGGCCGATCGGGCACATTGCTCTTAGATCCAGACGAAATCAGGATTGTCAATGGAAATGGTGGTGCGAATGATGCAGAGATTGCAGATGGTTCTATTTTATCAACCGATGGAGCTGGGATTTTTACCATCTCCGAAAATGCACTTGAAGCCCTCATCGGAAACGTCACCTTAGAAGCAACCAATAAAATTACGATCGAAGACTTGAATGATAATGAATTAACGTTTGGATTCAATCTAAAATCTTTAACCTTAAAAACAGGGACCAATGGCAGCGTTCAAACCCTTGATGCGCGGGATTCGATCGTAATTCCCAATGGCACACTTCAGATCACCTCCGGCAGCGTCAATCTCGGGAATCTAACCGCGCAAGCATCAAACCAGCAAGTCGCCGTCGAAGTCGCAACCCGTCAAGATCTTAAAGTTGGGAATATCACGACCAATCTAGGCGCGATCGTATTGAAATCAACCAATGGAAACATCAAGGCCGGAGATTTAAAATCGACAAACACAACACCAACGTTACTCATTGCAAACGCTGGCAACATTGAAGTAAATAGTATTACAGCAGGTCAACAAGGAGTACCCAATCCAGGTCTCGCACTCGACATCTTCGCAGGGGGGACGTTTCAAGCGATCGGAACCGCATTCCCCAGTTTCGATTACACCTTAGTTAATTCAGACAATCCCGCTCTAACAGAGATTTCCGATGCAGCAGCCTTCAAATTTTTAGAAAGTAAAACAGGCAAAACAACTGAAGAAATTAAAACTGCATTACTTAAAAATGGTGAATTTACGAAAAAACTATTCATTCCATCTCCCGTCAGTATCTTTGTCTCAGGCGGTGGCATTCGTCTTCGCTACAGTGGGGGCACCGGACCTGAGAGGACACCGCTTGCAGGCGTAACACTGCAAGGTGAGAAAAGTCGATTTGAAGTGGGAGCGAAGGAAACCTTGGGTGCAGGCGATGCCTATCGTCCGGTGAACGCGGGCGATCAATTTGCAAACTTCATCAATACCCCCTTTGATATCGAAAAGAATGCCACCTATCAACCGATCGTCCTTTCTGAAGGAGCCAGTGGAACCGTCGGAGCGATCGTTCGAGAAGTTTCACTAAACGGGACAATTAGCGTTGGCCTTCAGGACCAAAGTTTCGATATTAAGATTGACCCGAAAGTTGACCTAAAAGTCCCCCCGATCGACCTCGAAACCCGCAACACCAAAACCCTCGCCACCTGCCCCCAAACAACAACGATCGCCAGCGCCCCACAAGAAGCAACCCGATCACCCGATCGCACCACCGATCCAAACGCCATCAAAAATCCTTGCAAACCCAATGACAACGACGACGAAATCCTGAAGATACTCAAATGATTAACCGATCGAACCCCAAACTCCGGTCCCCCCAGAATTGGGGGTTAGGGGGCCTCTTCACCCTAGCATTCACCTTCGTATTACTCTTCGCAACCCTCACGTTGGCAACGCCTCCTGGAACGGAAATCGCCGCCTCCCCCCTAGAACTCGCCACCCAAGCCGAAAAAGCCATCCAAGAAGAACGCTACCAAACCGCCGCCACCGCCCTCGAACAACTCCTGCTCATTCCCGAAAACAAACCCGACTACAACACCAAACTCCTCAGCAACCTCGGCATCGCCTACCGCAACCTCGGCCAATACAGCAAATCCGCCGATCGCCATCGCGCCGCAGGGAAACAGATCCTACAACTGATTAACGAATCAAAAAGCGATTCCAAAAAACAACGCTACCGCCGAGATCTGAGCCAAATTCTCCTCAACCTCGGCAACACCCAAGAATCCCTCGGCAACTACGATCGCGCCCTCCGCGCCTACAACCAAAGCCTCCGCCTCGCTCAGCTTACCCAAACCCCAAACCTCGAAAGCCTCATCCTCAACAACCTCGGAGGTCTCTACTCCATCATGGGCAAAGACGACCTAGCCCTGACCCAACTCCAACAATCCCTCAAACTCAGCCAAACCCTCGAAGACCGCACCAGTCAAGCCAACACCCACTTCAGTCTCGCCAGCATCTACCACATTCGCAACCAAAAGGAACTAGCCCAAGCAGAATACAAAACCGCCCTCACCCTCGCCCAAACCCTCAAAAACCAATCCCTCCAAGCCAAAATCCTCAGCAACCTCGGACTCCTCTACGAAGACCTGAAAGACTACCCCACCGCCATCGCCACCTACCGCCAAAGCCTAACGATCGCCCGCCAACTCGCCGACCCCGAAATCCAAGCCCAAGCCCTCAACAACCTCGGCCACACCTACCACATCAACGATCGCCTCACCGAAGCCGAAACCGCCCTACGACAATCCATCAAATTACTCGACAGGCTTCGCCTCAACCTGAGCGACACCTACAAAGTCTCAAAACTCGACACCCAACTCCACACCTACAGCCTCCTCCAGCAAGTCCTCGTCTCCGCCCACAAAGACGAAGCCGCCCTCGAAGCCGCAGAACAAGGCCGCGCCCGTGCCTTCGCCGAACTTCTCAACCAACGCCAAACAAAATCCAAAAGCACCTTCACAGAACTCGCCACCATCACGTTAGAAGACATTCGCAAAACAGCCAAAACTCAAAACGCTACACTGATTGAATACGCGATTGTCCCCGACGACGATTTTAAATTCCGAGGGAAACAGCGAGCAGATGCCTCACGAGTTCTAATTTGGGTTGTTCAACCCAACGGTAAAATTACAATGCGTGACGTTGATTTACGATCAAAACGCAAAACCCAAGGCACACTAGAACAAACCATCAACATCGCCCGCTGTCTATCCCCCGCCTGCCCCAGCCTAGCCGAACAACTCAAACTCCCCGAAACCCCACAGCCCGAAAACCTCCCCGCCTCCCTCACCTACCCCGCCCTCCCCGAACTCTACAAAACACTCATCGAACCGATCGCAGACCTCCTCCCAAACAATCCCAACGATCGCATCATCATCATCCCCCAGGAACAACTCTTCCTCGTCCCCTTCGCCGCCCTCCCCGATCGCAACGGCAAATACCTGATTGAACAGCACACGATCGCCTACGCCCCCTCCATCCAAGTCCTCAACCTAATCCCGCCCCTCACAAAATCCCCAACTCCCTCCCCTCTCATCATCGGCAATCCCTCCCCCATGCCCACCGGACTCGCGGCCCTTCCCGCCTCCGAAACCGAAGCGATCGCCATTAGCAACCTCTTCAACACCCCACCCTACATCGGCAAAACCGCCACCCGCCAGACCCTCTTCCCAAAACTCGAACGCGCCACCCACATTCACCTCGCCACCCACGGCCTGCTCGAATATGGTCAACTCGAAGCCATAGACACCCCCGGAGCGATCGTCCTCGCCAGTTCTCCCACCGACGACGGCATTCTAACCGCCAACGACATTTTCAATCTATCCATTCAAGCTGAACTCGTGGTGCTGAGTGCCTGCGATACGGGGCGAGGAACGTTGACGGGGGATGGCGTATTGGGGTTATCGCGATCGTGGCTCGTCGCCGGAACGCCCAGTGTCGTGGTGTCACTCTGGGCCGTCAACGATCGCTCCACCGAAACCCTAATGGTCAACTTCTACCAAGCCCTGAAAACCAATCCCGATCGCGCGATCGCCCTTCGCACCGCCATGCTAAAAACGATTAAAAAATACCCATCCCCTAAGGACTGGTCCGCTTTCACACTGGTCGGACGATAAAAGAGAATTTACTCAAAAGATGAAAATATCGTCTTATTTACCTATTTTTAGTGAAGCTTAAATAAAGCGTAATCCGTAAGTCAGTATTGTCACGTACGTCTCAAGTAGAGTAGGAAATCTAAATTCTCTATCTTTAGAAAGAGATTTATTGACTGTAAAGGTCAAAACAATATTTTAACTAGTGACATTTATGATATTTAGCTCAGCGGAATTTATTTTTCTCTTCCTGCCACTTACAGTCAGTTTATTCTTTGTACTGATACAGTGCGGTCAGCAGCAGCTTGCAAAAATCTTTCTGACGATTGCATCCCTGATTTTCTATGCATGGTGGAATGTCAGCTATCTAGGATTGCTGTTGATCTCGATCGCGGTTAATTACACAATCGGGCACTATCTTCAACATCTCACAGCAGATGAAAAAGAGCCTTTGGCTGCGAGCATCAGACCCCGAAAAGGTCTGTTATTTTTAGGTTTACTTCTTAATTTAGTTGCGCTCGGCTATTTCAAATATACAAATTTCTTTATAGACAGTCTGAACGGACTATTCAGTAGTAACTTTACGCTCCAGGCCATTGTCTTACCATTAGCACTGTCTTTCTTTACGTTTACTCAAATTGCCTACCTAGTTGACGCCTATCGCGGAACATCAAAAGCATACAGTCTAGTTGACTACTCGCTATTCATCACCTTCTTCCCCCATCTCATCGCAGGACCCATCATTCACCATCATGAATTAATCCCTCAATTTAAATCATCTAACATTAATCAAATTCAGCTTAAAAATGTTGCCATTGGTTTGACAATTTTTGGCATAGGTCTCTTCAAAAAAGTCGTTTTCGCCGATTATTCAGCAGGTTATGCGAACACTGTTTTTTATCAAGCCGCTCATTCTGCTAGCACCAGTTTAATGGATAGTTGGATTGGAGCGATCGCCTATACCATCCAACTTTATTTTGACTTCTCTGGCTATTCAGATATGGCGATCGGCTCCGCAATGCTGTTCAATATCCAGTTTCCCATCAACTTCAACTCCCCGTACAAAGCTATCAGTATTGTTGATTTCTGGCGGCGTTGGCACATCACACTATCGAACTTCCTACGCGACTATCTCTATATTCCCATGGGAGGAAGTCGTCTCGGACCCTTGCGACGACATCTGAATTTGTTGATCACCATGTTACTCGGCGGACTTTGGCATGGGGCGGGATGGACCTTTGTAATTTGGGGTGGAATGCATGGCATTTGCCTAATCATCAATCACCAATGGAACAGTTGGCAAAAGCAACGGGGCTTTGATTATGCCGATCGATATCCCTGGACTCGTCGCCTCGCAGTGGGGGTCACTTTTGTCACCGTCATGACCTCCTGGATCTTTTTTCGCGCCGAAACCCTCTCTAGTGCTCGCCAAATCATAATCGGCCTATCCGGGTTCACAGGAATCGCTTCTAATAATTGGCGTGGTTTAGAGCTGATATTAACGTTAGGAGTTTTAGGGATTTTGCTGGGCATCATTGGGTTTGCACCCAACACACAAAAAATCATCCAGTTCAACGATCGGCAAACATTATTTCCTAGCTTATCGATCGGATCAAGGTTTTTGCCCGTTATCTCAAACCTGAAATCCGAACAGTGGATGATGATCCTGAAAAAGTCATCTAGCACGCTATTTGGACTCGGCCTTGGATTTAGTTTCTTTCTTTGCAGCAAGTTATTTTTGTCTGCATCCACGAGTGAGTTCCTATACTTCAACTTCTAAGTCTTAATCTCTAAATTTCTCATCCCATACCGCTAATCTCATGACTCAAGCTACTCATCCCGATCGTTTGAATTATCGTCGATATCTCAAATCAACATTGATTGGTTTTTTAAGTTGCTGGCTGATCTTTGGAATGGCTGCGATCGCACAAATCGGTTCATCAACCCCGGCTGCAACTTGGATTGCAGGTTTGTATGCCACTCGACATCGCTTGATGGATTCGGTTGAATCTCCAAAAATGGTCATCATGGCGGGATCAAGTGCCCTATTTGGGATTAGTGCAGCGACCATCCAACAGGAAACCAAAGTTCCCACGTTCAATCTAGGAACCCATGCAGGGCTAGGAGTAGACTACCTACTACATCGAACAAAAGAATTTGTAAAACCAGGGGATACCGTTTTACTCGCGCCTGAATACGAGTTGTATATGGCCGACTACAAGCGATCGAATACGTTAGTCGGTTATGTTTTTGGTCACGATCCAGGCTACATTCTGTCACATCCAAAGGTGTTGCTCGAACTCCCTCTTGAGCGAATGATTTATGGGGTTGGAGTCAAGCTTCGGTTACTGCCCACCATAGACACGAATGGCTACCATGCGGAAGAGCTAAATCAAAATGGTGACACTACGGCCAATCAGAAAAGTCAAATCGGGGAAGTGCAGTTAAACAAACTCAAGGATCTCAGGCCCATTCCCCTGAAAGCCAACATATTAGAAAACCCAGCGGCATTTGAGAAAATCGCTAAATTTATTGAATGGTGCCGATCGAATAACGTCAAGGTCATGGCAACTTGGCCCAATACATTGTGGTTTGACGTTTATCAGCAAGCCAGCTATCAGCGATTGTTTCACGATATTCAGACATTTTACGCAAAAAACAACGTTTCCCTTGCAGGCAAGTCACGACAGTTTATGTATGACAAGTCTTATTTTTATGACACTATTTATCATTTACATGATCAGGCTGTCACCACTCGCACCCAGGAATTAGTCTCCTTACTCAAGCCATTGATCGCGGATTCCAAATCCAAGACTTAGGAACAGATACACATCATGGGATTCTCGACTGTTACTTCTAACCCCAAATGAGGAAAGTTAAGGACAGTCGATCGAACAAAAGGCCCCATGAAAATTCTCCACGTCATCCCCAGCGTCTCCCTTGTTTACGGCGGACCCAGCCAAATGGTCATTGGACTGTGTGGGGCATTGGCGGCCCTGGGGCATGAGGTCACGATCGTCACCACCAATTCCAACGGCGATCGGGGCCAAGCCGCTCTCGACGTCCCGATCGGCATTCCCCTTCGCCAAGAGGCGGGATTTGACATTCTCTACTTCAACTGCAAACCCTTCAAGCGGTATAAGTTTTCCCTTGGGTTATTCCAATGGTTAAACCAACACATTCGTGATTACGATGTCGTACATATTCACGCCTTGTTTTCTCCCGTGAGTTCGATCGCGGCCACGATCGCCCGACTGCAAAACGTCCCCTATATTTTGCGTCCCCTCGGCACCCTAGACCCCGCCGATCTCCAAAAAAAGCGCCTCGCCAAACAACTCTACGCCCAACTCCTTGAACGCCCTAACCTTGCGGGATCGAGCGCCCTTCATTTCACCAGCGACCAGGAAGCAAAGATTTCCGAACGGTTTGGGGTGAACACGATCGATTGGGTCTTGCCTCTCGGTGTGCAATTACCTGCACCAGAACAGGATTTGCAAACCCTCCGATCGCAGTACCAAATTGCAACCGATCGGCCCATTCTGCTCTACATGTCCCGCATCGAACCGAAGAAAGGATTTGACTTACTGATTCCTGCGTTAAAAGCGATCGCTTCAGACACCGATTTTCACCTCATCCTCGCAGGCGCAAATCCCCAAGATCCAAATTACGCCGAAGCCATTAAAAAGCAAGTAGAGCAGGCAATTGGCTCCGATCGACTGACTTGCACAGGCTTTGTCTCTGGTGCGTTAAAACGGGATTTACTCGAATTAGCAGATCTATTTGTTTTACCGTCTTATTATGAAAATTTTGGAATTGCTGTAGCAGAAGCAATGTCCGTTGGCGTTCCGGTTGTAATTTCTGATCAGGTTCATATTCACACTGACATTACCCATTCAGATTCCGGTTGGGTGTGTGAATGTGAGGCCAATAGCTTAGCCCGATCGCTCAAAATAGCCCTAACCAGCAAAACCCTGCGTGACACCAAAGGCCAAAATGCAGCCAAATTTGCGAATACCACCTATAGCTGGGCAGCGATCGCCCCTCAATTGACACAAAAGTATGAAACCCTGCTAACAAAAACGCGCTAGAATAGCTGGGAGATTTTACTCCCAGTACGTATGGCTAGCCTCCCGAACTATCGTCCCCAGCAGATGTCCCTCGGACCCCTAGAGCAAGAAATTCTCAACATTATTTGGGATTTGGGTGGGGCGACGGTGAAGGATGTCCATCAGCAAATCCTCAGCGATCCCAACCGAGAATTGGCCTACACGAGTGTCACGACGGTCCTGAAACGGCTGACTCAAAAGGGCTGGCTACGTTGTAACGATCGGGATAAGGTTCATTATTGGCAGGCTTGCATCACTCGCGAAGAGACCAATGCGCTGAATTCTTACGATCAGTTGAATCAATTTCTCAACATTAGCAATCCGGATCTGGTCGTCGCCTTCGCCGACAACCTGGACCAGACCAGTTTAGATAAACTGGACGCGATCGCACAACGGCTGAAAGACTTGCGGGCGGCAAGGGGAGAATAAGTCATGCATGGATTACTATTGGCTCTTGCGTTAATCAGCGCGATCGGTCTGCGGTTGTTGTGGCGATCGGATAGTGATGGCAGTTGGAATCAGCGGTGGATTGCAGCGATGTTCACGTTTGCGTTGCCGCCCACATTATTAATCACGAGTGCGATCGCGTTGTTGTGGATGGGTCCGCAGGGCATGGGAATCACGGTCTGGGAAGGCTGGGGCACCTATGGCAGTGCGATCGGGTTTCTGATGGCGGCGGGAGCGATCGGGTATCGGCAGTCTTCGCAAGCGGTGCAGGAGTTGGGGCAGTTGCGAGAGTATCCTGAGGCTTGTCTGGTTTCGACGGGGACGATCGCGCGGATTTTGCCGATGGAGTTGCCGTTTGTGGCGCAGGTGGGGTTTTGGACGCCGGAGATTGTGGTGAGTCAGGGGCTGTTGACGGCGTTGAGTGCGGAGCAGTTACGGGCGGTTTTGGCTCATGAGAAGGCTCATGCGACTTATCATGATACGTTTTGGTTCTTTTGTTTTGGGGCGTTGCGGCGGTTGACGGTTTGGTTGCCGAATACGGATGGGCTTTGGCAAGAGTTGCTGTTGTTGCGGGAGTTGCGGGCCGATCGGGTGGCGGCGCAGACGACGGATTCGTTGGTGTTGGCGGAGGCGTTGGTGACGTTGGTACGATCGCCGATGGTGCAGTCGGATTGGAGTGCGACGTTACATCCGCAGCGGTTGGACGATCGGTTTTCGGAGCGGATTGAGGCGATTTTGGCGGCGGAACCCTTGTCGCCGATTCCAGGGTGGTTGATGGGGGCGATCGTTTTGGCGGGGGTTTTGCCGTTGATGATGGTGCCGTTTCATAATGGGTGATTTTTGGGGTTGGGGCGATCGTTTTTGGGGGTTCGGGTGGGGGGAATTTTGGGCGATCGGGGGGTTGCGGGGTCTCGGGTTGATGCGTTGCTTCGCTTAACGCATCCTACGGGGATTTCGTTTTGTGATTTTGATGTTTTTACCAATTTTTGGGGTATTTGCCTTCGGATACGAAACGGTGAAAACTGGAATATTCCCAATCTTTGGGCATAGCACAATATCCATGTTTGACGGGGTTGTTGTGGATGTAATTGCATTGATTTGTGAAATCACGATCGTCCCGAATGCAATGTTCCCAATAGCGTCGGTGCCATAAATTTCGTTCGCCGCGTTTGTACCGGGATTTGCTGATTTTGACGGGAAGCTCTAAGCGATCGACACATTTTCGAGTCACATACGTTTTGATCAATCGCCATCGGGTCGCATAATCCGAGTCACCTTCTGGCATCGTCCAAACACAATGCAAATGATCGGGCAACAATACCATCGCCTCGATCGTAAACGGATACCGTTTACGCACATGCACGATCGCCTCTCGAAGTGCCGCCCGTGCGACATCTTGACATAACCAAGGCGATCGTCGGAACGTCACAACCGTAAACGCATAGCATCCCCCCAGCAACCAAATCCGCCGATACTCCATCCACCCAACCCAAAAACATCCCCCCAAGAATGCCCATCCCTCACCCAAAACCCCATACACCCCAAAAACCGTAAGATGCATTAAGCGAAGCAACGCATCACCCCCCACGGCACACCGCTCCAAACCTCAAACCCTCTCCCCCACAATCCCCAACGCCTCGATCGACCCACAAACCAACATCCGATCGCCCGCCTCCACCACCACAGACCCCTCCGGCAACCGCAAAAACCGACCATCCCGCCGAATCGCCTGCACCTGCACCCGATCGTTCTTCACAAAATCCAACCCCTCGATCGTCGCCCCCACCATCGAACTCTCCACCCCAATCCGAATCCACTGACAAGACGACTCCGGCGAAGGCACCGCCGCCTCCCCCTTCGCCAACTCCTCAAACGCCTCAATCTCCGCATCCTCGCCGACGAGTAGCAACCGATCGCCCTGCTCCAATGACTCCGAAGCATCCGGATAATCAATCTCCTGATCCCCCACCCGTCGAATCGCCATCACCGCCACCCCCGTCAAGCGCCGCAGATCCGTCTCCTCGATCGTCATCCCCAAAATCGGCGACTCATCCGGCAACGCATACCAACGACTATTCAGCTCACCCACCACCGACTTCACATCCCGCGCCATCTGCGACAGCGATCGATCGGGCAACATCTCCGAATAGCGCGACTGTCGAATCGACTGAATCCGCTTCTGCGAACTCGAAAGCGACACCCCCAACCCATTCCACAAATGCGCCCCCAACTCCAAACTCGCCTCCAACTCCGGCTGCACCACCTCACGCGCCCCCAACTGATACAACGCCTCAATATCCTTCGGCTTACTCGCCCGCACCACAATGTCTAACTCCGGCGAAATCGACAACGATCGCTTCAAGGCCAGCCTTGTACTCATCGGATCCGGCAACGCGATCGCCATCCCGCGCGCCTCCGACACCCCCGCCTTTTCTAAAACGTAGGGACTCGCCGCATTGCCATAGATATAAGGAATCCCCGCATCTCTGAGCCACTGCACCCGACTCTCCGCTTGCTCCACCACCACAACCGGACAATCCTGCTCCTGCAACAACTTCACAATATTTCGCCCAATCCGGCCATAGCCGCAGACCACCACATGGTTGCGCTCCGGCAACTCTTCCGCCACCCCCAACGGCTGATCCGACTCCTTCAAATATTTTGCAAAAAACGGCACCGACTCCGCCCACTCAAACAACGTCGGAATCGCCCGCAAAATAAACGGCGTTACCACCAACGTCACCGCCGTCGTCCCCAAAATCAACAAATATACCCGCCGCGACACCAAGCCCAAAATCTGGCCCTCACTCGCCAACACAAACGAAAACTCCCCAATCTGCGCCAACCCCAACCCCACAATCAACGCCGTCTTCAATGGATAACGGAACAATCGCACCAACGGCGTAATGATTAAAAACTTACCCACTAAAACCAATGCTACCAGACCCAGAATCAACTCCAAGTTCTGCCACAAGAACACCGGATCAATCAACATCCCGATCGCAACAAAAAAGATCGACGCAAAAATATCCCGCAATGGCTCCACATAGGTCAGCGTCTGATCCGCATACTCCGCCTCCGAAATCATCAACCCCGCCACAAACGCCCCCATCTCAATCCCCAACCCCAAACGCTCCGTCAACAGCGCAATGCCCAGCGCGATCGTCACCACCCCGAGTAGGAACAACTCCCGACTCTCCGTCTTCGCCAACAACTGCAACACCCTCGGAATCACCCAAATCCCCGCCGCAACAGCCCCCAACGCAAACAACCCCGTCTGCACCAACGCCCAACCCACCGCAATCCCAATCTGCTCCACAGGCTTATCCAACGCAGGCAGCACCGCCAACATCAGCCCCAGCGCCAAATCCTGTACCACCAAAATGCCCAGCATCACCTGTCCATGGGGCGTCTCCGTCTCATTTCGCTCCATCAGAGACTTCAACACCACCGCCGTCGAAGACAACGACAAAATCGCCCCGAGAAAAACCCCCTGCTGCGGCGACGTCACCCAACCCAACCCCAAAGAAGCCAATGCCGTAATGCCGATCGTCAACACAATCTGCAACCCACCACCACCCAGACTAATCGCCTGAACCTTCTTCAACTCAGAAAACGAAAACTCCACCCCCAACGCAAACAGCAAAAACGCCACCCCAAACTGCGCCAGCGTCTCCACCTGGATCAACTCTTTAATCAGCCCCAGCCCAGCCGGACCCACAATAATCCCCGCAATCAAATACCCCAACAGCACGGGCTGCTTCAACAGCGCCGCCAGCAAGCCACCACCCGCCGCCGCCGCCAGCACCGTCACCAAATCCAAAATTAAACGAAAATCTTCTTGCACAGGGGAAGCCGTAGATTTATGAGCGAATTGTTACGTTCTATTAACCTAACCATACTACGCCAGCGGCCAATAACAGCACCCCCGCCCCAAAAAACGCCCCCCGATCGCCAACGTCTTCGCCAAAATGCCCCACAACCGCAACCCTGATTTAGACGCTATAGTTCGGTAGTGTTGATTGATGCGGCAACTTTTTAACAGCATTTCTACGCAACCTCTGTTAAAATTTATACGAGACTGGGATTAAGTAATCTTACGATTTAGAGCCGTTTTAATCTACAATTTATCAACCAATAGAAAGAAGACCCGTTGCTTCCTTCAACAACTGGGGCATCATAAGCCAACGGATATGCGTCTCTGCTGTCATTCTGCGTATGGATTAGTAATATGAGTATTGAAAAGATTGTCGAACAAGCGCTGCAAGACGGATACCTGACTCCTGCCATGGAAGCTGAGGTTGGACGCATCTGTGACACCGCCTCCGAACTGTCCATCGAAGAGTACATGGCTCTCGATCGGCTTATGGGTGCCCTCTTGACAGGCGAAGTCGTAGCCGTGCCTCGTAAGCAGTTCATTAACGTCATGGAAGAACTCGTCCTGACGGAAGCCATCGCCCGCGTCGCTGAGATCGAGGCCAGTAGTGAACGAACCCTAGACCTCGGGGATATTGCCGCCCATGCTCTCAACCGACTCCCGCCGCTCTATGCGACCACTGAGGAAGGTGCCAGCTACCAGCGTGACAAAGCCAAGGAAGAACTCCACGATTTGATTGCCCATTGCGTCAACGAAGCGATCGCCACCAGCCTCGATCGGCCCGACTTCTTCCCAGAACGCACAGGCATCGCCAACAAAGGCACCAAGCAAGAGCTACTCAACCAAGTCAGCAGCCTCCTTCAAGCCTACGCCCCCGGCATGGAACCCGTCGGAACCCGCCGCTAAGTCCTCTCTCTCAGAAAAACAAATACTCTATACAAAATCCAATCCATTAAAAAAGCTTCTCTGTTGCAGAGAAGCTTTTTTGCTATATGAATTAAATAGCACTCAGCATCTTAGCCCTAGGGACGCACCAGCACCACCGTTCCCAAAGACACTTGACTAAACAAGACCTTCACATCACTATTCTTCATCCGTAGACAGCCATGGGAGACCGCCTGCCCGATCGAACTCTCCCCACTGCCATGGAACCCCAATTTCATATGCTCATCCGCCGCAAACCCAATCCAGCGCGCACCCAAGGGATTCGCGCCACCGGGTGGGTAAATTTCGTCGGTGATGGGATGCTTCCAGACGGGGTTTTGGACCATTTGGCGAATGCGGAAGGTGCCGACGGGCGTTTCCCATCCAGGCTGACCCACGGCCACTCGATAGCTCAGCTTTAGTTTTTCGTCGCGATATAGGTACACCACCCGATCGCTCAAGTCCACCACCAGTCGCGTATCCTCCGCCCGATCGCCCCAAGCAGGTTCCACAGGCTTCACCGCCACAAACTTCGGAGCCTCGGTTGGCTCAGCGGGTGGCTTTGGCGTTCGCATTTGTAGGTATAGCGTCAGTCCAGACACCACCATACACATCGCCATTAAGGGACGAGTGACAGACTGAGCAGATTGATTACGTCCGGCGGTCATGAGAATCAGCGCAGCAGGGATCTACTCCTTTTCTAGCACACCATTCAGGAAAATCTCCGAAATCCCCTCCGCCATATCCTTCAATTCCAACACCGAAGCCCCCGGATCCGTAATCGTCGTCTGACTAAATCCCGAAATCGCAAACATGCCCAAAAACACCCGCGCCACTAAGCGAGGATTCATTTTGCGGTAGATGCCTTGGTCCATTGCGGTTTGAAAAAAGGCTTCGGCAACATCGGTCATTTTTTCAATCACATCACCTTGGATTTGTTCTCGCAGATCTTCATGGAACTGCACTTCCATAAAACAAACTCGCATCAGGTCGGCATTTTCCTGAAGGTGGGCCATGCGCCGCCGCATCACCTGGGCCACCGCCTTGTAGCTGCCCATTTCGCTCAGTTCCGTCAACAAGTCCGTCAAAATCTCAATCCAGCCATCCGTCGCCACTTTCGCAAGAATGGCCTTTTTATTTTCAAAATGTCGAAAGAGCGTTCCTTCAGCTACACCTGCTTTTTCAGCCAATTCCCGCGTCGTCGTACCGTCGTAGCCCTTTTGAGAAAAGAGTCGCAAAGCCGCCTTGAGAATGCGATCGCGCGTTTCAGTCTCCGCTGGACTAATCCGTTGGACTCGTTGGAACGTTGTCATAACCCACCGCCATAAGGAACTGAGGGGATCATCGTGATTCCCCGCATAGTTCTATAGTGACGCTTTCAACCCGAAGTGACCGTTAAGACATTCAATACTTTTTACTGACGTGATTTCACTTCAGCGAATATCTAGCGTCGTCGCCACCAGGTCAGCGTGGCTAATCCAAAGCCTACGATCGGCAGGAATACAGCACTGAGGAGCATCACGATCGTCACCTGTTGCGGCGTAGAGCTAAGTTGACGACGCTTCACTTCCCGAGGCCGAATGGACAGCGCTTGGCCATCCGTCTGGCTCACCCAAGTGACGGAGTTCAGGAACATATCGCCATTGAGCTGTGCCCCGAAGAACTGATCGGTGGCAAAGGCGGAATTCCCAAAGACCACTAAGCGAGACTCTTTGGGTCCGCTGGTCGAGGGCGTAGGAGAAACAGAAGGACTCGGCGAGGGGGAAACAGAAGGACTACTTGTTGGAGAAACTGTGGGATTAGCTGTGGGGCTAGCGGTGGGGGTTACGGAGGCGTTGGGCGTTGGGCTAGTGGTTGGGCTGGCTGTAGGAGTTGCGGTTGGGCTGGCGGAAGGGGTGGGGGTGACAGTGGGAGAGACGGTGGGGGTGGGTTGCTCGTCGGGATTTTCAGGGGTGGCGGTTGGGGTGGCGGTTGGAGTGGGCGTTGGTGGCGTGGGCTGGGGTTTTGGGGTGACTTGGCGGAAAAGGGCGACGCCTAGGGGGAGGGGACCAGGCCGATCGCCTTCACCGAGTTTGATCGGTTTTTCCTGAAGATTGCTTTCGCCCCAGCTTTGCTTGTTGCTGAGGGCGATCGGGGTCACTTGTACGCCTGGGACTTCTTTGATTTCGATCGGGCGGGCTAGGGGATAGAAGGTGATGTTATTGCCAAACTCTTTGGTAATCGGGTGCGTATTGCCGTTGTAATCCTGAACGATCGGCGCAGCAGGTCCGAGTTTTAGCAGTTGGCCAGAGCCAGACGCATCGATCGCCACCCGATTATCCAATGCCAAACCCCAGGTTTTCAGCAACTCTGTCAAATTCGCCGCTGATTCGGGATCAATTAAAACCATCAGGTTTCCGCCTTGATCCAGATAATCCTGAATCGCCTTCAACTCTGCGTCAAAAAACGGTTTGGAGGGACCTGCTAAGATCACTGCTGTAGCATCGATCGGCACCTGTAAGGTCTGCGCTAAATTCAGCGGTAACGGTTCAAAATTCTTGTCTTGTAACACCTTCAACGCCGCGCCAAAGTTCTTTTCTCCCGCATCCAGACTGCGTTCTCCATGGCCTTGGGTGAAGTAGACGCGGGGTTTTCGATCGCTCTCAATTTGCAGCAAACTATTGACCAATCGGCTTTCAGATAGGCGCTGTTTCGGACTGAGGGACTGGACAAATTGTTTGCGATTTTTGCTGGGGAGTTCTAGATGAACATCGCGAGATTGATTGGCGTTTTTGACCTCAAACTTCTTCGCCAGTGCGGGATTTGCATCGGGATCGACGAATTCAAACGCAAAATTTGGGCTTTGGCGACGCAGGTTTTGTAGTAAGTCGCGATCTTCGGGCTGCTGCTCCTTGTCGAATAGGTAAAGTGTGACGGGTTGTTTGAGATTTTTCAATACTTGCTGCGTCTCTGGAGCCAGTGACAAGCGCCCCGTATCGGTTAAATCAAGTCGATAAAGATGTCGCACCGCTAAGAAATTCAACACCACCAAAATCACAGCCACTGAAACCGTCGAAATCAGCGCTCCGGTTCCGGCCTGAGTCGATCGTCGCTGCCAAAAGTTCGGCTGATTGCCAAATTGTCCCAGAGCCAAAAGCCAGATGCCAATTAAAACAATGCCTGCGATCGACAATCCAGTCTGCAGCGTCGTCCACCCTGCAATCAACCCCGACGTACAGGCCGCACTGATCAAGCCCACGCCCAACCAAACCGCATTTTTCAGAAAGAACTTAACCAGTGATTTCAGAGCATTCATAACAAAAGCAATAATAACAACAACCCAAAACCTTCATTCCACACTCATGTCCCCCCTTTTTAAGGGGGCTAGGGGGATCGGGACTTCAAGCCCCTACGATCGCTGGAACCTAAACGCCTCAACCGACTGAGCCGTCAAGAAAATTCCCAGCAAAATGTAACTCCCAAACGCCACCATAGAACTCGTATCCACCACACCTTGAACTAAATTTTCATAGTGTTTCAACAGTGAAATATGAGAAATAACGTCAGTGACTAAACCTGTCGTGGAATTAGAAATCGTATCAATCAACGACAGCAGCAATACTAAGCCAAACGTTCCGATCGCAGCGACGATCGTACTTTCCGTCAACGATGAGATAAACATTCCCAAGGATAAGATCGCAGAGGCTAACAGCAATAACCCAAAATATCCCCAAAGCAGTGGTTCTAGGGGGATAGCAGGGTTTGCACCATTGAGTGCAAAGATTTGATAGGCCAGTATGGGAAGCAGCATGGTGAAAAAGAACGTCACCGCTGCACTGAGTTTTGCTAGAGCGACGGCCCAGTTAGTGATTGGAGAAGTAGCGAGGAGTTCTAGGGTTCCGCGTTTGCGTTCTTCGGTGTAGAGGTTCATCGAAAGAATTGGCAAAATGAACATCGATACTTGGCCTAAAACCCGGAGGAACGTGCGAATTAATTCGTAGGCGAAGTCGATCGGTGGCAGGTTTGGGTCACTGCCCATCTGCACACTTTGGCCCATCAGATTGTAATAAAGCACTGAAAAGAAGAACCCAGACACCGACCAGAAAATTCCCGCAATCAAGTAACCCCAGGGCGTTACGAAATAACTCTGTAATTCACGGGAATAAATAGCCAGAACGTTTGCCCAGATAATTTTCATAGTTGTGCCTCCTGATTTTCGTCGTCGATCGATGCTTCTAAAGGATTGGACTCAGGTGTAGGTAGCGTTGTTTCATCAATCGCTTTATCAGACGATCGTTCTTCTGTGGTCAATTCTAAAAACACATCTTCCAAACTGGCCTGGGTTCGGCGCATCTCGTAGGGCGGAATTCCGCTATTAACCAATGCTGTCGCGATGTTTCGACCAATATCATGGGAGGTTTCGGCTGTAATTCGAAACCTAGGCCGATCGTTCAAAACAGACAGAGCTTCGATTTGACTCAGATGTTGAAGTCCACTTAGAACTTCACGAACCCGATCGCTATCGGCATCCACCTCAATCTCATAGCTTGTTCCCTTGGCTAAACCTGTTAATAAATTCTCAGGCTTATTAGTTGCGACGATTTGGCCTTGCTTGATAATTGTGACCCGATCGCAGACAGCGCTGACTTCTGGCAAAATGTGGGTTGAGAGAATCACAGTATGGTCGCCTGCCAAACCTTTGATTAATTCCCGAACATCAATGATTTGTTTGGGATCCAGGCCGACGGTAGGTTCATCTAATATAATGACGGGTGGATCATGGACGATCGCTTGAGCAATGCCCACTCGTTGCCGAAATCCCTTGGAAAGCTTACGGATTAAGACATTGCGGCGCTCGGTGAGGTTGCATTTATCCAAAGCGTAATTAATTCGAGTGGACCGATCGCCTGCGCTCACACCCTTGATTTTTGCGACAAAGGCCAGGAATCCTTCGATCGTCATTTCCGGGTAAAGGGGAGGCGTTTCGGGGAGATAGCCAATCTTTTGCCTTGCTTTAATCGAGTCTGCGTGAACTTCAAATCCTGCAACCTTTGCTGTTCCTGTTGTGGCTGGTAGATATCCTGCCAGGATCCGCATCGTCGTGGTTTTGCCTGCACCATTGGGACCGAGGAATCCCATGATTTCCCCTGCTTCTACCGAAAAGCTAACGTCTTGAATGGCAGCGGCAGACCCATAGATTTTGCTCAGCTTTTCGACTTCGATCATGACAGTCCCAGAGTAATCGCGTTCTGATACTGTACTTTATCGCACGGACGGTTAGCTTGATGCGCTGGTATAGAATCGCAACGCAAATTTCCAAAATCGATTGGATAAAAAGAACAGAACGCCTGCTGTTAGCAGGGATGTGGTGGCTGTTGCTGGAGAAATCCGGCCCAAAATAGCTTCGGCGGGAACGGTGGTGATGAATCCGATCGGGACTACAAATGTGAAGAAGAACTGATAGGCTGCCGGGTAAGCGGCCATGGGAAATCGTCCTGCTTCGAGGAGTCCTTTCAACACTTCGGTGAGGTTGTAGATCTTGGTAAACCAGATGCTCGTAGCGCTCATGACGAACCAGAGGCTGTAGAGAATCATGACGGCACTGGCGATCGGTGGGAGTCCGGCCAGGTAGTCGATCGGCCCTAGTCCCAGTTTTGATCCAGCATAGAGAATGACGCTGAGGCCAAAGAAGATGTTGGGGATGCCCCAGATGGAGACGCTGTGGGTGGAAAGCCAGAACTGTGAGCTGATGGGTTTGAGTAAAATAAAGTCCAGGGTGCCCTGTTCGATATGTTTAAACAGTTTGCCGAGGCTTCCGGCGAGGAAGGTGGTGGCGATGCCTTCCAGGAGGGTAAAAATGCCCACGAGCAGCAGCGACTCTTCCCAGCTCCAGCCTGCAAATTGATAGTCGCCTCGATAAAAGAGTGAAAGTCCAAACAAGCTTCCGGCCAAGCCGCCTAGACTGCTGATTGCCGCGAACCAAAAGTTGAGGCGATATTCCATGGCGGCGGCGATCGCCGTACTCCAAAACAACCGAATGAGTTTGAAATGACGTTTCATAGTAAATAAATCCACTCTAATTCAAGTCTGTTGTTCATGGTGCCGGGCTTCGACTCCGCTCAGCCCTCGTCTTTATCCCCCAAGTCCTTTGTAGGCTGAGCGGAGCCGAAGCCTACGCTCCCATGCCAGAGAATTGTTTGATGCCTTTGCGCCAGAGGTAGCGGTTGAGTCCTAGGAAAACGACTAACCAAAACAAAATCACGCTAAATCCTTGCGCTAAATTAACCGGGAGTCCGACGAGGATGCTGGCGGGAAAATTAATGATGTAGGGAAACGGGAGATAGGTGAGGACGGCTTGGACCCCTTTGGGAAATACGCTGACGGGGGCGATCGCACCCGATAAAAACAGATGAACAATAAACCACATGTCCTGCAAGGCCGTGGCTTTCTCCGTCCAAAAGGCAAACATGGCCAACGTATATTGAATCAAAAACTGCAACGCAAAGGCGCAGCCTGCGGCAAGTAAAAACAGTAAAACAGAAACGAAGTTAGGAACCCAAAATGAACTGGGATACAGCACAAAAAAGAATGCGATCAGAAGCGCCACAAATGGAATTCGGGCAAAGCGTTCGCTGACGTGGGTTCCGACGTGATGCCAACCGGGATCTAAGGGCTGCAACAATCGAAACGACAGTTTCCCTTCATTAATCTCCCGCTCAAAATCCCAAATCACCCACACCACCGTCAACTGCCGAATCAAAAAGCTGGCGAGAAAATAGCGGGTAAAGTCGATCGCGGTTAACCCAAAGCTTCCGCTCGCCGCTGCCTTTTGCCAGACGCCCATGAGAATGAACGGTAGCGATCCCGACAATGCCCACAGCACGAGTTCCGCTCGATACTCCAGCATGTAGGCGTAGTAGGTGGTAAGGAGGGTGGTGGAGATGCGGTAGATGCGACGAAGAGACAGCATTTTGAATACAGAATTTTGAATTGAGAATGATTCGGGTCTGCGTTGTGAAGCCCGATCCCCCTAAATCCCCCTTGGTAAGGGGGACTTTGAGAAGGTATTGCTTATCTTTTAAGTTTGCTCTAAAGTCCGGTCCCCCCTTTCCAAGGGGGCTAGGGGGATCGGGCCTACGCCGTAACCAACGGTTTCGCCACACCGTTGACGATCGACTCCGCTACACCATAGTTCTTGGCAATTTCGCGGGCGGTCATTTTGGCGCACATCATTACCGCTGGGGTACCGCCACCGGGTTGGGAATTGGCTCCCACTAGGTAGAAGTTTTCGATGTCTTCGCTGCGGTTGTGGGGACGGAAGAAGGCGCTTTGGACTAGCACGGGTTCGACGCCGAAGCCGTTGCCCAGGTAGCTGTTGAGCGTGCCTTCAAAGTAGTCCGGCGTGACGAAACTCTTGTGGACCAGCCGATCGCGCAACCCAGGAATGTAGTTGCGATCGTCTAGGAAATCCAAGACCTTGTCCACAAGCTTGTCGCCTTCCACGGACCAGTCGATGTCGCTGGCGTTGTTGGGGACAGGGATTAGGGTGTAGGCGGCATGGTGTCCGGGGGGAGCCATGCTTGGGTCCGTCAGGGACGGGACGTGGAGGTATTGGGAGAAGTCCGGGCTGAGGACTTTTTGCTCGAAAATCTCGTCGAGGAGTTCTTCGTAGCGCGGGCCGAGGATGATGTTGTGGTGGCGCAGATCGAGGTCTTCGAGTCCGTTGGATTTGAAGCCGAAGTAGATGACGACGATCGACATGGATTGCTTCATGGTCTTGACGCGCAGATCTTGGTTGATCAGGCGATATTTCGGCTCAATCAGCTTCATGTAGGTGTTGGCGTAGTCACCGTTGGAGACGATCACGTCGGCCTTGTAGCTGCTGCCGTCCGCTAAGGTAATGCCCTTCGCCACTTTTTTCCCAAACCGTTTTCCTTCGACTTCGATGCTGGTGACTTCGCTGTCGTAGCGGATGGTGCCGCCGAGTTCTTCGTATTTTTTGATGAATCCTTTGACGAGTTCTCCGGTGCCGCCCATGGCAAAGTGAATGCCCCAGGTTTTTTCCACGAAGTGAATCATGGCGTAGATCGCAGGCACGTTCATCGGGTTGCCCCCGACGAGCAATGGCTCAAAACTGAAGACCTGCTGGAGTTTTGGACTTTTGAAGTAGCTCTTGACGAAGGAGAACAAGGGCCGAACGGCGTCGAGTTTGACCAGATCCGGTGCGATCTTCAACATCGACATGACGTTGCCGAAGTAGGTGTAGCCCAGTTCTACAAAGCCCCGCTCGAAGATCGCTTTGGCCGCGTCGTGGAACCGATCGTAGCCTGCGAGGTCCTCGGGTTCGATCGCTTCGATCTGACGGCGGGTGCTTTCGGGGTCGCCGTCGTAGTCAAAGTAGGTTCCGTCGTCGAAGTAGATTCGATAGAAGGGGAGGATCGGGACGATTTTGACGTATTTAGAGGTATTGGGTCCGCCGCTGACGCCTGTGGTGATGCGGCTGTTGATGTCGAGGAGTTCTGGGGAGAAGTCGGGGCTACCGAGATCGGCACAGTCGCGATCGAGAGAAAAGAGTTCTTCGATGAAGTGAGGCACGGTGATCACCGTCGGTCCCATGTCAAAGACGAAGCCTGCTTCGCGGCGCACGTAGGCTCGTCCGCCCGGAGCATCGAGCTTTTCAAAGATGGTGGTGTCGAATCCGAGGCTCTGTAGACGAATCCCAAGGGACAATCCGCCGATCCCTGAACCGATGATGATGGCTTTCTTACGATCCATACGACGCTCTGAAATGATGAACAGTGTGAACAATTATAAACTTAATGGATCACCTTTCTCAGCGTTGATTCAGGAACTCCTGTGGAGAGTTTGTCCGAGTTCCCTCAGGATGCTGAGGACTTGGTAGAGATCGTTATTGGGGTTGATCAACGAGAAAAGTCGGGAATTAGCATATTGGGCGATGGGGCGGGGATTGGCTTTGAGGAATAGAAATTCGTTGCCATTGGTGATGAGTCCAAAGGTCGGACGATTTTCGTTTTCTGCGTCTTTATTCTCTGCGTCTTTACCAGCGGGATTGGCTAGTAGGTAGGAGAGGGTTTGAGGAATGGCTCGGGTTACGGAGAAGTCACTTCGTTTCGTTTCGATGACGGTGAGCCAGAGACGATTTTTAAGCACCAAAATGTCGATGCGTCCCCGAACGGAGGTGCCTTCATCTTCGGCGATGATTTCGATACTGGGTTCTGTTTGGAGACTGAAAGGCGGTTGGTAAAAGCCCAACAGGTCAAGAAGAGGCGCGAGAACAACCATTTTGACGCTATTTTCAAGGAGTGGAGGTCTGTCCATCAGGCTTGTAAAATTGGCTTTGATCCGATCGAGACTTTCAGCTTCTAGGGGAGACACACAATTTTCAGGCGAGTTTTCAGTGATTTGCCATTCTGAGAAAAAAGCTGAATCCTGAATATGCTGTAATCCAAATGCTTCTTTGAGTGTTCCGAGGGTGACGTCTTGGGAAGTTAGGGTCAGCATAGTAGTTTACCGATCGCTATCCAGCATTTTAAGTTTGCCATTGTTGCTTATGGGTTGGCAGTCGATGAAGCTAATGGCATCCTCATCGAGGAATCCTGCGATCGCCATTTCGATGACGGCTTCGATCGGATATTCGAGTTCAGCGGCATAGGCAACTAATCCCAATTTGATTTTTTCTGGGATGGCATTGAGTAATGCTTGGGCGGCGGTATTAGATAGGTGAGGGGCGGTGAGTTGTTGCATGAGGTTATTCTCCTTGACGTATTTGAACGTTATAACGTGGACGGAGGGTTTGGATCATCCGTGCTTCGATGTCGAGCGTATATTGTGCGGTTTCCCAGTCCAGTGTAACAACTGCAATGCGAACATCGTTGGGATCTAATCGATCGATAAATGCCCAGCCCAGTGCTTTATGTCCGCCTCGAAGCCGTTTGCGAACATTTTGAGATTTTCCGATGTAGAGAATACCGCTGGGTGAATGACGGAAAGCATAAAGACCTGGGCGAGGCGTGACATCTGAAAAATTTCGAGTCAGTTCATGGCAGTCCGTGAAGGGAAGACTATTGAGCAGACTGAGAAATTGTCTGGCTTGGGTGTTAATCCATTCTCGATCGCGCATGGAAGTTGATTAAAACAGTGCTGAGTCAATTGTACGATGATGATCGCGATCGGTTGGATTTACGTGGGTGGATGTCGATCGAAAATAACTTCTTCTGAACGAATGGCGACCATGATGGGGCAACGGGAATCTTCGTCATAGCGATCGAGTCGTGCGTTGTGATCGCAATTGCAACAACGATAGAAATTCTGCTCGCACAGGACGATCGATTGGTTTAAAGCGATTACCGATCGCTACCTAGCATCTTCAGTTTACCATTGCTGCTCATGAGTTGGCAGTCGATGAAGCTAATGGCATTTGCGATCGGAGTCTTGATCTATAATTGAGGAAAGTTTCAGGTATTTCAGTGATGGATGGAATGCAGACGATCACGATCGAAGTCGATGCAGAGGTCGCAGAGTTTTATCAGGCTGCGTCGGTTCAAGGTCGGCAGAAATTGAGTGCGCTGCTGAATCTCAAGTTGCGAGAGGCTGTGCGTCCGAGACGAAGTGCGATTGAGATTATGGATGAGATCAGTCAACAGGCGGAAGCAAATGGGTTGACACCAGACATTTTAGCAACGCTGTTAGAGGAGTAGGGTCTTGCGCGTTGTTGTTGATACCAATGTGTTGGTTAGTGCAGTTTTGTTTCGATCGTCTCAGCCTGCGATCGCATTGCGTCAGATTTTGCAAGGTGAAACGCTTCTCATTTCACAAGCTATTTTTGAAGAGATTCTCCATTCTTGCAAAGTGTTCCAACAACTCCCGATGAATAAACCGATACCGCCCGCCGATCTGCTGAAGTAAGCGGCGCTCGTGACCATAGGTGAGGAACTGGGCGAGATTCCAGGGGACGGGATAGTGGCAGGTGAGAATGATGCGGAGACAAATGTGCTGGACTATGGCAGCCCCACCGCCTAAAAATATTCCTAAGAATAGTGTCATCAATAATCCCGGAATAATGAAGTTGGGAAAGTTTTTCCAGAGTAGAGCGCCGATCGCTTCCCATGATTTTCCATTCTTGATCCCATCGCTAATCACACGAGGAAAATAGGTCAAAATGATGCCGCCGGGAAACATAAAAAGCATTGTAAAAACAGTACTTTGAAGTGAATTCCAAATGCCTTGATTTGGATGCGATCGTACTTTTAAGTCCTGCTTCAGCCCTCCAATCAGCCCGACAATCAGCCCGAAAATCAGCCCGACAATCAGCCCTCCAATCAGCCGATATTGCCATTTGGTAATGTTGCTGTCTAACCAACTCGGTTGCATCTTCTCAATCAACAACTCCACTTGACCTTGCCGCTGAAGTTGCCGAGCGACCCAAGTTATCGATCGTTTCGCCGCTTCCGGCTTCGGCTCCTGATCCACAGCCTTAAATGACCAATCCCGCTTCTTGACTTCCTTGCGCCGATCGCCCACCCGCGCATCCCACGAAAGCTGCCGATCGATATACCGATCGAACAGATCCGTCTTCCCCTTCAACGGCTGACCCGGTTCATAAACCTTCGCCGCCAGCGAAATAAACAACGGCACCCGCAGCAATCCCGGCTCATCATAATCAGCATTCTCCTTATCAATCACAGGCTCCAATAACTTCCCCATCTCCGGCACCGACAAAATCTGCTCCCACAGCCCTACTTTCCCCATGGATTGCAAATACTGTTCAAGCTGCCGATCGGTCAACGGCTGCAACTGCACTTTCCCCCGCACATTCGACAGATTCACCCCCGCCTGCTGAAACTCCTTCACCCGACAGCACACCACCACCTGCGGATACTGCGCCGCAAACGCATTCACCTTCTCCGTACAAGCCTTCTGCCGCACCATCCCCAACTCATCCAACCCATCCAACAACGGCAACAACACCCGCCGCTCTAACCAAGTCTCATATACCTTCCACTCTCGCTTCCCACCATAATTTTCATACAACTGCTCAATCAACCAAGCCTCAATGCTCTGCCCCTCGCGCCAAGTCGAAAGCTCAAAAACGATCGGAATCACCGTCTCCGGGTTGACGATCGCCTCCCCCACCAACTGGTCCGCCAACTTCAGCAGCGTAATCGTCTTCCCCGCACCCGGCGTTCCCAAAATCAACAGCGACCCATCAATATCCTCCCTCGCATAGGTTGCAATAATGGGCAAATCTGCATCGATCGTCCCAGCCTCAGTTCCATTTACCGTCAACGTCTTCTTCGCCTCCAACATCAAGGCCGGAGACGCTTCTTGCCCCCTCGCCTCCACCTCAACCGCATCCACCTGAGCCAACCCAAACAACGATTCCCTCAACCGTTTCTTAAGATCCGGTTGCTGTTGCTTCAAAATCTTCATCGCCCAATCCCAATCGACCCCCGGCGCAACAGAACGACCGCCAAACAATGCAATAAATGACTTATTAATCGTCATCTGCGAATTCTGCAACGCGATCGCATCTCTGCCCGCTTGAGTCTGCTGACCATCACCGCCCATAGCACTCATGTCTTGGTCTTGCGATCGATCGGGATTAAAACGCTTCTCCATCATCCGCCCCAGCACTCACAGCATCCTTAGCATTATTCCCCACATCAAGAGGAAATCCGGTAATTTCCCGATTTGTCCCTACATCACCCCAAATACCGACGCCGCAATCCCGAGCCAAGGGGCGATCGTCTTAAACACCTCTCCGCCCGTCTGCCACAGACTCTTCCCCGCTTCCGTCGTCTCCTTCAAATTTTTCATCGTCTCCCCGACATTCTTCAGATTTTTCCCGACAAACTCCTTATCTGGAGACTCCTTCCCCGCCTCCCGTTTCGCCGCCTTGAGATAATCCTGAAGCTCTTCCTTCTGATCCGGTGTCAGTCCCGATGCCTCGATCGCCCCCTGCAACTGAGCCAGTAAAGCCACCACTTCAGTCCCCGTCAGTCCTTGCTGCTGGGTTGCTTGTTGCGCTTGTTGGGTCGCGATCGCATCCCGCCCCGCCTGAACCTGCTGACCACTTCCCCCAATGCCACTCATGCTCTGCGATTGCTTCGGCGTCTCAGCTTCCGCCTTTCCCTTCTTCCCAAAAAGCTTGTCCAACATGAATAAAGCTCCAAATTCTAGCCTTATTCTACTGCGGAAATAACTATTCATCCCGACTTCACAGGATCAACAACGATCGTTATGGCATCGATCGCGCTTCGAGTAACCCCAATCCTGCTTCGACTAACTCCGATCGCCCTTCAAGTAACTCCAATCGTGATTTGGCTAACTCCGATCGCCCTTCAAGTAACTCCGATCGTAATTTGAGCGATTCCGATCGTGCTTCAAGCAACTCGAAACACGCTTTGAGCAATCCCGAACGTGCTTTGAACGGCTTCGATCGCGCTTCAAACAACTCCGATCGTGACTTGAGCAACTCCGATCGCGCTTCGATCGACTCCAAACGGTCCGGCTCCCCCAGAATTGGGGGCTGGGGGGCCGATCGTAAACTAAAACAGTTCTTCCGAAATCCGTTGGTGAAGCCTCTCTCCTAGAGAATCGCACACCTCAAGCCCACACCATAGCGCCAACGCATCAATGCCATTCATGATCTCACTAGGACGACTGATCTGCAAACGGGAATAACAACGCGATCGGTAATCTGGTTTGGATTGAAAATTAACGATCGATCGTTTGAGTGGATCAATACAACGGTACGCGGCCTCAGCCTTATTAATTGCAATATCCGAGAAGCCGATCGATTGGATCAACATTGCCAAATCAATCAAATCTCGTGAATCCGTCGAAGCATCTGCCCAACGATCGCCATTTGCCAGCAACTTCTCCGCAATCTGATCTGTTTCACTCAAACAAGACACCGGAAACCCCGATCGCACCTCAGGCCGCTCTAATTGAATCCGCCCTTCCGCCACAATTTCAAGCTTTAAACTCGTATCATCAACTTTGATGGTCAATCTCACCCCATCCCGATCGGTCCGAATCTCATGGGGAAACTGAATATTAGATGGAATGTTCGGTTGAAAAAGAGCTTCGTAACCCCGATCGTAAATCTCACGACGCAACCTTGAAAACGGCTCTCCGTACGGACAAAGGAAATCCATATCTCGACTTAACCGATACTCTCCATAGGCTAGTGCTAGCAACGTTCCACCGCCAAAGGCAATGTGACAGCGATCGAGAAAGCTCCGATCGAGACATTGCAAAACTTGAAAAATCTGATTATGAAAGGGATATTGAAAGTTCATAGCTCATTGATTAGCCAAGAATCGTGGAGTTTTCCATAGGTTTGAATCCATGTAACTTCAGCATCACTCAAACTAGCCATCACCCCGCGCCACCGCCAATTTCGTTCGTAAATGCTAAGAATTTCAGCTTCCGTCAGACCTTCAATAGACGGCTTCTCCCCCTGCCAACAAAGGGATGTGAGAAATGGAAAAGCAGCTAAATCGATGGAAAGCATACTGAGAGCGTCATCACTTCATTGCCAACCATTGTAGCAGTTCTGATGGAAGGGCCGATCGTTTTCGCGTGAGAGGATCGATCGCAACGTGACGAGTACTCGCGGTCGCGATCGGGCGATCGGCATCGAGATCATTATGAAACATCTCATACTTCAAGGTAAACGTATTCTCTAATTGCATCGTCCCTGACAACGCCACATAGATTTGATCGCCGCAATGCATGGGACGCATAAAATCAATCTCAGCATGGACGATCGGAACGGCTAATGTCTTCCCTGAGAAATAGCTTTTTAAATCGATTACCAATGTTTCCAACAACGCCTCATAAGCCTCATGACAAATGCTAAGCGCATTAGAAAAGTAAACGACCCCCGCCGCATCCGTATCCTTAAAATGAATCGTCCGATGATAAGTAAAAGACATAAAACCCTCAAAACTCTCTTCTCTTGTCCCCCCAGAATATAGCCCTGCGGGCATCTAAGAAAGGGGGTTAGGGGGCCACCCGAACCCCTACACCGTTCCCGCCTGAAACACCTGCCCAATCACTTCTTCGATCGGTGGTTCACCCACAGACAAATCCACAATATTCAACTCCGCCAGCATGGTCGAAACCGTCTTCGTCAGCATTTCCTGTCCCACTAAAAACCGCGCTCTCACGCCATCAATCTCATGAACATCCGCATAGCCCTGAAGCTTAGCCCGGTGGTAGGCATAGGCGAACTCCACCGTGACTTCGCGCTTCGGTGAAAACTTCTCAATCAACCCATCCAGACTGCCATCGTAAATCAGCTTCCCCTGGTGAATCGTCAAGACCCGATCGCACAGCGCCGTAATGTCCGCCATATAGTGACTCGTCAACAAAATCGTCGCATTAAACCGCTGATTATAATCCCGCAAAAACTGCCGCACTGCCAACTGTGCATTCACATCCAATCCCAACGTCGGCTCATCTAAAAACAGCACCTTCGGCTCATGCAACAGCGACGCCAAAAGCTCCGCTTTCATCCGTTCCCCTAGGGATAACTTGCGGACGGGCTGCGTGAGTTTGCCCGAGAGGGAGAGCATGTCGCTGAGTTCTTCAATGCGACGGTTGGCGGTGCGATCGCTGATGCCATACACCGCCGCATTAATTCGCAACGAATCCAACGCAGGCAAATCCCAAATCAATTGCTGCTTTTGACCCATGACCAGGGTGATGTCTTTGAGAAAAGCAGGCTTACGATCGTAGGGCCGATGTCCCCCGACAAGCACTTGGCCTGTTGATGGATAGATCAACCCAGTCAACATTTTGAGTGTTGTAGTTTTCCCCGCCCCGTTTGCGCCCAGGAACCCGACGACTTCCCCCGGCGCAATTTCAAAACTCACGTCCTGAACGGCATTGATCTCTTTGTAAGTGCGTTTGAAAAAATGTTCGATCGTCCCTTTGAGTCCGGGTTCCTTCACCGCAACGGGATACATTTTGCTGAGGTTTTTGACGGAAATGCCTGACATGGTGATGCTCCGATCGGTGATTTAGTTGGGTTTGGGCTAGTCCTTACGGACGTAAACTACGACTCCGCTCAGCCCACGAATTTAAATGGCACGATCGCAAAGTTCAAAGACTTTTTGTAGCATTCCGAGAACGTCGGACATTCGTGCGATCGCATAGGTCTCTGTTTCATAAACTTGACCTGCAAGGTCTAATTTATAAAAACTCCAACCTTGGCCATTACTGACAATTCCATGAACATCAATCTGTTTGCCAATTTGTTCATTACTCCACTGACAAGCTTGCATTTCAACGAGACATTGCGCTAACCCCTGTTCAAAATCATCTTTTTTGGCTTCCACTACACAGAGCATAGGCGCTTCTAAATACCGTCGCCTTGCGGCTAAAAGATAATCGACATATCCTGCCGTAGACGCGCCTTCAAGCTTTCCTCCTTTCCACATCCGCAACGTTTCAAAGCTTTGCAGGGCTTCCTCGCAAAGGGCATCAATGACCAGTTTTTTCGACTCCTCATAACTCTGCAAATCAAAGCAGCGCATTCGATGCAATCGTTCCTGTAAAAAGGTACTCGGTTCGATCGGATCAAAGTCTAAATTCCAGGGTTGTAAATCCGTGAGATTTAATTGCTTGAATGCATCCGCTAATTTAAAGCTCGAAAAATTCTTTTTCTTGATGCCCTTTTTGCTCATATTACTCCTCCGACTCAGTCTTCTCTGGTTTTAGCAATGGGAAGGCAATTACGTCGCGAATGCTGGGGGAATCGGTTAGGACCATGACGAGCCGATCGATCCCGATTCCTAAACCACCCGTAGGAGGCATCCCGTATTCCAACGCTGTGATGAAATCTTCATCAACGCCTTGAGCTTCCAGATCTCCAGCGGCTTTGCGGGCCGCTTGGGCTTCGAGCCGATCGCGTTGATCCAAAGGATCGGTCAACTCGGAGAAGCTGTTAGCCGTCTCACGTCCCACGATAAATAACTCAAATCGCTCAGTGAGTCCAGGTTTCGATCGGTGGGGTTTGGCCAAAGGCGAGATTTCGACGGGGTAGTCGGTGATGAAGGTGGGTTGAATTAAGGTGGTTTCGACTTTTTGTTCGAAGGCTTCGTTGAGCAGTTTGCCAATGGATGGACAGTCATCAATGTTGTGAATACCTGCCGATTTCGCTGCCGATTTCGCCGCTTCTAAATCGGTGAAGCTTGCAAAGTCTACGCCTGTCGCTTCCTTGACGGCATCATGCATGGTGATGCGTTTCCAAGGGGAGGTTAAACTGACAGGGACGCCGCCGTAACTGATCTCTGTCGTGCCAATCACTTCTTTCGCTGCCGTTGTGATTAGTGTTTCCGTCAGTTCCATCATGTCGTTGTAGTCAGCGTAGGCTTGGTACACTTCGATCGATGTGAACTCTGGATTATGCCGCGTTGAAATGCCTTCGTTTCGGAAAATCCGTCCCATTTCAAAAACCTTTTCAAACCCGCCCACCACAAGCCGTTTGAGGTGGAGTTCGGTGGCGATGCGGAGGTATAGCTCCATGTCCATTGTGTTGTGATAGGTCACGAACGGACGTGCATCTGCACCACCTGCTTCGGAGGTGAGGGTGGGGGTTTCGATTTCGATGAAGCCTTGCTGATCCAAGTAGCGACGAATAGATGCCGTGATTAAGGCCCGACGCCGAAACGTTTCGCGGACTTCGGGATTGACAATGAGATCCACATAGCGCTGACGATAGCGGGTGGTGATGTCGGTGAGTCCGTGGAATTTGTCGGGCAATGGCAACAAGGATTTTGTTAGCATTTCAAATTCCTTGACGTAGACGGAGAGTTCGCCTTTGTCGGTGCGCTTGAGGGTGCCCTTTGCGCCGATGATGTCGCCCATGTCGGTGAGCTGTTTTAAATTCGTAAAGGCTTCGGGGAAGCGATCGCCCATGAATTCTTGAATGCGGCCTTTGTCGAGGTAAAGCTGGATGTTGCCTGTTTCGTCTTGCAGGGTGAAAAATGCGAGTTTCCCAAATACGCGCCTTGCCATGATGCGTCCGGCGACGGCCACTTCAGTGGTGTCCTCTTCTCCATTGGGTAATGCCGCATGGTGGGTCTGGAGTTCTGCCATGGTGTGGCTGGATTTCCACTGGTAGGCAAAGGGGTTCATGCCGACGGCTCGGAGTTGGTCCAGCTTTTCAATGCGTGTGGCGCGTAAGTCTTCGGAGGCCATTGGGAAATCTCAGTCTCAAGAATAAAGGCAGCTATTAATTATATCGATAGATTGCGCCCGCTACTCTGCATCCCAAAACAAAACCTGCCTTGGCGAACCAAAGCAGGCATTCAAACCTAGAACTGAGTCTAAGCTATTAATTTTGAACGATCGCTCAATTAGCGACGACCGCCTCGACGACGACGGGCACTAGCTTTACGCTTTGCCTTCTCTTGGGGGGTTTCAAAATGTTGGTTCTTGCGAACATCTTGGAGAATTCCAGCACGAGAGACCTGACGCTTAAAGCGTCGTAATGCTGACTCAATGCCTTCATTTTCTCCCACAACGACCTGAGCCATTATTACGCTCCTTCAAATAGGTGAACAGGTAAAGGGATTGCTAGGGGGAAACTAGTAATCGCGACGGCCACCGCCGCCACCACGACCGCCACGGTCGCCGCCGCCGCCACCCCAGCCGCCGCCACCGCCGCCGCCACCGCCGCGATAACCACCGCCGCCACCAGCGGGGCGTTCTTCACGAGGTTTAGCTTTGTTGACGCGGAGGTCGCGACCCATCCACTCAGCACCGTCAAGTGCTGCGATCGAAGCTTCTTCTTCTTCGTCGGTAGACATTTCAACGAAGGCGAATCCGCGAGGCTTGCCAGTTTCGCGGTCCGTAGGGACTTGGACACGTTTGACGGTGCCATATTCTGCGAAGACTTCACTTAAGTCTTCTTGGGTAACGTTGTAGGACAAGTTGCCCACATAAATCGACATAGGACGCTCCAAAGGAAAAATGAAAATGAGAGGCAAGTTTCGGAGCGTCTATGCTGGCATGAAAATATACAACAAGGGTGCGCTCAAAAATCGAAAGACTAGTTCTCTGCAAGGATTGATTATAAGCGCAAAAGGGTGAGTTCTTCAAGTGCGATCGTAAAAACTAATTTAAGACCGGGACCTCTCCCGTCATTTTCTGCTAGCTCAAGGTTCGATCGTCGTCCTGGGAAAGTTTCCATCGCCATTCTGGGATAAACCGCCCCACAGGTGACTGGGGTTCAATCTTCTGCGCTTCCATCTGTTGGATTTCAGCAAACATTTGACGAATTTGTTCGCGGTCTGCACCCATGTCCAGGAGATGTTCTAAGACATTACGAGCTTCGGTCATGAGATATTCGTCGCGCAAAAGTTTGGCATAGCCTAGACCCGATCGCAGCAGTCCATCCTTAGCGCGCACTGGATCCACAGCGTAGGCCCGATCGAAAAGTTCGAGGGCGCGACCGTAGGCTTGAGTGTGCAAGCAACAGTCCGCGAGGTCAAAGAGTGCGCCGAGGTGATTGGGGTTGCGGCTAAAGACGCGCTCGTATAGCTTGATGGCTTTGGGAAGTTCGCCTTGGTTCCGGGCTTGGCAGGCGGATTCGTAGAGTGGCTTGAGGTCTGGCTCTAAGTCTTGCAGTTCCCAAACTTCGTCTCGGATGCTGTGCTGTCGCACCAGCCACCGTCGCACCAGTTCAATGGTGATGCGATAGGTGCCTCTTAGGACGGTTTCGGGTCTGCTGGTGAGGCGATCGAGAAATTTCCATTCGATTAGGTTGGTTTGGGCTTTGTGGAGACAGTCGGTGAGGACGATGCCGCGATCTTCCAGGAGTTCTAAGGGTTCGCCGTCTCGGACTTCCACACCTGTGGAACTTTTGGCGGCAATGGTCGCGGCGGCGGCATAGACGACTCGTTCCGCGATCGGCAACCCATCCCAAAACCAAGCGAGTCCCCCGCCACCCAGTTCAATGGCCCGATCTACGACAGCGGCAACATCCTCCGCTTCCACCGTCCACCGATCGCTGCTACGCGCCTGAGAAAACAGCGCAAACCCCATGATCTGTGTGAAATAAGGATGGCCTGCACAGAGATCAAAGAGAGCTTCG
>JAAFJU010000095.1 GCA_013298165.1 Synechococcales cyanobacterium bin31.maxbin.ball.101 | reverse complement strand
TCTTCAAGGTTTACCGCATTTTGTCTCTCAGGTTTATTATTCTGAATGCATTTGATTTTATTCTGTAATCTTTAGGGCTTGACATAAAAATCTTCTACAAATAGATAGATTCTTTCCTCAAAATTTTCAAAATTTTGTTGGGCCATAACTTTATAGTTTTTGAATTATTATTTTGTCAATTTCTGTATAATTTTTTACTGATTAAAGGGCTTTTACTCTGACTTTATTAGAGTTATCATTTAATCAATTCTAATAATCAGACGTTAAAAAACCGTCAGTCTAGGGCGTAGAATCCAACGGTTTTTAGAGTCGATTTAAATAGATCGGCTGGAGTACGATCGGCTACGATCGGACATTGGCTCGTTACTTATAAGCCATGACTTACCGGACCAACGCTTCTTTTTGCTGCTGGGCCATTTCAACAAAACGGCTGACACGGTTGGGGTCGATGGCATTGTCCCGTTTACCTTGGCGCTTAAGGGAGCTGGAGACAATGATACCATCGGAGATTTTGATAAACTGTGCTGCATTTTCCCAATCAGCTCCACTGCCGACTAGCACTGGAGTATCGCCTGCGGCGGCTTTGGCCAGCTTGATTTGGTCCACATCCGGCGGATACCCAGTAGCTGACCCTGAGATAATCACGGCATCTGCTAGCCCCCGATCGATCGTGTCATGAATCGCCGTCGTCAAATCCGAGGTACTCAAGGGCTGAGCATGTTTCACTAAGACATCGGCAAAAATTTTGACCTCGCTGCCCAGTTCGCGGCGGTAGCGCATGAGTTCATGGGCGCGGCCTTCGATGATGCCCTGATCCGTGACCATGGCTCCACTCCAGACGTTGACCCGGACAAATTGCGCTTGGGTACAGGTGGCAATGGCGATCGCACTTCTGGCGTCATTGCGCAGGACATTGAGACCGATGGGCAAGGTGACGAGGTTTTGTAATCGCTGAACGGCGATCGTCATGGCGCTGACTACGGCAGGATCCACTTGATCTTTTGGAAACGGAGCATCAAAAAAATTCTCAACAATAATGCCATCCACCCCACCCGAGGCCAGAGCCGTCGCTTCTTGTTCTGCGCGATCGAGGACGGCTTGGAGACTGCCACCCCAGCGGGGAGAGGTGGGTAATGGCAGCAAATGCACGACTCCGATAATGGGCGTCTGGGTTTTGAAAATCTGTTTTAAGTCCACGGGAATTTAACTCGGAATGGGATAACGCCGATCGGCTAGACGACGTTTTTTAGACGGAAATCTTAGACGGCGTTTTGCGGCAGAACTTATCTTACCGAAAAACGATCGTTGGTTTATCGTGAGATAGATGGCTTAGAGAGATTCCGAGGATTTATGCTACTTCACCTTTCGACTTGGCCAGAGGTTGAGTCTTATCTTGAGACGTCTAAGGGCATTATTTTGCCGATCGGCTCCACGGAGCAACATGGTCCCAATGGTCTGATCGGGACCGATGCCATCTGCGCGGAGGCGATCGCCAAGGGTGTGGGGGAGAAGACGGGGGCGATCGTCGGTCCCACCATTAATGTCGGCATGGCGTTGCATCATACGGCTTTCCCCGGCAGCATGAGCTTGAAACCCAGCACAATGATTTTGGTGCTGCGGGACTATGTGGCGACGCTGGCTAAGGCGGGATTTCGCAAGTTTTTCTTCATTAATGGCCATGGTGGCAATATTGCGGTGATGAAGGCGGCATTTTCAGAGTGCTATGAGCATTTGGCGGAGTTGCGCATGGAGGAGGCCGATCAAGTGCAGTGTGTCGTCAGCAACTGGTTCATGGGCGGCGGCGTGTATCGGTTGGCGAAGGAATTATATGGCGATGCGGAAGGCTCCCATGCGACGCCGAGTGAGGTGGCGTTGACGCAATATGTCTATCCCGAGTCGATTAAGTCAGTGAAATTCGATCCCAGTGCGCCGAGCGGTCATAAGATCTATAGTGCAGTGGATTTTCGACGGCGCTATCCCGATGGTCGCATGGGTTCGAATCCGGCGCTGGCGACTCCGGAGCATGGTAAACGGTTTTATGATATTTCTGTGGAAGAGACGACGAAGTCATATTTGGAATTTTTAGAGGCAAAGTAGGGATGAGTATTTGGGTGATTGTGGGTGCGATCGTGGTGGCGTTCGTGATCTTTACCATTTTGATCAACATTATCAAAATGACGGTGAAGGCGGCGTTCTTTATTGCATTGGCCATTTTTGCCATGCAATTTGTCTTGAATATTCGTGTAGGCGAAGTGTTTGAAAATCTATTTAAAATGATCTTCAAAGCATAACGATCGATCCCCCTAAATCCCCCTTGGTAAGGGGGACTTTGAGATTTGAATACGTTCTAAGATCTTGGTTTACGCGCGATCGCATCTTTGACCGCAGCAGGAAGTTGACGCAAGATTTTACCTTTTTCAATATCTACGGCGACGAGTGTGACCTGTGCGGTGACATGGGTGACGCTGCGATCGATGGATTTGATTTCGTATTCCCAATTGATGCGGACGCCTTGCATTTCCATCATGCGGGCACGGACGATCGCTTCTGCACCCATTTTTAAGGCGCGATGGTACCGAATCGACAAATCCACGACAGGAAGTTCACACCCCATGGCAACCAAATCAACATAGTCAATGCCCAGCGATCGCAATGCTTCTACGCGAGTCTCTTCCATCCAAGTCAGGTAAGTCCCATGCCACACAACGCCTGCATAGTCCGTATGGTGGGGATGAACTTTGACAGGATATTCAAACCAGTCATGGGCCGATAAGGGCTGGCGTTGCGGAACGATCGCACTGCTGGAGAGGGATTGTGGGTTTACCATACTTTACACTGAGCGTTACATTTGGGCGGACAGCGGCGGGGTGTCATGGGGTGTTTTAACACCATTAACTGTCAAGAATTATAAATCGAAGTTCTCATTAAACAGGTTGTATTTTGAGCTTTGTAACAAATCTCCTCCGTAAAACTGCGACATTCTGTCACGATTCAAAACAATGTCCCTCATAAAGCGATGCAAATATTACAGATTCTTAAATGACTGATCAGCCGATCGCTGGAGTATAGAGATTTGTTCATGTTACAAGTTTGGAATTCGAGAGGCTGAAATGGAGACGATCGCTCAAAGCTATCCTATATTGTGAAAGAAGCAACTGCATTGTTTTAGATTGATTTCCAATTGTTTCATTTGCAGTGATTGGCGTTGATTTTAAGATTGATTTTCAAACTGTTGATTTTTTAAAACGTTGATTTTCAAAGAGCTATTTTTCGAAACAATTGCTCAGCTCAATGTCCCTAAACCATTCGTTTGTTTTACGAGGTAATTGACCATGATTGAAAGAATCCTTTTGGCTGACTCTGGAACGGGACATTCTGAAGAAATGCTCCAAGCCCTGATGGCGATTCCGTCCATTCGTCGTGCCATGGTGACGATCCTCCATGTCGTCCCCCCTCAAATTGGAGCTGAGGCTCAGGCGAGTAAAATGCAGGCGGGCGAGGCGCTCGTGCAGGCTGCGATCGATCGGCTGAAGCTGGATCCTGAGCGCGTGACATCGGTGATTCGATCGGGCGATGCCAAGTCCATTGTGTGTCAGGTGGCAGAAGAAATTGATACGGACTTGATCATTATGGGATCACGCGGTCTGAAGAGCCGTCTCTGGTCGATTGTTGAGAACTCGGTAAGTCAGTACGTCTTCCAGCTTTCGCCTCGTCCAATGCTGTTGGTCCAGGATGACCTCTATGTGCGTCCGATTCAGCGCGTGACGGTGGCCATGGATAAATCTGAAATGTCGCGTAAGAGTTTGAGCTTGGCGATGTTCTTGCTGCGGGATATGCCCGACGGTCGGTTGAATTTGGTGCATATTGATCCCAATGCTAAAGCTGAAGTGACGGGTGCGGCGGCTGAGCGTGATCCAGTCATTGCGGATGCGTTGGCTCAAGTGAAGCGCTATGGCATTGATACCCGTTGCTTTGTCGGCACCGGAAAAGCGGGCGAAACTATCTGTCGTATCGCAGCCGAAAATCGCACTGACTTGCTGCTGTTGGGTTCTCCCGATCGGCGTCCTGCGATCGGTCGGACGTTGCCAGATATCGATCGGCTTTTGGGATCGTCGCTGTCTGATTATGTGCGGACCCATGCAACTTGCCCGGTGCTGATGACCCGCACGGCTGGCTAGGTTCATAACTTAGGGCTTACAACTCAGCGTCTAATTTCTGAGCTTCTTTAAGAGCAGCCTGGGATGCGATCGGTTCTCCGATGGTTTCCCAGGCTTTGCTTTTTTCAACCCAGGCGGCGGGAAAGTTGGGTTGGAGACTGGTGGCGTAGTTGAGGCTTTCGATCGCTTGGGTAGACTGCCGCAATTGATTCATCAATTTTCCTCGCCAGTACCAAGCGATCGCATTGCGGGGGTTGAGTTTGACAGTCTGGCTCAGCAATTCGATCGCGTCTTCAGTGTTGCCTAGACTGGCCAAGGCGATCGCTTTGCCCTGTAATGCCCGGTCTTGGGTTGGGTCTAAGGTCAATGCTTGGTCAAAGGCTTTTACCGCATCCGCCGATCGGCCCAAGGTGAAAAACATCACACCTTCGGCATAGCGCAAAGCAACGGCTTTGGGAGACAGTTTGATGGCTTTTTGGAGGGCGCGAATGCCTTCGGGTAAGCGGCCCATGCGGTATAGGGTATTGGCGTGATTGGCCCAGGCGATCGCAGAATTTGAGGCAGTGGGTGGTTCTAGGAGAGGTCTCAGAATTTGGTCCACCGTCTGGACATCTTCTGGAAGTAGACCTGAGAGGGTTTCAGTTTGCGGTTTTAGATTGAGTTTGGGTTGGTAACTGAGTAAGGTTCGAATGGTAATACCGGAACTGTAGCCGAGGTGAAGTCGATCGGATTCGGTGGAGTCTACGCCTCCTAATTGAATTTCTTCACCCTCCGATCGGCCATGAATCGCCACCACCTGACCACTGCTGTTAAGAACTGGACCTCCACTCATTCCGGCTTGGGCAATATTGCTGTAAAACAGGCCATAGCCTTGGGTAAAGGGATCTTTGGCAAAGGGAATCGCTTGCAATTGGGGAATCACACTTCCGGGGGTAAATTTTGGGGTGGCGGTGGCTTTACCCATGAGAAACAGAGGTTGGCCGGGATAGGATGGGGCGATGGATAGATCGGCGATCGCATAGGACCGATCGCTCTTGAATTCCACCAGGGCTAGATCGAGTTCTGGAAGATTCTGAATACTGCGCCACTCCACGGGATGAGACTCGCCATCGGGAGTGACAACAGCATAGCGATCTTCGACTTTGACACTGTGTTTGGTGGTGAGGACGGTGTAGCGATTGCCTTGTTTTGCGACCAGTACACCGGAACTGGGACGATCGGATTGGATTCTGACGGTGATTTGGTGGGCTTTGGCTTGAATTTCAGACAGAGGAATGGCGATCGCGGATGCTGTCCCTACGGTGCAACACCCACCCAATGCGATCAAAACAGTTGTCAACAAACGTGCCATCACCAATCCTCAAATCTACCTATCTATTACTGCGAGGGGAGAGGCAGTGGATCAGGGTGGTTTTGGATTTTTCACTAGCGTTTGGGCTGGATTGCCGATCGTGAGATTAGTGGAAGCGAAGAACTGATCTACAATAGTCTGTAATGTTTCGTAACCTTTTCTAATCCCTATGTCAGCAACAGTCGAAATTTATACCTGGACAACTTGCCCATTCTGTGTGCGGGCGAAGCGTTTGTTGGATAGTAAATCGGTGGCTTATACCGAATATTGTCTGGATGGTGACGAACCAGGCCGATCGAAGATGGCGCTCCGAACGGGTGGGAGTAAGTCTGTGCCTCAGATTTTTGTGAATGACCAACATCTGGGCGGCTGCGATGCGATTCATACGCTCGATCGGGAAGGCAAGCTGGACGCCATTTTAGCTGGCTAGAGTAGATGTGATGGCGATCGGTGAAACGAGTCGATCGCCTATTTCGGTTAAATTTGTTGAATTTGTTGAATTTTCTCAACTGAAAGCTGGGTGAGACGGGCGATCGTTTCGATCGGAAGTCCCTCACTCAACATACCTAGGACAATTCTCTGAAGCGTCTTTTCTTCGCCTCTAGCTTCGCCTCTGGCTTCGCCTCTGGCTTCGCCTTCTTGCAGAATTTCTTGGTAAATCACGGATTCTCGCATAATGCCCTCTCGGAAAACACGACGTGCTTTTTAAATCCGGTTTCTACAATGCTCCTGAAATCAAAAAGCCTAATCCAAACATCAAACCACACCAAAAATGAACTTCCACCGCTACCAAACGACAAAAGGTGAGTTTCTGGGGTTGATCGTAGTGATTGAGGACGAGTTTGCAGAGCCGATCGGCAACAGGAATGCTGACGTAACTCAATAACACCAAGGGCGGAAACACTTGGGTGATTACCCCAATCGCGATCGCGGCATACAGTCCACCACAGACCCAAGGCAATAGTTTCGCTGACCTGGCACTGCCCAATCTCACCACAGGAGAGAGTTTGCCGATCGCCGCATCATCCTTGACTTGATTGAAATGGGAACAAAACAAGATCAAACTCGTGACAACCCCAATCACGATCGAAGCCAAAAGATTAACCGTTGAAAAAGTCTGAGTTTGGCTGTAATAACTCGCGGACATCGCCAATGGACCAAAGGCAAAAAAGCAAAGAATCTCACCCAATCCCTTATAGCTCAATCGGAACGGCGGTCCTTGATAGATATAACCCAGCACACAACAGCCCAATACCAATTGGATCACCGTCCAATCCTGCATGGTCACGGCGATCGATCCAATCCCCAACAAGCCCAAGGCTAAACAAGCATTACTAATCCAAAAAATCAATGATTTCTTACCTGTGATATTCACCACAGAATTAAACTTATTGACATCGACACCCGTTTCTGAGTCAAAGACATCATTGCTAAGATTTTCCCAAGCCAAAATCAAAATGGCCGATAGCAAAAAGATCGCAAATACGCCTAACTTAAACTGTCCCGTCTGGGCATAGGCGATCGCACTTCCCACCCAAATTGGCATCACTGCCACACTGTACATGGGCGGCTTAATAGCGGCCCACCAGAGTTTTCTGGGACTAAGCCTAGGTGCAGGAGTGGGCTGAACCGAAGAACTGCGATCGAGGGACTGACTCGTCATTTCAAAACACCTATGGCCTAACGACGTTTACTAACGGGTGACTAACGGGTAATTAACGGATAACTGCTGGAATGACCCAAAGCCTTATTTTTAAAAGCATTCTTTAGTGTCCCATCCGATATTGCTGGGAATTGCTGAGAATTATAGAAACGTTACACTCAAGATTCATTCCCAGTTCTCACCCAGAAGCCGCTAATCTCTTTACAATAGGAAATGTAAAACCTTGATCTGAAACGTTGGGTTGCAGTGAGTTTATGGGCGTGGAGCCATTTCGAGATAATTGGTCGTACCTCAAAGTTGAAATGAATTGGCTAGAGCGTATTCTTCTGAATGCTGTCGCAAAAGCCCGCGCTGTCGAAGCCAAAACCCACCGTCATGCCAAAACTGCCGCCGATCGAGCAAGTCGGGACTGGTGGATCGGGCTGATGAATTTTGAAAAAGTCGGCTACGATTCGCCGCAGCCCAGTGCGAACTCCAGTGCGAACTCCGGTGGGAATCCTGGTGCAAATCTTGGTGCTAAATCCGTCGCAAATCCCAGTGCAAAGCCTGCGCAGTCCTATCATCAGCAGATTGAAGCTCGGATTCGGCAGTCTCAGGCGGTGGGGGTTCAACTGGTGTTGCCGGAGCTTTGCGATCGGTATGGCCTGTCGCTCTTTGAACGGCAGGCGGTACTGTTGGCGATCGCGCCCGAGGTCCATCGGCGCTATGGCGAACTCTGCGGTTACTTGAGCGGTCAGGGTGCTGTGGGTCAAATTGCGGGCCAGGTTGCGGGCCAAGCGATAGGTCACGCTGCGGGTCTACCGACGGTGGATTTGGCGTTGCGGTTGTTTTGTCGGGATGATCAGGCTTGGCGACTGGGCCGATCGCAGCTTTTGTCGGGACCGTTGGTGACGGAGGGACTGCTGCTGCCGGGGTTGTTGACCGCGCAGTCGTTTCTTCAGCAGCCGCTTAAGTTGAATCCCTACTGGGTGAGTGAGTTGTTGGGTGGGGGATCGGGTGATGGGGTGAGCGGGGTAGCGCAGGTGGTAGAAACGATCGTTGAGCCTCCTGTTTCGCCGATCGCCCTGATCCCCACCCCGGAAACGAAACTCTCTGCAAAACTGAAAACCCAGGTGAAGCGGACAACAAATCAGCTTAAGACGTTGCCAAATCTTGGATACGGCTTGCTTTGTATTGGACTCGATCGACTCACGGGTCCCGATTTTTCTCCCGACTCTGAGGACTGGGCTGGGTTTTATGCGGCGATCGCCAAAACGATGAAGATGCAACCCTACTCGCTGGATTTAGCCGTACTCAATCTCCGCGATTTGTCGCCTATCTTGCAGGGTGTCCCGATCGCAGCAGAATCGCCGAAACTCCTGGTCATCCGATCGGCTAACCGACTCCTCAGCCGAAACTCATCCCTAAACCAGGTCGAAAAGGTTCAGGTTATTCGTCAACTGCGATCGGACTACGCCGTGGTTTTGCTAGAAGTCCCCCACCCGATCGCCCTAGAACAGGTATGGCGATCGTGGATTCGAGAGAGTTTGACCTTTCCTTTGAGCAAGGTTTGAACTTGACTTTACTAATAACTCGGCAACAACACCGTAAACGTGCTGCCTTCGCCGATCGTAGACTTGACCTTAATCTCACCATTGTGCGCCTCCACAATGCGGCGCGTCAGATGAAGACCGAGACCACTACCCGATCGCTTGTGTTTCCCCGTCACAAAACTTTCAAACAACATCGCATGTTCCTCCGCTGGAATCCCCGCGCCCGTATCGCGCACCGCCAGGTTGACGATCGGCAGACTACGCTTACGACCCTCACCGCCCCCTGGATTGAGGATTAGATCGACGGTCACACTGCCCCGATCGGTAAACTTGACCGCATTCCCCACCAAATTCGTCATGACGCGATGCAGCTCTAACCGATCCCCCTTCACCAGCAACGGCTTATCGGGAACCGTCCCTAGCTCTAAGACGAGACCTTTATCGATCGCAATCGGGGAAAGCTCCTCTACAACTTCACTCGCCAACGTCGTCAAATCCACAGGCGAAAAAATCAGCGCCTTGCGGCCCGCTTCATAGCGATAGACTTCCAGCAACGTATTCACCATAGTCAGCAGGTTTTGGTTGCTGCGACTCATGATCTCGATCGCTTCTTGGACATCGCTGGACAACTCCCCCATGACGCCCTGAGACAACAAGCTCAACATCCGATCGGCTGCCACCATGGGCGTTCTCAAGTCGTGGGTCAGACGGGAGACAAAATCTTCGCGCTGACTGGCGATCTGGTCCCGCTCATCCACACTGTGCTTCAGCCTGAGCAACGATCGCACCCTCGCCATCAACTCGTCATATTCCACAGGCTTCCGAATAAAATCATCTGCCCCCGTATCGAGTCCCCTTGCGACGCTGAGCTGGTCATAGGCGGTAATCAGCAGAATGGGCATGAAGGGGAGCGCAGCATTGTTGCGGACGCGGCGAGTCACTTCATAGCCATCCATCACAGGCATCATCACATCTAATAGGATCAAATCAGGGGAGAACTCATCGATCTTGGCCAGAGCTTCTTCGCCATTTTCTGCCGTCTCGATCGCGTAGCCTTCCTCTTGCAGAATGCTTTGAATCAAAAAAATATTGTCAGGCGAATCATCCACAATCAGGATGCGATCGACTTTAGTGTGTTTGACGAACGGTGCGTGATTCATTGCAACTGGACTGAGTGATAGGGCAGCGTAAAGGATGAACGATAGGAACGAGGGAGGATGAAATCTTTCTACTACTCTAGGTTGATAGACGGTCTAGAGATGATTTCGCTTCACTCCCACGATAGATTTAGTCAGATGACAGCGCTTTGGCAAGTCGGGTGAACCATTGATGGGCCACAGCCTATTGCAGAGAGAAAGGGATTCTGTCGTTAGATTTGTTCTATCTAGTATTCCCAGACAAATGCGATGGAATCAGGGTAAAGTTCTGATGAAGTGGGGAGATGAAGGCATGGATGGCGTTGCGCATCGTATTTTGGGGCTTGATCCGGGGTTGGCAACCTTGGGCTTTGGGGCCTTGAGTTGTGTTCCGGCGATCGGACGACAAGCCGCAAAGGCAACGGTTTTGGACTATGGGGTGATTCAGACGCCTGCGAAGACGGAGCTGGGATCTCGGTTGGTGACGTTGCATGACGATTTGCATAGCTTAATTGAAATGATTAAGCCTGATCTCGTGGCGATCGAAAAACTTTTTTTCTACAAAATGGGCAATACCATTATGGTGGCTCAGGCCCGAGGCGTGTTGCTCCTGGTGTTGGCACAGCATAATCTGCCGATCGTTGAGTTTACGCCCGCTCAGGTGAAGCAAGCGGTGGCGGGCCATGGGAATGCAGAGAAGCGGGATGTGCAGGAGGCGGTGATGCGGGAGCTGGGGTTGGAGAAGCTGCCGAGACCTGATGATGCGGCGGATGGGTTGGCGATCGCGTTGAGTGCCTGGTTTCAGCGATGAGTTGGAAATGGAGAATGCTGAATTTGGAATCTTAAACTTTTGTAACCAAAATCACAAAGGAGTTGTTATGGTAGATCCCCTAACAAGATTTTGCTGCTTAGGAGAGCGGAATGTTGTTGGGGGTGATGTTTTTTATGGACGATAAGTCAGGTTGCTAACGTTGCTATGAGTACGATCGCGAAACTGCCGAAGACTGTGCGTCGAGATTTGGGATTTTTGTTTGGGGCGGGGTTGATGTTTTGGGCCTGCATGGCGAGTTCGCTGCCTGTGCTGCCGCTATATATCCAGGATCTGAAGGCAACGGCGCAGGAGTTGGGGATCATTATGGGGTCCTTTGCGGTGGGGCTGTTGTTGTTCCGCCCGCAGATGGGCAAGTTGGCGGATTCCCACGGACGTAAAATTGTTTTATTGCTGGGGATTTTGGTGGCGACGCTGGCTCCGGTGGCCTATTTGTTCGTGACCCAAAAGTTTGCACTCATCGGCGTTCGGATTTTTCATGGCATTAGTATTGCGGGGTTTGCGACGGCCTATAGTGCGCTGATTGCGGATATTTCGCCGCCGCAACATCGGGGGGAGGTGATCGGCACCATGAGCTTGACGAATCCGATCGGCATGGCCCTAGGACCCATTCTGGGAGACTGGATGCGGCAATCCTACGGCTATGAGCATTGCTTTTGGTTAGCGAGTTCTTTGGCGGCATTGAGTTTCTTGTTCGCGACTCAAGTGTCAGTTCCACGAGTGCAAGCCAAGCCTACGAACATAGAGCCTGTTCAACCATTTTGGCAATTGCTGGTCAGTGATAGCATTCGGATCCCGACGTTGACGATGTTGGTGGTGGGGATGGCCTTTGGGATTTTGAGTACCTTTGTGCCGCTGTACGTGCGAGAAAATAATCTGACGATTACGTCCAGTGCGTTCTATTCATCGGCGGCGATCATGAGTTTTCTGATGCGATCGATCGCAGGCAAGCAGAGCGATCGGTTTGGTCGAGGTCGGTTTATCACCATGGGGATGGCGGCCTATGGGATTTCTATGGCGATCTTGTGGTTGTTTCCAGGGGATCGGGGTTTCATTTTGGCAGGATTGTGCGAAGGGATTGGCGGGGGGATGTTTTTGCCTGTGACGATCGCCATGATCACCGATCGCTGTTCGCCGGAGATGCGGGGTCGGATTTTTGCGCTGACGCTGAGTGGGTTTGATCTGGGGATTTTTACCGCAGGTCCGAGTCTGGGCGGTGTGGCGGATGCGATCGGCTATCGCGGGCTGTTTGGGGTGGCGACGGGGATTGTCGCGGTGGGGATTGGCCTATTTGTGACGCTATCGAGTAAAGATTTGCAACACTCCCTCTCGTTTTCGCTATTTGGCGGGCGAGATGTCTACGCGCTACCCCAAAAATCGCTAGACTAGAGTACTAGACGCTACAGCTAATTTTGATTTCAAGATTTTTTAACGCTTTTCAATCTTTCGAGTGACTCCTTTGACTGCACTACTTTTTGCACCCTCAGACCTTGCGCTGAAGGATTGTTGACTTATGAGAAAAATCCTCTTTATTTTGGGTGAACTGAATGACGGTGATGTTGATTGGCTGATGCGAGTCGGGCGTAAAGAGCAGATTGCAGCAGGGACTCGGCTCATTCAGGAAGGCTATCCGGTGGATGCCTTCTATGTGGTGGTGAGCGGTGAGTTTCAAGTCGTGGTTGAGGCGTTGCAGGGCCGTGAGATTGCCCGGCTTAAGAGTGGAGAAGTCTTTGGGGAAATTTCATTCTTGGATAGTCGGCCTCCGGTGGCGACGGTGATTTCAACCCAGGATTCTATTGTCTTTACGATTCCGGGGAAGGCGTTGCAGCAGAAGCTAGACGATGGTGGCAGTTTTGCAGCCCATTTTTATCGAGCGATCGCTCTCTTTTTGGCCGATCGGATTCGCAATACAGTGGGTCTGCTAGGCTATGGTCAGGAATATCCGCCGGAGTCGCCCATGCAGTTGGTCCGCGATCTGAGTCCTCAGGTGGTGGAAAATCTGCCGATCGCCCGTCGTCGCCTAGAAGTCTTTGTGAAACGGTTGCGGGGATATTAGGCATTTGTAACGAACTGTTGCTGATGCAAAACCGTTCCTCGTGAACAACTGTTACAGATCATACGCGAATCATGGAAGGGGTCAAAGGCGAGGGGTAAAATTTCAACTAAATGTTCTTTTTAGAGAGCTGAATCGCATGTCAGAAACCCTCACAGGAAAAGCCCCCTTATTTCCGGGCAGCACTGGCGGCCTGCTGACCAAAGCAGAAGTCGAAGAAAAGTATGCCATCACTTGGTCTGGTAAAAAGGCCGATGTGTTTGAAATGCCAACGGGCGGCGCGGCGACGATGAACGAAGGGGAAAACCTTTTGTACCTCGCTCGCAAAGAGCAGTGCTTGGCATTGGGTACCCAATTAAAAGCCAAGTTTAAGATCTCGGATTATAAGGTTTACCGTGTTTTCCCAAATGGGGAAATTCAGTACCTGCATCCGGCTGATGGTGTGTTCCCTGAGAAGGTGAACGAAGGTCGTGAGATGGTGAACCATGTTCCCCGGAACATTGGCTCTAATCCCAACCCTTCGACCCTGAAGTTCAGTGGCAAACGCACGATCGATCCTTAAGGAACCGATCGCGTCATCAGAGCGCATTATCAAAGATTGATTGCAGCGTTTTTAGAATCATTTTATTCTAAATCTCTCAGTCATTTTAAAATCCATAATCAAAACAGGCGTTGATGGGAGTTGTCCGATCGACGCCTGTTTTGATTTAAGGCTTGGTTTAAGGCTTAGTTTGGGCGAATCCTGATGTAGGAAAGGCTAAACCATAAAATGAGTTGCCGTTGAATTCAAATTCATCCATGACCTGAAGCTTGAGTTTTTGGTGTGAGGCGATCGAGGTAGCGTTTTGTTTGTTGATGAAGGTGTAGCCGATCGGATAGCGGTCTGTCATCCCGTCACACATTGTTTTGAATAATGCTGGAAAGATGCCTGTTCCTCGGTGAGTCCGATCGATGCAGACAGGTCCGTACTGAAAGGAGTTTTGGTCTGTGATAGTTTGACCATGAAAGGGTTTGATTTCAGGAAATCGGGACACCATGTAGGGGAAAATCGGCCATTGAGAAAAGTATTCCCAACTGGCGGCAAAGGCATAGCCGACAATCGTTCCATTCACTTCTGCGACAAAGGCTCCATCTTGATCGATTAAGGTCTGCAATTGTGAGATTTCAAACGGAGTTGTCACAAATCCATAGGTGCGACGATCGGCTTCTGAGAGATTGCTGTAGAGATTTTTGCTTTGAATTATGAGAATTCCAGGAATGTCGGCGGTGTTGGCGTTGCGCGTGATCATGTTGTTTGTGCGATCGAATTTGGCTGGGTTCGATCGTAAACGATGCGGGCTTTGTTTTGCTGGCAAGCTAGAATAGAAATCTCAAACCTTGATGTGGAGCGATCGTCCATGGTTGTTGCTGAAATGGTTGTTGCTGAAGCAGTTCTTGAGGATAAACCGAAACCGAAGCTTTATACCCCTGATGAGTATCTGGCTTTAGAGGTGGAGTCTGAGGTGCGGCATGAATATCGTAATGGAGAGATTTTGGCTATGGCGGGTGGTTTGCCAACTCATAATGAGATTGCGGGAGATTTGCTGTTTTTGTTCAAGGCTGCACTGAAGCAAAAACCTTACAGTGTCTTTGTCTGTGATCAGAGACTGTTGATTCCTGGAGGGAATCTCTACACCTATCCCGATGTGATGGTGGTGCCACGTCCGATCGAGCTTCAAGCTGGCCGAAAGGATACGGTGATGAATCCGATTTTGATTGCGGAAGTGTTGTCAGATTCGACGAAAGATTATGACCGAGGTGAAAAATTCATTGCGTACCGATCGATTCCAACGTTTCAAGAATATCTACTCATTAGTCAAGATGCGCCTCACGTTGAACATTACGTCAAACAAAATGCAAATCAATGGTTATTTACCGAATATGACGGGTTGGATGCGCAGGTGATGCTGACTTCGATCGGGGTTGAAATTACCTTGGCCGATTTGTACGAAAATGTTGATTTTCAACCGATTGAGATCTAAACTATGATTTCTGATAGGCTGAGTTGCCTGTCATCTGGAAGGTTGAGATAGGATTAAGTAGTGAGTTATTTGGAGCTTCCCATGAGTTCTCAATTAAAACCGATCGAACAATTAGTCAATGAATTATCTCCAGCCTCTCAAGTCGAAGTTAGAAATTTTATTGAACGCTTACTGGTAGAGAAAAAGCCTTCGATGCCGCTGAAACAGCTATGGGCTGGAGCTTTGAGTGATTACGCTGAGGAGTATACATCATTAGAGTTACAGAAGATGGCATTGGATTGGAGAGGTGATTGATGTACCTGCTAGGTACCAAATATGTGGCTCGAACGATCGCTAAAACACTCAATCTCGCCGCTCAGTTGTCCTGAAAATCATCAAATCTAAGACCTCAATTGTCGTTTTTATTTTGTATAATGTGGGGTTTTGTTTGGCTATGGGCACTGACATCAGAGCGCATATTGAATATACGATTACTGAGCCTGATGGGTCTAAAGACTTTTTTCACTGGAATGATGTCGAATTAGGGCGCAACTATTTACTCTTTGCATTAATGGCAAATGTTAAAAATCGGAGTAAACTCCAGCCTGTCAGTTTCCCAAAAGGGTTGCCAAACGATGTGTCTGATGGGGTACAATGCGCATACGAAAATTATGGATCTCCTTATCTTCCTTCCTGGCTTAGTTTGTCAGAACTTAGAGAGGTTCAACGACGTTATTGTGAAGAGTGTGATGAACCGGATCTGTTTTTAGATGTAGTTATAGCAGCGATGTATGTTCTAGAGCAAAATGATACAGAGAAGAGCCGACTCATATTTTGGTTTGATTAAAAAATCTTAGCAATTCATCCAATCGTCCCACCCAATCGTTTCAACACCCTCGCCACGCGATGTAAATTATTGGTTTCATCGGATAGCAATGTGAATTTATAGGATTGGCCGTAGGTGCTAGGTGTGGCTTGGGTCTGCGATTCCCGTTCCGGGAGGCGACGCTCACGATCGACTTTCACAAAGAGATAATCTTCCCCAGTTGTAATCATCCCAAAACAAGGATTCGTAGGGTCAGGATTTGCCATCATGTAGGCGAGGGTCTGCGGTAAGGCTTGCAAGACGCTGAATCCAAAATGCTTGGCTTCTACGACAATGACCCAAAGCTGGTTTTGAACAATCAAGCTATCAATGCGTCCGCGCAGAATTTTTTCATTCTCGTCATCGATCGGAATGGTCAGCCGAACAAAGGCTTCACTGCGAACTTTAAAGGGCAAATCAAAAAATCCCAATAGTTCTAAAAGCGGCGAAATCATAACAGTATTCACCGTTCCTTCCGAAATAGAACCATCTGCGGCGTAATACAAATACCGATCGCGCAATCGATCGAGGGCAAGCTTTTCGACCTCACTCAATTCTGGCAAACTCAACTGCCACTCCGAGAAAAATGACGCATCCTGAGTCGGCTGAAGTCCGAACATTTGGTGGGCTTCATGGATTGTTGTAATGGCATCAGTTACGGCGATCGGTTCAATGATCATGCTTCCACCTCAGAATCTTCAGCAGCTTCAGGCTCAAACGTTACTTGAGGCTTTAACTATCATAACGGCTAAGGCTCTCATTCTGGGGAGTTTTAGCTAAGCTGAGCATGGCCGCTGGTATGATGAAGCGGGCTAGTTAATAGCCTATACTTGATGCTTTTGTACGCCCCACACCCGTCAAAACGGTGCAGACTCTTTCTATGACTTTCCCAGCCTTCGACCAATTTTGCGAACTTGCCCAACAGGGAAATTTTATTCCTGTCTATCAAGAACTTGTTGCAGACCTGGATACCCCCGTCTCCGCCTGGTATCGCGTCTGTCGCGATCGGCCCTACAATTTCCTCCTCGAATCAGTCGAAGGCGGCGAATCCATTGGTCGCTATAGTTTTCTGGGGTGCGATCCGCTGTGGGTGATGGAGGCTCGGGGCGATCGGACAACGCAAACTTACCGTACAGGTGAAGTGAATACCTTTGAGGGTGATCCCTTTAAAACCCTGGCAGATGCCCTTGCGCCTGTACATCCGGTGAAACTGGAGGAACTGCCGCCGGGAATTGGTGGATTGTTTGGTTTTTGGGGCTATGAGTTGATCAATTGGATCGAGCCGAAAGTAACCATTTATCCGATTCAGGACACTGACCTGCCCGATGGTCTTTGGATGCAGATTGATAGTTTGCTCATTTTTGATCAGGTGAAACGGAAAGTGTGGGCGATCGCCTATGCCGATGTGCGGTCGGGTGATTTGGCCGGGGCTTACAAAATGGCCTGCGATCGGGTAACGCATTTAGTCAATAAATTCCAAACACCGATCGATGCAACGGCCAAACAATTTAATTGGAATTCTCAACCCCAAGGTGAATTGAAAATTGATAGCAATTTCACCCAAGAAGCCTATTGCAATGCAGTTGAAAAATCAAAGGCCCACATTAAAGCGGGCGACATTTTCCAAGTAGTGATTTCGCAGCGCTTTTCCACTGAGTTTGTCGGCGATCCGTTTCATTTGTATCGATCGCTTCGACTGGTCAATCCTTCGCCCTATATGTCCTACTTTAATTTTAAAGATTGGCAGATTGTGGGTTCGAGTCCAGAGATTATGGTCAAAGCGGACCATGCCCCAGATGGCAAGGGTAAAATCGCGACCGTGAGACCGATCGCAGGTACCCGCAAGCGCGGCAAAAATGAAGCGGAAGATGTAGCCTTAGAAAAAGATCTGATGGCTGATCCAAAGGAAGTGGCGGAACATGTCATGCTCGTGGATCTCGGTCGAAATGATCTCGGTCGCGTCTGTGAAAATGGCAGCGTCAAAGTGGATGAACTGATGATCATTGAGCGGTATTCGCGGGTAATGCACATTGTCAGTAATGTGATTGGGACGTTGCGATCGGACAAGACCGCATGGGATTTGCTCAAAGCCTGTTTCCCAGCCGGAACCGTCAGCGGCGCACCCAAGATTCGCGCCATGCAAATCATTCATGATCTCGAACCCTGTCGTCGTGGGGTGTACTCGGGAGTGTATGGTTATTATGACTTTGAGGGACAGCTTAATAGCGCGATCGCGATTCGGACAATGATCGTGCAACCGAATGGCAATGGCAATCATACGGTGAGCATTCAAGCGGGTGCGGGCTTGGTGGCAGATTCGGTGCCGGAGAGCGAATATGAGGAAACATTAAACAAAGCGCGAGGGATGTTTGATGCAATTCGCTGTTTAGGTTAAGGGAGTTGCCGATCGGTCCCCTGAGGGTTAACTTTTGGGGACCCAATTGAATTGCCGTAGATGTTGTAAAATTGTTGGTATTCATTGCGATCGTAATCCACTATTTATCCAATGTCAGAATTTCCACATGACGATTTTGCGAAGGATTATTTGACTGAATTACTCAGTAATATCGGTACGGCTGTTCCAAATAAAGTCATTAAATCAGAGCGTCGAGAAGGCGATCTTTGGTTTGAACGGGACAAAAAATTAACGATCGCAGCCCAGCGCAAAAAGTTAGGATTAATCGGTCAACTTTTACGGAGAGATTCGCTGATCGAGGTATTTCGCAATCCTGCAACAGCGATGGAAATTCGATCCTGTCGAGGAAAATTGATGGGTATTGAAGGCGATATGGCGCGTGAGGCGAGACGAAAGGATGAGACGTTAACGGAGGAGATGTTGCCGGATTTATGGTTCATCATGCCGACAGCTTCGGAGGAAATTCGTCAGGGCTTTGGGCTTCGGAAATCTCGAATTCCTGGTGTGTATCGCTGGCCAAAGCTCGATCGTACGGGTTTGATCGTGGTACATCAGTTACCTGTAAAAGAGGAGACGCTTTGGATAAGGTTGCTCGGTGCGATTCGTTCTTGTCTAAAATGGCTGAAAAGCTTATAGGGCAGGGCTTCTGAGAGATAACCCTTCATGGGTCGAGTTCGCACTTAAATCTCTCTCAGATGACAACTTGATGTTCTTGTAGGT
>JAAFJU010000235.1 GCA_013298165.1 Synechococcales cyanobacterium bin31.maxbin.ball.101 | reverse complement strand
ACCTGAGCCAAACGATCGGCAAAGGGACGGGTTGCAGTCACTTGCTCTTGGGCACGACGCACTTTCGCCGCTGCCACAAGACGCATTGCTTCTGTAATTTTCTTGGTATTTTTGACCGACTGAATTCGATCGCGAATGACTTTTAGGTTAGGCATGACAGCATTTCTCTGATTTTGGATTGGCGATTTTGGATTTTGGATTTGGAGAGATGAGACAATCCAAAATCCAAAATCTAAAATCTAAAATCGACTGAATTAAGCAGTGACAAGCTAAGCAGCAGCAGCAAATGCTTTCTTGTATTCAGTGATGCCTTCCTTCAGAAGACCTTCCGCTTCGTCATCCAAGACTTTTTTGCCTTGAACGATTTCGACGTATTTGGCTTTGCTGGTTTTGAGGTAATCACGCAAACCAAGGTTGAATGCAACGACCTTCTCAACGTCGATATCATCAAGATATCCGTTGATTCCGGCGTAGATCACCGCGACTTGTTCGTTGAGCAAGAGAGGGCTGAACTGCGCTTGCTTCAGGATTTGCAAGAGACGTGCGCCGCGTGCCAGTTGGTTCTGGGTGGCTTTGTCGAGATCCGATGCAAACTGGGCGAAGGCTTGGAGTTCGGTGTACTGCGCCAATTCCAACTTCACTTTACCCGCGACTTTTTTCATCGCTTTGGTTTGTGCAGCGGAACCCACACGGGAGACCGAGATCCCTGCGTTCACGGCCGGACGGAGACCGGAGTTAAACAAGTCGGTGGAAAGGAAGATTTGACCGTCGGTAATTGAAATTACGTTGGTCGGAATGTAAGCAGAGACGTCACCCGCTTGGGTTTCGACGATCGGCAATGCCGTCATGCTACCGCCGCCAAGGGCATCGCTGAGTTTCGCAGCGCGCTCCAGCAAACGGCTGTGGAGATAGAAGACATCTCCAGGATAAGCTTCACGACCGGGCGGACGACGAAGCAGGAGGGACATTTGACGGTAAGCCTGAGCTTGCTTCGACAAGTCATCGTAGATGACGAGCGTTGCTTTGCCTTTGTACATGAAGTACTCAGCCAATGCGGCACCTGTGTAAGGAGCCAGGTATTGCAAGGAAGCAGGATCGTTCGCGTTTGCGGCGACGACGATCGTGTAGTCCATTGCGCCTTTTTCCTGGAGCGCTTGCACGACGTTTGCAACCGTAGAAGCTTTCTGACCGATCGCAACGTAGACGCAAACCACGTCTTCACCCTTCTGGTTCAGAATGGTGTCAATGGCAACGGCGGTTTTTCCGGTTTGACGGTCTCCGATGATCAATTCGCGCTGACCACGGCCAACGGGAATCATGGAGTCGATCGCGGTAATCCCCGTTTGCATCGGTTCGCACACGGATTTCCGGGCGATGATGCCAGGAGCCATGGATTCGATCAAGCGAGTTTCGGTTGTCGCAGGGTCGCCTTTGCCGTCGATGGGACGAGCAAGAGCATCCACAACGCGGCCAATCATGGCTTCGCCGACGGGAATTTGAGCAATTTTGCCCGTTGCGGTGACGGTGGAGCCTTCTTGAATGGTGCGACCATCGCTCATCAACACGCAACCGACGTTGTCTTCTTCAAGGTTGAAGGCAATCCCGATGGAGCCGTCAACGAATTCTAACAATTCTCCCGCCATTGCCTTGTCGAGTCCGTAGACGCGGGCAATGCCGTCTCCAACTTGCAGAACGGTACCGACGTTAGATACTTTAACGTCTTGGTTGTACTGCTCAATCTGTTGGCGAATAATACTACTGATTTCGTCAGGTCTGATCGCTGCCATGGGCTAAATCTCTCTTTACAACGTTACGGAGGAGGGAGGAAAGTAAATCAAAAAAATCGGCATTTAAGCTTTGCAGCGAGGGCGCTTTGGAGCTAGTTAACGCCTGCAATCTTGTAGGAAATTCGGCGAAGCTGACCGCGTAGACTTGCATCGATGACTTGGGAGCCGACTTTGATGATGACGCCGCCGAGAAGGTCGGAGTCGATCGTCGTTTCCAATTCAACGTTCTTTGCATTGGTCATGGTCATCACCCGATCGCGAACGTTCTGCTTCTGAGCGTCGCTCAGTTCAACGGTCGAGGTCACTTCAGCCAAAACTACTTGATTGAGTTTGCGCATCAAAGATTTGAATTCAGCACAAATTCCGGGCAGACAGACGGCACGACGACGATCGACCAGGAGTTTCAGAAAACTCAGGGTGAAGGCGTTAACCTTGCCATCAAACATCTGACCGATCGCAGTTTTTTTGACGCTATCCAAAATGAATGGATTGGCCAAAAATTCTGAGAGTTCACTAGACCCGGCCAAGGTTTCCGCAATCATGGCAACGTCGCTACTCAGCGCGTCCAGCATGTTATTGGACTGACCTAGGGATAGGAGAGCCTGAGCATAAGGCTCGTAGGCTTTGGAAGTCACGGTAGAACCACCTTTCATCTACTGACCTCCCAGAAGTGAAATACTGCGATCGACAAGTCTCTGCTGAGAGTCGTCGTTGAGACGAGAGGGAATTTGTGCAGCCGCTTTGGCCATTGCAAGTTCTGCAACTCGCACCCGCAGTTCCGCTAAGATCTTCGCCTGTTCAGCACCCAAGTCAGCGGACGCCTCTTGCTTCATACGCGCAACATCGGCTGCGGCAGTCGCTAAGATGGATTCCCTGGCCTTTTGGGCATCGCCTTCAGCCTTTGCAATAATGCCTGCTGCTTCAGCCTGGGCTGCTTTCAGCTTGGCTTGCTCAGCCTCTAACAATTTGGCTGTTTCAGCCCGTTTCACTTCAGCTTCGTTGAGGGCTTTTTCAATGGCAGCCGATCGGTTCCCCAATGTGCTACTCAAGAATCCGCGACCAAAATAAACCAAAATACCAATCACGATCGCGAGGTTGATGACATTAGCCTCAAAAATGTCGAGATTGAGACCAAATCCGCCCTCCGCCGATTCCGCCATCTCGGAGGCTAGAATAGTACTCCGATTGGCGAGTTGTAGAAAAATATCCATGACACCAACTCAACAACTGCGCCGAAAACAATTTGGATTTAAAAACTAAGACGATTCTTAGTTCCTAGACTCCGACTAAAAGCTTATTTAGAATCTCTTGGCTCAAGCCATCGACCTGCTTTTCCAGTTCTGCCATCGCAGAGACTTTTTGAGCAGAGAGTTCCTGAGTTGCTTGTTCCCGTTGAGCGACGGCTTCAGCTTGGGCTGCTGCGACTTGATCGCTAGCAAGCTTTTGAGCGTCTGCTTGTGCTTTTGCAATGACGGATTGATATTGGCGACGGCTTTCCGCCAATTCTTTCTCGTACTGCTGGGTAATGGCGTTGATTTGCTCTAAGCCTTCTTTTGCACCCGTTTGACTACTACGAATCAAATTGGCACGATCTTCAATCACTGCGGTCAGTGGTTTGAAGAAGATGGCGTTCAAGATCACCACAAGGAGAATAAATTGCACTGCCATCAAGGGCAATGTTGCATCAAAATCAAACATGAGTTTAGTGGCTCTCGTTCGTCACTCTTTGCACTCATAAAGCGCAGGTGGGCTAAATCTAAACATGGGTAATGGGTCGATCGAATTGATTGAAATCAGATGCTGGATACTCTTTAAAAAAAAATCCCAAGCTCGGATTCAACGCCTCGCACAACCCATCCCACAACCAAACTCGAACCTTATTTGACGAAAGGATTCGCGAACAGCAAGACCAATGCGATCACTAGACCGTAGATGGTCAAAGATTCCATAAACGCGAGGGTCAGCAGCAGGGTGCCGCGAATCTTGCCTTCAGCTTCAGGCTGACGAGCAATCCCTTCAACTGCGCTGGCAGATGCATTACCTTGACCGATACCAGGGCCGAGCGACGCCAGACCGATTGCGAGAGCAGCAGCGATTACAGAAGCGGAAGAAACATCCATGGTGGCTATACCTTATCTAACGTAAACAAAAAACAAAATTTCAAGTCAATATGAACGCGCTATCCACTCGTCACAAGACGCAACAAGCGTATCACGTTCCGATATCCACATCTCAAGCGAAGTTCAAGCAAACAAATAAACTAGTTATTTGTTCTCTAGAATTCTCTAAGCGTGTTCTTCATCATGCTCGTCACCGTGGCCTTCTAACGCTTCATGAATGTAAGCGCCAGCCAACGTTGCAAACACCAACGCCTGAATTGCACTGGTAAAGAGTCCCAGCAACATCACAGGCAAGGGGACAAATAACGGCACCAGAAGGACCAAAACGCCCACCACCAATTCATCCGCAAGAATGTTACCAAACAAACGGAAGCTTAGGGATAGAGGCTTCGTGAAATCTTCTAAAACCGCGATCGGTAGCAACACTGGAGTTGGTTGAACATACTTCGCGAAATACCCCAAGCCTTTCTTCTTGAAGCCCGCGTAGAAGTATGCGATCGAAACCAACAAAGACAATGCGACGGTGGTATTGATATCGTTCGTGGGTGCTGCCAGTTCCCCTTCGGGAAGGTGGATCAGCTTCCACGGAATCAAGGCCCCGGACCAGTTACAGACAAAAATGAATAGGAACAGAGTGCCGATAAACGGAACCCAAGGACGGTATTCTTTTTCGCCAATTTGGTTACGGGTTAGCTCCCGCACAAAATCCAACGCATATTCCATCAGGTTTTGCATCCCCGTTGGAATCCGCTGAATATTGCGAGTGGCCAGCAATGACACAATAATCAACACCGCCATGACGAACCAAGTCGCCAAGAAAACCTGTCCATGAACCTTGAGACTGCCAATATGCCAATAGAAGTGTTGACCAACTTCTAAAGCAGCAAGACTAACGAAATTGGGACTGTCTAAAAAGTTCAGCATCTCAATTCAAGCGGCATTTCTCGAAGGTTGCGGGATGGAAAAAATTCCCAAAGGTTCGGACCCAAAGATAAAGACTATCGGTTGAAAACCGACTCTCCTTATCGAGTCGAACTAACATATCGCAAGGTGTAGACGAAGATACCCGCTTTAAAGGTTAAGAAACCCAAGAAAATCGGCAGAATGCTCAACTGTTCAATGCGGGCCGCAGCAATAAGCACGCCAACCAACACCGCCACCTGAGATTTTCCAACACTTGCGCTCTGACCTAGCTTCTCAACGTTTTTGCCCAGCAATCTGAGATACAACATGCCTGTAAAAGCGCCCAACAAATAGTTGGCAGCTACACTGACACCGTATCGAAACCAAACAGCCGGAAAGATAATTCCCATCAAAACCAGCGTTGTCACCAACAACTCACGAATGAGTGCATAGTAGTCCTCCATGGCATTTGAAACCTCTGCTTCAGCAAGCTGATCAGTGTTCTCATCAACAACCAC
>JAAFJU010000339.1 GCA_013298165.1 Synechococcales cyanobacterium bin31.maxbin.ball.101 | reverse complement strand
GTCTGCCTCTCACCCCAGTCCGATCGCGTCGTCTTTTTAGGACGGAGTTGGAGCGATCGGATGGTGAGTTGGGTCTTGGGCTGTCGCTTTACAGCAGTTCAATTGCCTGCCTGAGACTTGCCTCCTGAGACTTGCCTATTGGGCCTGCTTATCAAAAAGCGCCGCTTTCAAATCTTCAGGTTTAAAAACCCCAAACTCCGTAATGATGCCTGCAATCAATCGCGCAGGCGTCACATCGAACGCAGGATTAAAATAGTCCACGCCCGATGACGGACAGATCATGGTTTCTCCAACTTTATAGATTTCAGCACTATCGCGCTCTTCGATTTCAATGTGGCTTCCGTCCGGAATACTGAAGTCGATCGTCGAGAGCGGCGCAGCCACGTAAAACGGAACATTGTGCGCTGCGGCCACTAAGGCGACACTGTAGGTGCCAATTTTGTTAGCCGCGTCACCATTAGCTGCAATCCGATCGGCTCCCACCACCACCACATCAATCATGCCGTGGTGCATACAATGGGCCGCCATATTGTCCGTAATCACGGTGACGGGAATTCCCTCTTGGACACATTCCCAGGAGGTGAGCTTCGCCCCTTGGAGACGAGGCCGCGTTTCATCGGCATAGACTCGCTCAAGGCGTCCAGCCGTCCAGGCCGATCGCACCACTCCCAGCGCAGTCCCATAGCCCGCCGTCGCCAATGCCCCCGCATTACAGTGGGTCAGCAGGCGGACCTTATGGGGCGTCTCAGGCAGAACCGTCACGCCATAGTCACCCATCGCCTTACAGGTCGCGAGGTCGTCTTGACAGATTTGGTGCGCGGTCGTGAGCAGGGTCTCCCGGAGATGCTGAACGCTGCCCAGGGTTTGGCGGGCGGTTTTCATCATTCGATCGATCGCCCAGAACAAATTCACCGCCGTCGGACGGGTGGCCCGCAGTTGGGCCGCGATCACTTCTAGTTCTGTCAAAAACCGATCGCGCACATCCGTCTTGATTTCAGTCGCGCCCAGGTAAATCCCATAGGCCGCCGCAACGCCGATCGCAGGCGCACCTCGAACAATCATGGTCTGAATCGCCTGGGCCATGTCACCCGATCGGCTGATTTCAACCACGCTGAACTCTTGGGGAATACGAGTCTGGTCAATCAAAACCACTCGGTCTTGCTTCCAGACAACAGGATAAACGGGATTATTCGAGAGGGTGGCCATAACTGAATGGGGGGAATTAACGAGGGGGGAGTCAACTTGGAAACCTATCCTACAAGAGAATGGGCTGAATTGATGAGGGAGTTATTTTGGGAGTGATTGAAAGGGAAGAAATCCTAGCGGGCTAAGCGCTCTGCCCAAAAAGACGAAACATCCTCATTTGAAAGGATCGGGTTAAAACTTTATAAAATATCTCAAATCAAGTTGTTTGCAACCGATCAGAATGTACTACTATTAACTGAAGATTTTTCAATGAACTTACGCTTAACTTAATTGCCAGGAAAGACGATTCTATCCATGAGTAAGAAAAAGAAAACCGAACCCCTAACAGGTGAAGAGCTACTTCAAAAGTTGAAGCAGCTAGAGAACGCTACCCGAGAAGAAAAAGCGAAAGCTTGTGGCTATTTTACCCTGACCAAGAATGGCCTAGAACGGGTCAACATCATGAAGTTCCAGAACGCACTCATTGATGCGGCGGACATTCTTCCGGCTGGAAAGCAGGGCAGCAGTCGTGGAGGCCGGAGTGCCAGCTATCGTATTAGTGTGCAGTCCAACGGCAACCTTCTGATTGGCGCGGCTTACACGAAGCAAATGGACCTCCACGCTGGGGATGAATTTCTCATCACCCTAGGTCGTAAACATATCAAGCTGAAACAGGTTGATATGGAAGATGGCGACTATGAAGAGGATGACGAATAGATCGTCCATCTCATCTCTTGTTGACGCCCCTAATTTGACAATTCAGTTTGACACCTCTGAGCCGCACCGATCGTCTTTGTTTTGACAGAACTGGAACCGATCGAGGCGGCTTTGATCTAGATGGTTTTAGCTTAATCTCTACTTAAATCTCTGTACTTGGATGGCCTGTAATGATGAATGACGTGGATTGGTCGATCGCTTTACCCGCAGGCTTGGCGGGCAGCATTTTTCTAGGGGGAATGTTGATGATGTTTACCGGGATTTGGACGGCGCGAGATAAGTAGTCGATTCGTCCGCTTCATCCGCGAAGTCTTCAGAAGAATCTTCAGGAGAATTTGTGGCGGGCGTGATCAGGTAAGGTCTTAGCGCTTCTT
>JAAFJU010000251.1 GCA_013298165.1 Synechococcales cyanobacterium bin31.maxbin.ball.101 | reverse complement strand
CCAATACTTCACGGAAAGGGTCCACCACTGGGACCACCTCGACAAAGTCACCTTTCTCGAAATCCTTACCGAACTCATCAGCGCCAACTCACCAGACGGCGACTGGCAAAACGACCCTCTGTATCAGAAATGGTTGCGGTACCGCTATGGCCCATTCCTGCCTAGTACAGATGAAGTTTTTACTAAGGGCGACTATCAACAGTTAGTCGTGCATCTCATAACCACCCTTCACGCGATCGGAATCCAGTAGAAGACCATGCCCAAGCGCATCAGCAGGCGAGCTATCAAGCCCGCTAAGCTTGCCGTGCTTTGGAGTCGATTCAGTGACTTCAAGCGGGGGCAGCTTACGGCCAATACGATGAGGGACTTCGCGAAAACCGGAGAACTCATCAACAAATTCCCCAAGGGCCTCACCAGCGCGATAGAAATTCGTGACTGGATGATGGAAGTGCCCGCCGGGAAGGACAAGCCGCGCTATGCAAATGAGCGGGTCCGCCGCGTCATGGTCAGTTTCAACGCCTGCTGTACATGGGCCTACAACAGCGAACTCATCAACCAAAACCCCTTCAGCGGCCTAGCGAAAGAAATCCGCAAAACCAGCCATATCGAGAATCATTGGACCGCCTTCGCTCCCGATGAACGGCTCGCCATTATCGATCGCTTTGAAAAGCAGAATCCCTACTACGCCCCATGGGTGAAGTTTTTGTTCTGGACCGGATGCCGTCCCTCAGAAGCGGCGGCCTTGACCTGGGAACAAATCAAGCCAGACCTCAGCGCGATTCACTTCGTGCGAGCCGCACAGCCGGGAATGGTCATCCAACCCACCAAAACCAGGAAAGATAGATTCTTTCCCGTTAACGATCGGCTGAGATTCTTCCTCCTAGGCTTACGGCCCGAACCCATGGACCGATCGCTCATCCTGTTACCAGGCGAGAAAGGCGGTCGGATGGAATTTCATAACTTTGGGACCCGCCACTGGAAACCCCTCATCGAAGAGATGGTCGAAGAGGGCTTAGTTTTCCGTTACATGGGGCAATATCATTGCCGCCACACCTGGATCACCATGGCACTAGAAGCGGGAATGGACGTGAATGACATCGCCTACCTCTCAGGAAATAGTCCGAACATCATCTACCGCCACTACGCGAGCCGAAACCGAAACATAAAAGTCCCTGAGTTTTAACCAAAACCAGGGACTTTTTAGTAAGATGTGAATCTCTCAAACACATGCCAGGACGGAGATTTGAACTCCGGACACGTGGATTTTCAATCCACTGCTCTACCAACTGAGCTATCCCGGCTTGCTTTCTCTTTTCGAGCGCTTAAGTAAGTTAGCAAACCTTCTGAACATTGGCAAGTCCCTACCCTAAGAAATCTCTGATTTTCTTGAGGGATTTCTTTTTGATTGACAGCAAAACCATCCTAAGAACAGAATCCTTGAGTACAATGGACAAGTAAAAATTGGACATTGTTCGACATTAATCTCTTGTTCGACACTGTTTTTGTTGTGGAAGTACTAGGACTATGACGAGTCGCCGCCGCTCAACACCTTGGATTCAGACCTGGGCACGCCCGATTATTGGTGGGGTTGCTGGTCTGGGCTTGATCAATACCACCTACTTGACCTACATGAAGCTCTTTGGTGGAGAGACCCAGTGCGCGGTGGGAAGCTGCAAAGTGCTGGCCAGTCCCTATGCCGTCCTGTTTGGGCAACCGTTGTCGCTGTTTGGCATGATGGCCTATGCGGGGATGTTAGCCCTGGCCGTGGCTCCACTTCTGGTCAATGAGGAAAATAATCGTACCCTTAAAAAAAATCTAGAAGAGAACAGTTGGCTGCTGCTGTTTTTGGGTGCAACGGGGATGCTGCTCTTCAGTGGCTGGCTGATGTACGTGATGTTTTCGCAGTTTGTCATTCCCATGGGACTGGCCGGACTCTGTCCGTTCTGTTTAGCCTCGGCGATTTTTGCTGCAGTCATGTTTGGGGTGACGCTGATGGGCCGCGATTGGGAGGATAAGGGGCAGTTGATTTTCCAAGGGGCGATCGTTGGAATGTTGACCTTAGTAGTCGCTTTTGCGGGAACGTCGGGTATCACCCAAAGTGCGGGCGCAGAAGGAGCGATTACTAATAATGCGGGCAATACCTTTTTCCTTGTAGACACCACGTCTGGGGATTCAGAAATCCAACTGGCCAAGCATCTGAAAGCGAGCGGTGCAAAAATGTATGGGGCCTACTGGTGCCCTCACTGCTGTGAACAGAAGCAGCTTTTTGGAAAAGAGGCCATGAAAGAATTTACCTACCTTGAATGTGCGGAGGATGGCAAAAACTCTGAAGCGAAAGCCTGCGCCGCCGCAAGACCCAACATCGAGAAGCAAACAGGTCAAAATTTTGGGTTCCCAACTTGGGAAGTGGGCGGGAAGTTTTATTCTGGACGACAAGTTCTAGCGGATCTGGCTAAAAATTCGGGCTATACCGGACCCCAGAACTTTAAAAATGGGTTCCAGGTTTGCCGTCAGCCTTAAGAGCTTTGGATCCAATCAACTTCCTGACGAACCGCCCCCTAGCCCCCTTTCTTAGATGCCCGTAAGGGCTATATTCTGGGGGAACATGAATTAACTCGATTTTGAACCCGTCTAGAAACTTGTGATTTCTGGGCGGGTTCTTCGATCGCAATCTCATCAACATGACGCACAATATAGAGAATTATTTTTTACGATGCTGACTATGAACTATCGATCGCATCTCCTCTGTACTGTTCTCGGGCTAAGCAGTGCCGTGGGTCTAGGTTTAGCCCTACCCCAGAGCAGTCATGCCTACATTGCCCGTCAGGAAATCCGGGTCGAACGGCTCAAAAATGAATCCTATGAGGGGTTTATCCGTCGATCGGAACTGATCTCACGAGCGGCCATTCAACGGGCCTTCGATCGGGATATTGTCATGAGCAGCGTCGTTCTGTTCATCATGGGGCAGCACCAAGGCATGGAAGCGCCTGTGATGAGTGTGGAAGTCAGTCGATCGCAGTGGCAAGCTCGGCCTGAGGCCAGAGTCTGGGCGACCTACTACCGCATGGCCCAAACTTTGTTGGGATTTGGGTTCTCAGCGATGCCCGACCTTTCCCAAGCCAAGCCTCCTGCCGTTGTTCCAGTGGTTCCTACGAGCACTCCCCCTCAACGTAGAACCCGAAGAGGTCTTCCCGTCCCACCCACTGTCCCAACTACTGTCCCAACTACTGTCCCAACCCCCGAACCCCTTCCTGCTGGAAAAGATCGTTAGATTTTTCAGGGTTGGATTATTTCTTGCAGTTTCAGACTCCCCTTCGAACCTTTTGTGAAATCAACTTCTTTAACGGAATCCTCAGAGGACCCACAATTTACCGCTGCGATCGATCGACTCCATGAACTCACCGTCTGGGGACGCTGGATGGTGGTGACGGTTCTGTGGTTGACGGTGGGAAGTTGGAGTCTTTGGCAGATGCGCAAGGTCTGGGATGTGGCTTGGGAATATTTCAGTTGGTCTGCGATCCGCTATGGGTTGATCTTTAATCCTTGGGCTGCTGCTGGACTGGGGCTATGCATCGGCATGACCCTGAGCGTTTTGATTTGGCAAAGTCGCAATATTATCTGGGGTCTTCCCCAGGCGGAACAACAGATTCTCCAAAAACGAGTGCTCAAAATTCACCAACAAGGTCCTAGCCATCCCCTCTGGAAATGGGTTTACGGCGATTCCCGTTTTGGGAAGATGTCTCCGCGACCCAAGCAGGATTCCTGAGGCTACTCACAAACATTAAGCTATGAAACTCAACACCGTCGCGATTACGTATAAAGCAGGCGATCGCATCGCAGAACGGACCGCCCGACAGTGCGGCGAAGTCCTGGAAGCGCGGGGTTCGACCGTGATGATCGGGGCCAGCGGAGCCTACGACAATCCCTATCCAGCGTTTATTGCCTGTAGCGATCGGCCCATTGATTTGGCGGTTGTTTTGGGCGGAGATGGGACGGCGTTGGGGGCTGCAAGGCATTTGGCCCCGGAAGGGATTCCGATTTTGGCGGTGAATATTGGGGGGCATCTCGGGTTTCTAACCGAGTCAGCGGACCAGTTCGATGGGGAAACCACTTGGGACCGATTGGAAGCCGATCGCTATGCCGTTCAACGCCGCATGATGCTGAAAGCCAGCTTGTTTGAAGGGAACGATCGATCGAATACGGAGTCCTTAGGAGATACCTATTTGGCGCTCAATGAAATGTGTATTAAGCCTGCTTCAGCCGATCGCATGGTGACATCGATTTTGGAAATGGAAATTGATGGTCAGGTGGTAGACCAGTATCAGGGCGATGGCTTGCTGATTGCGACCCCGACAGGATCCACCTGTTACACCGTGGCGGCCAATGGACCGATCGTCCATCCGGGCATGGAGGCGATCGTGATTACGCCGATTAATCCCTTGAGTTTGTCGAGTCGGGCGATCATCATTCCACCGGGTTGCGTAGTCAGTGTTTGGGCATTATGTGATCCGGATTTGACGACCAAACTGTGGATGGATGGGGTGATGGCGACGACGCTGTATCCCGGTCATCGCGTGGATATTCGCATGGCCGATCGGGATGCCGAATTTATCATTCTGCGAGAAAACTATTCCTACTACAAAACGTTGCAGGAAAAATTAAACTGGGCCGGAGGACGAGTTCGTTACGGCCACAACTTACGCAATTAGCTCGTTTCAACCATTCGTTTCAACAATCTTAGAAAACACCCTTAGTAAACGCCGGGTGTACGTTGAAGATCAGGCCGTTCTTCAGCGACGATCGCCCCTTCCACGGGACAGACCTGGACACAGATCCCGCAGTCAATGCAAGTTGAGAAATCAATCCAATACCAGTCGGTGCCCTTAAAATTTTTACTGGGTCCTTGGTCGATACAGGCA
>JAAFJU010000145.1 GCA_013298165.1 Synechococcales cyanobacterium bin31.maxbin.ball.101 | reverse complement strand
CAAAATTAGGTAATCCCAGCGCGATCGCTGCGATGTTGACCCATTACCTGCGCACTCGATCGCTCAAGGTCAAAGCCGCGAGTGCCGCAGACTGTCTTAATCTTTTAGTAGAGGGTGAAACCCTGCCCGAGCAGGACTGGGTTGTGGGTCAGGTGATCCATGAAGTGAAGGCCCTGGGCGTTGAATCCATTGCCACCCTTCAGATCTACGGAAAAGTCGCCGCCGAATCCAAGCCGCAGTGGAGTTATCGCTTCGATCTGTCCCAGGATGTGCCACCGGAACTGGAGTCCGAGCCGATCGTCATTGACCCGATTACCCTCGCGCAGGAAGGTGATTTGGGCGAAATCAAAAAATTTATTACCGACGTATTGAGCGATCGGCCTGACCTAGAAGTCTTCGTAGATCTAGAAGGCACCTGTCTCCAGGTCATTGTCCAAACCAGTGAATTCCTAGATGGCCAAAACTTCGCCGCCGACTTTGGTAAAAAGCTCAGCCCGATCGCCTCTGACCTGCTTCAGGAAGTCGCCATCTACAAACGTCGTACCGAAGGCTCCGCCGGATTCCTGGTCAAACAAATGCACTTGGCACGACTATAGACCTTGATTCTGAGTAACTCCCTCAAATCGTCTCACAGGACTGTATCCCAGAAAACATCCCGAAAGCGGGCCGATCGACTCTCCGATCGGCCCGCTTTATCTTAAATAATTATGAAAAAATCGATCGCAAACGTAACGAAATAATGAGACCATAGGACTAGGTACAAAAACTCATTGTTTTTAATCGGGAGAATAAATCTGTGGCTAAGAAGACGATCGCCAATTTGACGGAAGCTGACTTAAATGGCAAGCGCGTGTTTGTCCGTTGTGACTTTAATGTTCCAGTCGATGCCGATCGCAAGATCACCGACGACACCCGCATCCGGGCCGCATTGCCCACCATCCAGACCCTCACCTCCAAGGGGGCTAAAGTTATCTTGGCGAGCCACTTCGGACGGCCCAAAGGTGTAGACGACAAGCTCCGTTTGGATCCTGTTGCCGCGCGCCTGTCCGAGCTTCTTGGCCAAACGGTGATCAAAACCAATGACTGTATTGGTGATGAACCCACGGCAAAAGTCGCAGCCATGAACAATGGTGACGTGCTGTTGCTGGAAAACGTTCGCTTCTATCCTGAAGAAGAAAAGAACGATCCTGAATTTGCGAAGAAATTAGCGTCCGTGGCTGACCTCTACGTCAACGATGCGTTCGGAACCGCTCACCGTGCCCATGCTTCTACAGAAGGCGTGACGAAGTACCTGTCTCCTAGCGTCGCGGGTCTTTTGGTCGAGAAAGAATTGAAGTTCTTGCAAGATGCGATCGAAAATCCTAAGCGTCCTTTGGCGGCGATCGTCGGTGGCTCTAAAGTCTCCAGCAAAATCGGCGTCATCGAAACCTTGATCGATAAAGTCGATAAGATCTTCATCGGCGGCGGCATGATCTTCACCTTCTACAAAGCACGCGGCATGTCCGTCGGTAGCTCCTTGGTGGAAGAAGACAAGCTAGAACTCGCTCGTACCCTCGAAGCGAAAGCAAAAGCGAAAGGCGTGCAGTTCTTGTTGCCGACTGATGTGCTGTTAGCTGATAAGTTCTCCGCTGAAGCCAATACCCAAATCACTTCTGTGGAAGCGATTCCTGATGGTTGGATGGGTCTTGATATTGGACCTGATTCGGTCAAAACGTTCCAAGCGGCGTTGGCTGATGTAAAGTCGGTGATCTGGAATGGTCCCATGGGCGTGTTTGAAATCGATAAGTTCGCGAAGGGAACTGAAGCGATCGCTCACACCCTGGCTGAATTGACTCCCAAGGGCACGACGACCATTATTGGCGGTGGCGACTCTGTTGCTGCGGTTGAAAAGGTCGGTCTTGCGGATCAAATGAGCCACATCTCGACGGGTGGTGGTGCAAGTCTTGAGTTGCTTGAAGGCAAAGTTCTTCCTGGAATTGCGGCGCTTGATGAAGCTTAGTTAGGTTCGGGCTAGTCCTTACGGACGTAACTACGACTCCTCTCAGCCCACGTAAATCAAGGGCTGAGAGGCTTGATTCTTGCCTTATCTCACCCTACGAAGATCGAGGGCTGAGCGGAGTCGAAGCCCGGTTAAAAAAAGCGATCGGTTCTTAAATAAAGAACCGATCGCTTTTTAGTATTTTTAGGCTAGAAAAATTTTCTAAAAATCTTCAAGCTGATCGACGCGGAGCCAAATGTTTGGGGTGGGGACTTTGCCAAACTTGACGAAGGCATAATCACCCTTCACATCCAACACTTCACCCGCGCTGTCAAATAAATAGGATGGAAAGCGGGGGTCGCTCGCCTGTGCTTCGACAGAACCCTCCAGCTTTTCCCGAATCGCTCTCACCATCGCACCTTTTTTAATCACCATAAAAACCTATCTACCCCTATTTAAAACCTATGAAAATCGTCAAAAACCATGAAAATAGGACAGAGATTAACTCTCCATCCCATTTTATCTCACTCAAATCATTTTTCAATCCCGCTCAAAGTCTGAGTCCGATCGGTCTTCAGACCAGGAACTAGACTAGGAACCTGTTGTTTGGGCATTCAGTTGTTCTTTGAGTTGTTCTAGAACAGAAGCCCAGCGTGGGTCAGGCTGGAATGCACCGTTATCTGTTGAGGCACCGCCCCCGCCGGACGTGGTCTTGCTGCGGTTTCCACCACCGCCTTTGTTCCCACCGCCTTTGTTTCCACCGCCGCCACTGCCAGCGTTTTTGTTGCGATTAGCAGTGTTGGGGGCAGGGATGTTGTTGGAAACTGGAGCCTCAGTCTCATTTTCTTTAGCACGAGGCAATGCTTTTTCAATTTTTAAAGTAGTCTCCTTGACCGTTGCGCCATTGAATTTCTCAATGAACTGGTCCGCCTCTTCATCCGTCTTGACCGTCACGAAACCAAACCCGCGACATTTCCCGGTCTTACGATCGGTAATCAGTTTTGCAGAAGCAGAAGCATCTCCCCCTTCAGAGAACACCGTCTCCAAATCCTGGCGAGTAATATCTTCAGGTAAGTTACCAATATATAAACGGACTGACATAAAACACTCTCCAGACTTTGATGGTGGAAAAAATGATGATGGAAAAACCTGTATCAACGAAACTTGATGCATGTCTGCGCTGCTCCCATGTCTCAAGCCCATGTCGTCCAAAATCAGAGTCCAAGGTCAGAAATTCCACAGTCCTAACGCCACACACAAAGGTACCACGCTCCCTGACCCAGTGCTAGGTTTCTAGTTGATAGATTTGATTGAAATGCTCAGAGATTGGATTGAAATCTAGCCTCAACCAACCCTAAAAAGGCAAACGTTTGCTTAAAGTCAAATCCTAATGAAAGTTTTTTGAAAGTTTTTTAAGATATCTGACTGGGATTCCCAAAAAAGCCGAAACATAAAAAACCAGCCGACAGGAACTGCGACTGGTCAAACTTGCTGTGTTGGGAGGAGAAAATCTGATATTTGAGGAAATCGGAAGTTGTTGCGCTTTGAGATGTCCCCGTTGCAGGTCTGCTGTAGGTTTCACATCACAAGAGAAGCAACAATGACTGATGGTCTGAATCAGGCTCCATGTAAAGAAATGTAACATAAGGTTTACAAGATTGCAATGAGAATTGAGGGGGTAGATGAGAGGGAGGTTTGGGAGAATTCTAGAAATCTCTTTTCTTGGGCGTAGAAACTGATTACACTAGAGGGCAGCAAACCCTCGTGCGACCTAGGTTTATAGGCAGTTAAATAGGTAATACACTATGGCATTGATTACAACGGGCGGTCAGATTTCCCGCGACCTCGAAACCCATGGTGCTTTAGGGGTGTACATTCCACTGGAAGGTGGCTTTGAGGGGCGGTATCGGCGACGGCTCCGATCGCGCGGATATGTCTCGCAGATGGTGAGCGCTCGGGGCTTGGGCGATGTGGGCATGTATCTAACCGGGGTCCATGGGGTGCGTCCGCCTCATTTGGGTAAGAAGAGCGCTACAGCGGATCCGGCTGTGGGTGAGCGGGTATTTGTGCCGCCGATGATTGATTTACAGTTGACGAATTTGCCGCCGAAGTCGAAGGGGTTACTCCTTTGGATTATTGATGGCTATGTGTTGTCGAATGATGAGTTGGATTATTTGGTGAATTTGCCGAAGTTGAATCCAAAGGTGAAAGTGGTGGTGGAAATGGGGGGCGATCGGGTTTTCCGTTGGCAGCCTTTGAGTCAGTCGTTGGCGGCGTAGGTTAAATTCTGTCGGGCAGGCCCCCTAGCCCGCAATTCTGGGGAACCGGATTCAAAGATGGGATTTCAAAGTCCCCCAGAATTGGGGGATTTAGGGGGCCAGAGGTTTTAAATATAAGGTGTGATGTCTTCTTTGCAGACGTCGGCTAGGTAGGAGAGCGATCGGAAGCGTAGACCCACGAGTTGTTCGTAGAGTGGGTTGATTTTGCACATGGGTGGGATGTGGACGAGTTTTTTCTTGAAGATGACGATGTCGCGCTCGAAGGGACATTGGGAGGGGATGAGTTTGCAGAGGAAGCGGGCGATTTTTGGGTCTTGAATGTCCATGCCGTCGAGCCAGTCACGGACGGGACGGAGTGGGTCGAGTTTTGAACTGGGGTAGGGTGGTTGAAGGGGTGGCGAGGATTCCGCTGCGGTTAAATCTTGGGTGTCTTCTTGGGGTTGGACGAGGGGGCTGATGGTTTGGGTGTCGAGGTTGCAGAGGGTGAGGCGTAGGGTGTTGAGGATGTCGTGGCTACTGCCGAGGGCGTCACAGAAACCCTGTAAGATTTCGTCTTCGGCGCTGCTGTAAACCCCGTCGGCGAGGGCGACCATGACGGCACTGCGAAGGAAGTTTTCGGCGATCGGTGAGTTGGGTTCAAAGTTCGATCGGAGTTCTTCGGCGGTGATGGTGGGTTGGGTGTCGTCGAGAGGGTGATCGACGAGTGTGGCGATCAGTTGTTTTTCACGATCGTCGAAGTTGCCATCGGACCAGGCGATCGTGAGGAGACCGCGCAACCAAAGGTCGCTTTGTTGGGCGTTGATTTTGGGTGTCATGGCTGTTGTCTCCGCGATCGATTTTTGTCTATTTTAGTGGGATTTTTTGAGAGCGGGCGATCGGTTGGGTTCGGGGTAGTCCTTACGGACGTAAACTACGACTCCGCTCACCCCACGAAGATCTTGGGGAGTGATCGGAGCAGATTATTGAGGACTGAGCGGAGTAGTATTGGGGGTTGGTCTGAGTATTGAGGACTGAGCGGAGTCGAAGTCCGGCTGGGTTCGGGGTTCGACTCCGCTCACCCCACGAAGATCTTGAGGACTGAGCGGAGCAGATTATTGAGGACTGAGCGGAGTCGAAGTCCGGCTGGCAATGACCTCGGCGGTTAGCTTTCCGGTGGTGTTCCAGCTAAATTGCTTAACTCGTTTTAAACCCCGATCGCGCAACTCTCTTCTAACGTCATTACTATTAATCACAGAACCGATCGCACTAGCAATCTCACCAACATTCGTGGGATCAACCAGAATAGCGGCATCGCCTGCGACTTCGGGCATGGATGAAGTATTGGATGTAATGACTGGTGTGCCACAGGCCATGGATTCTAAAATGGGTAAACCAAAGCCTTCCCATAAACTGGGAAAAACTAGAGCGATCGCGTGATTAATTAAAATCGGTAATTCACGATAGGGAACGTAATCTAAAATTTTAATCTTAATGCCCAAATCCCAAGCGATCGCTTCAATCACAGGGGTGTAACGCGGATCGTTCGGTCCAGCAATCCAAAATTCATAATCTTGGTGATTGGGAACTTGGGCAAAGGCACGTAGGGCGCGATCGAGGTTTTTGTAAATATCAGGGCGTCCGAGGTAGAGGACGTAGTTTTGGGTGGGTAAATCGAGGAAGCGAAAATTGCTGTCATCATAGGCCAGTGGAATGACTGTTATTTTGTCTGCACTGATTCCACAAAATTCCATTGCATCATTGGCCGTGGCTTCTGAAATGGTGATGATATGTTTGCATTGATTTAGGACGCGGGGAATGTAGTGTTGATAGTAACGGTAAAGGGGTGTGCGGGGTTTGAAAAAGCGGTAGGGGATGAAGTCGTAAAGGGTGATGATACTGGGGATGCGGGAATAGAGGGGAATTTCGGGGATGGGTGAAAAGAGGAGGTTGCCCGATCGGTTTTTGCTTGACTGTTTGCTGCCTGATTGTTTACTGCCCGATTGCTTTTTACAGTATTTTGGCAATCGAAATTGAGTCCAAAGCAATCGTCGAATGTGGCCATTTTTGCCATAGTCGGGATTCAGGTTTGATGGGACGCCTTGTAAGTCGAGTTCTGGGTGCTTGCTTTTCCAATCCGGGAGTGCGGCTTCGCTGATTAGAAGGGTGGGATTGAGGCTTTTTAGATGGGGAATGACATTTTGAGCGTAGACAGTGTGACCCGTGGGGCGTTGGGTCAGAAATGAGAGATTGATGATGAGACGATCGGACATTGTGAAAACCTACAGACGACAAGCCCTCCCGAACCGCCCCCCAGCCCCCAATTCTGGGGGAGCCGATCCGAAGAAGGAATTCATGTCCCCCCAGAATTGGGGGCTAGGGGGCTTCATGGCTTAGTGCAATGCCACACCATCTTCTCTCGCAGCCTTCTGAACCGCTTCAGAAACCGTCGGGGCCACTCTGGGATTGAATGCAGACGGCACAATGTTTGTATTGCTCAGTTCAGCATCAGGGACGATCGCCGCGATCGCCAATGCTGCTTGCAAATACATATTGGCTGTCAAACTGGTGGCTCTGCAATCCAATGCGCCTCGAAAGATGCCAGGGAATGCCAAAACATTATTGATCTGATTGGGGTAATCGCTGCGTCCAGTGGCCATGACAGCGACGAGGTCCCGGACGAGTTCGGGTTGGATTTCGGGAATGGGATTGGCCATGGCGAAGACGATCGGATCGGTATTCATGGATTTGACCATTTCAACGCTGACCACCCCCGGCGCACTTAAGCCCAAAAACACGTCAGCCCCTTTCATGGCTAAACTCAAATCCCCCTTCGTCGCCACCGCAAAGGCCCGTTTTGAATCATTTAAATCAGCCCGATCGCTAGACACAATGCCCTTCGAGTCACAGATCCAAATGTTCGTCGCACCGCCTTTTTTCAATAAAGTCGCCACGGCAATTCCGGCAGCTCCGGCACCATTGATCACAATGCGAACCTGCGCGATCGGTTTTTTAACCAATTTCAAGGCATTGGTTAATGCGGCAAGAACGACGATCGCGGTGCCATGTTGGTCATCATGAAAGATCGGAATATTCAATTCCTTTTGCAATCGCGCTTCAATTTCAAAACAACGCGGCGCAGCAATGTCTTCTAAGTTCACACCGCCGAAGACGGGCGCAATCCGTTTCACGGTTTCGATAATTTCTTCCGTGTCTTGAGTCGCTAAGCAAATCGGAAACGCATCCACATTGCCAAACTCTTTAAACAGCATCGCTTTGCCTTCCATCACAGGCATCGAAGCTTCAGCCCCTAAGTTGCCCAGTCCCAATACCGCACTGCCATCCGTGACGATCGCCACCATGTTCTGTTTAATCGTCAATTCGTAGACGCGCTCTGGATCTTCGGCGATCGCTTTACAAATGCGACCGACCCCTGGTGTGTAGGCCATAGCCAGATCAGACTGCTGGGTCAAGGGGAAGCGGCTGTTGACGGTGATTTTACCGCCTTGATGCATGGCGAAGGTGCGATCGTTGGCGCTGATGACGGTGATGTCGGGAAGGGCTTTCACAGCGGCAATAATAGAGGCTGCATGTTCTTTGCTGGAGGCATCGACGTTGAAGCTACGTTTGGTTTGCTCTCGGGCTTGGTCGAGGAGTTCGATGTTGCCGATGTTTCCCCCCAGATCTGAGATGGCGGAGACGATCGCGCTCAGCATTCCGGGACGGTTGGGCATCTTGATTTGGAGGGCGATGCTGTAGCTCGGATTGGGGGTCAGAGTAGCCATGATAGTTTGGGAACCAGCTTTGAAGACTATAAGGTGAAGCCTCTGATTTTAAGGTTAATGGGGGCTTTTCGGATCATGGCGATCGTTTTGATGCAAAATTCCTGACATTTGGAGTAGCAGGAGAATTAAGCGGGCAGTTGAGCGGGCAGTTGAAACTACGTCTATACCAATCTGTAAAGTTGAATTCAATTTGATTGGGTTTAGAGAAATAGTCGATCGTCATTGATTGCCGTTAACCGTTACTTTGGCGAATAATTTATGGATAATTTTTGGGGTTTAGAAATTTGAATTCAAAACTTAGCGATCGCCGCAATTTAGCTTCATAGAGTCTAGTCGAATCTATGGTTAGCTAAGCAACTTTCAAATAGTTATGCCTCTGGTGATAGAAACGAATCTAAGATAGTGTTTAAAGCCAATGGTTCAGATAGGTTTTATCAATACGAATATTGATTTAACTGAAGAATTTCTTGTAGAGAAGCTGCTGAATTATTTACCTTTAAGATTTTTGACGCTGTTAACTTTAAAAGAACGTTGGATCATCACCTATGAAGTTTGTGAAATTAAGTGCTTCAGTCCTATTAACTGCGGTCACATTTGTCTCTGGCTCTTTAACTGTTGCACAGCGATCGGTTGCAGACTCTAGCGGAACCTTATTAGCGCCTTCAAGCTCAACTAAAGCGCCCGTCCTCAATCGAGCGATTACGGAAAGCGAAGTTCTCGCGGCTCAGAAGGCTTGGGGTGAGGCATTGGTCGCCATTTCCACAACCTATGACACCAAAGGGCAAGCGGCGGCAAAGGCATTAGCTGAAAAAGTGATTGATTCAGCTTACGGCTATCAGTTTGGTCCGGTTCTCTTCAAACCGACCCTCACCGTCGCACCACAGACGTTCCGCACGACTCGTACAGGTGCATTGGCCTATTTCGTAGGGGGTGAATCGACGTTCCCTGCGGATAAAGGGTTTGCGCTGAACGGCTGGCGCAAAGTGGAAATTAAGAATGCGGCGATTTTCATTTCCGGTAGTACTGCAACGACCATGGGTAATGTCATGATTACCGATAAGAATGGCAAAGTGACGACCGTGGATAAGACTTGGCAGTTTCTGAAAGATGACAATGGCAAGCTGCGGATTGTTCTGCACCATTCCTCACTGCCTTACACCGCAAAGTAAATCACCTCGTAGTCGCTCATAGCACTATCAAGTCAGAGTAATAGATTGAGGAAACGCACGATCGTGTCGTTCCTCAATCTATTTTCATTTGTAGCCCTCGCTGAACGAGATTCGTCGCTCCAAGCTAAGATACAAAGGTCAAGTCGCCACGATGACCCCCATCCAGCTTCCTCATGCCAACTCTCTACACTGAAATTCTGATCGAAGCACCCCGTCAGGCTGTGTGGGAAGCGTTGATTTATAAGGATCGATGGCGCTTTTGGAATACCTATTTGTATGACTGTAGCCCCCGATCGGGCTTCGTTCCAGGCAAGGAGATCCTGTTGGCGGTGCGACGGGTGCCGGGGGATGAACCGATCGAATTTCGGGCGAAGGTGCGGACGGTGATGGACGGCTATGGGGTGCAGTGGAAGGCGGCGATTCCAGGGTTTGCGAGTGACGTGTCGATGGAATTGCAGGAGGTGGGCCAAGGTCGCACCAAATATCTCCATCAAGAAAAGATATCGGGGGCGATCGGACGCTTTGCCCTGTCCTTTATCAAAGATGATCAAATGCGCGGAATGCGACGCATGGCCCAAGAACTCAAGCTTTATTCAGAGGGATTGTGACGATCGAACTCTGAATTTGGAACTGCTGCAATTTGGTGTTCGATCAAAACGCATAAGGGATATTGTGATACAGTTGAACTACTAAACTCTATCTTTAGGTTCGCCCATGACGATCGAGCAGACGACCCAATTGATCCAACTGACCTTAAATTCCGTCTTGATGTTGGGGGCTTGTGGCGTCATGCTCTGTGCGGCATTAATCCATCAGGTGATCTTGGAAAATCGTTCGCGCTCAAGTTTGGTGACTTCAGGTCAAGCGACAGGTCAAGCCACCGATCGCCGCCGATCGCGTCATCAGCTTCACTTACAGCAGCGCCGCACCCGAAGAGCCGTGTTTTGGATGAATGGGGCTTGTTGGCTGTTGGGCGGAAGCTGTGGGGCGCTGGTCCTGCGATCGGTCTGGGAACTGAATCTGTTGATTCCGCTTTCGTTGGGACTGTTCACGATCGCCTGTGGACTCTTTTTAATCGGGACTGGATCCTTGCTGCTGAGTTTAATCACCGGTTCGGAATCCCAAGTCCCAGAGCGGCACCTCGCTCAAGTCGTGGAATTTAAGGCTCGATCGCGGAAAAAGCGATCGTCTTGAGACTAAAATTACGACCAAAATCAGGTTTCCTCTTGCTTGGGACTCGCTTTATTGAAACAATGACATCAGCGTTTTGTACAGCGGTGTCTCTAGAGTGAAGACTATTCCTCCCTTCGATCTCTCGCAACAG
>JAAFJU010000046.1 GCA_013298165.1 Synechococcales cyanobacterium bin31.maxbin.ball.101 | reverse complement strand
CCAAACAATAGGTGAATGGTTCTGATGTCAACAGCCGGATTGTTGAGGAGCCGTGTGCCGGGAAACTAGCAAGCACGGTTTTGAATGGGAGGGTGACAAGGTGACTTGTCACTCGACCCTAACGTCGCGCAGGCAAACAGAAAAAAGCGATCGAAGAACTGAGCCAACGACCCAAAGCAGCCCCTATGACGGCCACGATCGAAGACCTAATGACAGATTATCGCGCTATTCTAGAAGCAAGAGGCGCAATCACTCCTGAAGACGAGGAACTCATCATGAATCTATCCACCATATATCTAAAGCAACGAGAAACTTGGAAACAAGAAGGTCTCGAAGAAGGTCGGCAACTCGGGATTCAACTTGGGCAGCAGGAAGGTCGCCAGGAAGGTCGCCAGGAAGGCCGCCAGGAAGCACTGCAAGCAATTGCGATCGCACTGCTAAAGGAAGGCGTTGACGTTGAACTCATTTTAAAAACAACTGGAATCTCTTCTGAAACATTACAGGTTCTACAGTCTGACTTAACTTAGTTAAGGAATCCAATACCCAAAAATGGACGGTGAGGGACTCGAACCCGCGACCTTCTGCGTGTAAAGCAGTTTTTTGCTAACCTTTTGAAGGTCTGAATTTGCTGATTCATAAGGGTTTTAGAGCTTGTAGTCAAAATTAATGGACTACATTTGGACTAGGGTTGATGTTAGTTGATAGTAAAAGTGACTATTAGAAACTCATCCCGTAATGCGAAAAAACAAGACCGAAAAAGTACAAGTGTACTTAGATGTGGATATGGTTGCGCTATTGTATCAAATATCCGATCGGTCGGGTGTCTCATTGGCGAGTCTGATTAGAGACTCTGTGGTAGAAAATCTTCTAGGAGCCAAAGGGCAGATCCACAGGTTGAATTCGATCGATAAAAAGCTAACGGACATTCTGTCAAAATTAGATGAGTTGTCTAGCCGTCCGCAGATGACTTTAGAATCGTCACCACAGAGAAAACGTCCCGTACATCCAACGATGCTTACTCATTCGTCTACGCCTCTAATAGATACGAATGAAACCATGAGTATAAATGATTTGCTTGAGAGGTTCAAAGCTAAACCAGCCGTAAGACCTACGCTCTACATTGTGGGTGGCAGTGACGGTAAAGTTTTCGAGGGCGATCTGATAAAGGCTAGGACGATCGAAAAATGCACAGTGAAGCATGACCCTGATAATCTGCCCTGGATGCCTGTAGATATGCAACGTCAACAATGGGTCCAGATGTCCGCTCAAAACTGGGTACTCGAAATACTGAAGAAGAAATCTACTTAATCAATTCCCCGCCAAAATCACTATTCTCAATAGTGAAGTATTATTGAGAATGATAGTTTGTGCCAGTTGAAAACGCAATTTTGCAAATGCAAACCACAGTTGTCAAAAACATGGCTGATAACTCCTGATTTATTTGACAACGGCTGAAACCCTTACACAGTCACAAATCCTATTCTATATAACTGAGACTATATAGAATAGGATTTTAGGTAAATGGCTGAAACCCAGTCATATCAAGGATGTGCCAGTTAGAGGCAGATTTTTATTATTCGAGTCATCATCAAGCGACCCCGCCCTAATAACTAATAAGTCAAACTTATTTACTTTCAGTCTATACAGTTTATTGCTTATAGTGAACTAACTCTATTATTTATATAGACTTTACTCTATGTCTAGTTCCAACGAAAAGCCCTGTTAGATATCTTTGATGGATATCTAACAGGGCTTCTCTAATTATTTGATTTTTTGGATCCAGTTCTGTTTAGATCGCTTATCAACTAGACCCGATCGCGTGACTAATATTGTGGATCCGCGTAAGCCGTGTCTCCATAGCTCGTGTGTACCTCTGGCTTGTCTGAGAAATTCATAACCACGCTCTATCAGTAACGATCGCATCTGATGATATTTCATACGGCTCCGAGATATCTGGTTATGACTGTAGGAAGTTTATCAGCTTTATTAGAGCCTCTGACTTGTACCTCATGATGTAGAGCTTGAACTATGAATAGATGGCCTCTAAATTGAACCAAATCGCCTGATACAGGACAGCAATAAAACCTTAGTACTCTGACACCTTCGATCGACTTGATGATGCTCTTAGGTATCGTCTCTCTTGTCTCATCTGGAAACTCAAAGCGTACTGGAAAGGGCGTTAATACCGCTTTGATTTTTACAATCTCCCACTGATTATCTGATGACACTTCACGTAGATTATTCATGATTCTCCTAATAGTTTGATAGTTAATTTAGTGCGTGTCCTAATCCAGCCAATAAGTCAGCCAACTTTTCAGCCAAGAGTCAGCCAAAAAGTCAGCCAATAGTCAGCCAAGACGGACAACCCTTATTGGCTGGTTGTTTGGCTAGCTTTTTGGCTAGGTCTTGGCTCTTGGCTGTCCGTTGGCTGTCCGGTCTTTAGAGGGCAGTTAATGTTTCTTAATTGCTACATAAGCATCTTCAGAAACTTGTCTTAGGTAGCCCTTAGAGACTCCAAAAGACACCACTGTTTTAATAGCATCTTTGTATGTCTCAAATTGTCCTAACTTTTCAGTTAGGATATCATCTGAAATCTTACCGCCTGTCTTCATAGCACCGCTAATCTGCTTCATCGATCGTGCATCCTTTCCGTCCAGATATTCCCAGATCGTTAACACTAACGGAAAGTCATCTAGACCGTCTGGCTTCTCTACTACTGCTAAAGTTTCAACAGGAACTTCGATCGCATCATCTACTAAATTAACTTTAAGCTCATCCATCGCTAATAGGTCAGCTAGAGTTGTATTGACTTTGACAGGTTCAATGGTCTGTAGTTTGGGCAATGCACCCATGTCTAACCACAGTGCATCTACAAAGACCATCCGATCGCAATCCATCCTAGGAGCATCACTAAGAGCTGGGAAGTTCCGTTGAATATTACCGAACGATTCAGCATGGAACCCGATCGCTTGACCTTCCCAGTCAAGAGTCTTACCAGGTGGAATAGCTACGAAGGTCACAGTCAGAGATTTAATAGCCTTGACCTCTTGCACTAATTCACCTGCGACAAAATCAGGCGAGATAGTCCAGATTGCTTGTTTCCTTTTCTTGCCAGTCGAAGCCAGTTCAGAACATGAGCTAGCAACCATTTGCAACAATGGCTGTAAATCGTCTAGGTAGGGATTATTCTTGGATCCGGTCAGGGTGATTTCGTCAAAAATTAGTAGAGCATTTTGAGTCCTAGTGAATTCCTTGACTACTCCGATCGCCCTGGTAATCAGATTCAAGACTTCATGAGTTTCTAGATGTCCCATATCACCTGTGACAGATTTGGCATGAGTCCAGTAAGACAAGTCTTCAATACCGAAGCTATGCAAATTGATGTGAAAGACCTTTGTTCCATTGAGGTGCATTTGTTGGGAAGTTACAGCGGCTAGGTAAGACTTACCCGTTCTCTGTGCCCCAAACCAAGCTCTAGACTGGAATGGAGAAGCTAAGAGCCTCTCTAATGGAGACAGCACTTTAGAGACTCCATATGTCGGAGAAGCTGCGATCGTACCTTCTAGCGTAGTAACAGCACTCGAAGCCTGACCGATCGCTTCTGTCTTAGACTGACTGGCAGAATCAGCCTCTAATCCAGTAGAACTAGAAATCTTGTTTTGTAAAAATTCACCGACTTCACCTTCACTAAAATCAGATCCGCTTTCAATCCTAGGCTCAATGGCTGTAATTAGCGCATCATAAGCACCAATCAATTTAACCAAGTCACAACCACGTAAAGATAGGCTGTATAAGAGTTGTGGAAGATCTGGCACTGTCTTAAGTAGATGATATTCCGCCTCTCTACGGGGTAATTCTTCCCGGCTATCAGACCATAATTTAAGAGAAACTGCACTGGCTAATACTGGTAGAACAGCGAAACCTATGCCCATACCAGCACCGACTAAAACACCGATTCCTAGAGAACCGAATCCTAATTTCTGACACCAATCACGAGCGCATAGGGTCTCTCTGTGGGTAGCCTTAACGATCGGTGCGTAGGATTCTAAGGCTCTCTTAATAGAATAGCCACGCTCAAACACAAGATGACCTAGGATTGATTCGTATTGATCGGCATAGGCTTTATCAAATTGCGATCGAGAGTAGTTTGATAGAGTACCAGTATCGCCCTGGCTAGATTGGCTATTAGAAGCTAAATTGTCCATTTCATCGACTCCATAAATTAATTTAAAACTAAAAAAGTAGCCAAGACCTAAGCCCTGACTACTTTCTGTTTTCTAGTTGCTACTAGGCTTGATTAAAACTTTTCTCAGCTTCAATCTGTTGTTTACGCTTCAGTTCACGATATTTACGAGACTCACGGCTAGTTAAACGCAATCCTTTCATCCACTCAACAAAAACTAGACAAGCTTCAAAACCGATAACGCCCATTAATAGTGAGAAAATACCGGAAGGAATTAGAGTTAACGTTACAGGATTGACCACTTTAAAAGCGATAGAACCACCAATAAACTCCATTAGATAGAGAATAGCGCTAACTGTCTCCATAGCTCTCTGTCTAGTCTTATGAGCCTTTCTAGCCCATTCCTTAGTCTCAGTTAATAGTGTGGGTGAATCCTTATGCTCCTTAGGATCGAGATATCGAGTTAATCCAAGCTTAAGGGTTAACTTATCCGCTTGTTCAGGAAAATATTTAGGCAGTCTAGGAAGTAATTGTAAGAATTGGCTTCCTAGTGCTAATGGTAAAGCGGCGATCGTCCAGATTCCTAATAGTGAACCATAGCCAACAGCACTAACAGTTAGACAGTAACCAGCACCTAGATAGCCTAGAATCATTCCAAAGTTAGGCGATAGCAAGACCGATCCAATGTTATCTACCACATCTCCTACACTAGCCCAAAACTCAGCAGTAATAGGCTTTTCAGGCTTATCGTCTAGCCCTTTAGAATCGAGTCTACCGTTGTCAAAATCAGTATTGCCTGTATTTACTTTATTGTCAGAAGACTTATTAGACTTTTTCCATGCCATGATTTTTACTTAACTCCCAATGTGGATATTTTAGACTTAATTTCTTTAGCTGAGAATGAATCTGTTACTGTTAAGGCTCCTTTTTGATATTCAATATAGCCAAATCTAGAACCGTCAGATAAGGCTATACAAACACTTTGAGACTTCCCTTTAACTTCGATCTCTTGTCCTACAACAATTTCATTCAAGATGTAGCAGTTGTCTGACAAACTAGATTTAGAAACGGCTTCTAATCTAGCTTGTCTATTCGTTTCGGCTTCGTTCTTAATGCCCTGTGATTGCCCTTTGTAGGTACCTAAAGTAATAGTAGGTACCAACGCAACCAACACAACACCAAATCCTATCCATGGTCTGTATTTTGGTGGAATCATTAGCGATCGTCATCTCTTGCGTATTCAGCAATAGCGGGCAGTAGAGCCGATAAAGTTTCAGGCGATTCATTCTGAAGCAGGATTAAGCACTGCTTAACATCTCCGTTTACCTCGAAGGTCAAGGCAATGTCCGCATCTTGAACTAAATCAAGAGTGTCCTCATAAGCCGTACCTTTCAGATCTTGAACCTCTCTCGTTATTTGTGGACTTATAAGAACTTTAGTTCTGGTAGAGACTGAACTCAAACCAGAGCTAAAATTAGATGCCACGGTGTTTTTAAAGTCGTCAATCTGGAATAGATCAAGCTGACCTGGTACCGATCGATTAACCACGGCTAGAACTCCATTAATTCTGAGTATTCGTCTTCAGGTTCGATCGGGATGGCAGATTCGATCGCTACAACAGGCATCACTGTGGAAGCAGGAATATTACCGACTAACCAGCAGTTCAGGATGTGTTCTAGTGCATCGATCGGTCTATCACTTCCTAGCTGCTTACATACAGCCTCTAGAAGCGCTGTATGTTGAGTTTTAGATATACTTAGTCGCATTTAGTTTTGACCACGTAGAGCAACCATATATAAGCCTTTTGCATTCAGCCAACGGGCATTATCAGGAACCTTGATTCCTTTCTTACCCAGAAGCGTTTTTACACCGGGAAGCTGTGAACCTCCACCGACTGCGATTACCTCTGTAGCTGACTGGATACGGGTTTCAGATGTTTTAACGAAAGGCTTTAACCCAGCTTCAAACCATTTAGGCAATTCTGCAATGTAGGCATCTTTGAAGGTCCATCCATCGTTACGAGTGCCGTAACTGAAATCACCTTTCTCAATGCCTTGACGGATAAGATGACGATCGGCTGGCTTAAGCAGGTGGCGACGGACGATCTCATTAGTGGCGATAGCGTCAATCAACTTCTCAACACCTGCGTTCTGATCTACGTCTCTATGAGCTAGTTGTAAGCCGTTGAATACCGAAACGATCGCGGTTCCGTTGCCTAAATCAAACAAAAGAGCATTAGTGAAGTCATAGCCAGATTTTAGAGCTACAGCAACGCCTGAACCTTCCTCTAAGACCTTATCGACTCTAATAGTGACGCTCGTTTCCTTACCATTCAATCGGACTTTGTGAGTCCCTTCTAGAGCGGACCTGATAGCTTTACCAAAGACCTTGCCATCGTGAACACTAGCGGCGATCGAAAGGAACCATTCAGGGCGATGTGATTGGTTTGTGAGAGTGGATAACAGCAGTTGTAAGCAGAGTTGAGCTTTTCCGTTAGGGTCATCCGTCACTCTGGTGATTCCAGTCTGAGATTGATAATAGGCATTCGTTCCACTAATCCACTGCTTCCCGGATAAGTCCGATCGGCTTCCTTCGAGGTATTCGACATAACCTTTATTAGCGTGAGTAGCCCGCTCTGATAGGTACAGAACGTAGCTTTCCATGATGTCCTCGCCTAGGGCTGAGTACATTTTAACGGCTCCGTTACCGACATCTAGACCGACTGGCAAGAATTGGTTAGAAGTGGCAGAGTTTGGCAGAGTTTGGCAATTCGTGGCAGAGACGTTTTCGGTCAAAATAGCGTTAGACATGAGTTGAAGCCTTACTGTGTAAGGAATTGAATAGTTTTTAGAGAAATTTAATGGAATGGTAATAACTGGCAGAGTTTGGCAAGAAGTGGCAGAGTTTGGCACTTCTTGCCAATTGTCTAGAGACTGAAAGGTTTTAGAAACTCTCGGTTAACTGCGTAAGCTTCTGTGCAAAATCTACAAACTTCAATTACCCAGATGAGACCGTCCTTACATTGCATAAGCACGTCTGCTCCGATTCCTAGTTCAACCTCTCCAAACTGCGCTAGGAAAGCAGCTTCGATCTTTTCTAATGGAAAATTGTCTTCAAATTCGGCATCAGTCATGTAGTTCGTTGGCTGATTTACGATTGATAGCCATTGGCTTGAAACTGTCGATTGCATGATTCTTGACCTTATAGATAGAGAAGTTTTTCATCACTCTGCATTAAATCCAGGCTTGTGACTGGCTAGGCACGACGGCTCTAGGCTGCATTAATGTTTTCTCAGGGTTGTTTAACCTTCCGCTCTTCCGAAGAGTCACAAATTTTGTCGGTTGTTTCCTATTCGAGATGGCTGTATCCATGAGTGGAAAAGGTTCTGAGGTTTTCGATTTATTCAGACATCCTTAGAGCGGTCGTGAATTAGTAATCGTTCATCTCGTCTTTTCCTCTCATGTAAACACTATAACACATAAGAAATGCACTTTATCAATTAGTGCAGCACTTTAATGATACTGATATCCTATGAGAGTGTGATTATTCGATAAGTTAGACTGTATATAAGTGCTGCACTTAATCAAAATACTGTGCTAACCTTGTCCTATCAATGTTTAATGAGGTCTACCCACATGTCTACGATCGCTCTCAAGATGCCTACTAATAAGCAACGCATTACACTGAACATTCCGCCTGAGTTATTTGAGGCGTTAGAGGCTTGCGCGTCTAGGTCTAATCGAACTCTTGCCAATCAAGCTACGTTGGCTCTAGAAGAATTCCTATTAAAAACAGGCGATCTTACCTCACCTGTAAAACTGGCTTTACAAGGTAGACCTAGAAAAGGTACTAAAAAATCTATCGAAGTTAGCGATACATCCACAAGTTCTGATCCTGATTTAAGTGGCAACGATACTGAATCTAACTAAAAATATCGATCAATCTCTTCGTCACTCGTGAAAATGTTTTTCACTTGTACGGTCCAAAATAGCTAGATAGCTAGATTTAGACTACGGAATAAAGGCTTTTTTACTAATAAATTGAGAGGCTGAAACCTAGGCTGTATAAGCTTCTACGCTCATATAGCTAGATTCTAGCTATCACTTTTAATCCGCAATCTGGCTAAAAATACTCGTTTTGACGCTTGAAAATGGATCGGTAAGCCGTCTTTACAGGCTGTTTTCGATCGATTAATGTATGAATATCGAGTTTGATATGATTAATTAGTACCTAACAACGAGGTTAATATGGCAGTTAAAGAAAGGCTCTACCGCGATCGTCCCGTTTCAGTTTTATTCACATTAACTGAAAGAAGTGACCTTGAGAAGATCGCAGAATCTACCGGGCTATCACTCAGTGGATTTATTAGACAGGCTGCAAGGATGAGGTTAAATGAACTCACAAAAATCTAGACAGCAAAAAGCCCTTAGTAAATTAACTATAGGGCTATCGAAAATATTTTGTTTTGATTTCTCTACTTTTGCACGGCGAGAAATCTACTTAGAACAAAGTCAGTTGATTAAATTAACTTTACCCGAGGGCATTCCTCAGGACCTATATAATGACACGCTCATCTAAAAAAGGCAATCCTAAATCTAACAAAGGCTTTGGATCCACCTCTAATAATTGTAACACACGTACTACAAGACAACTACATCTAGTGGTTAAATCGGATTTAGATCCTAGATACGGTGGTTTCTTTGACTATGAAGCCTGTTCTAGATACTACAACGCCGATCCAAGTTTAATTTTTACTGACATTGACCAGTATCAATATGTTCAATCTCAGGATCCAAGTTTTCGTCCTTTTGGCATCGACCTAAGTGATGACGAAGGTTACAGAAGCTTCTTGGATGTGCTGCTAATTCACATTGACCTGACTCAAGCAACTCTAGAAGCGATCGATCGGATCAGCATGTTTCGCGGCTTAGGAGAGGTGATCTAATGGAACGTATTATTGAAACACCTCTAGAAGCCGCTGTGACAGATGGGAGTATTGATCGGGTATGTTCTATTAGAAAGATTGTCGATGTACTCTTAAGCCTTGGTTTAAGCCCTCTACCCGTCGCACCTTGTCATAAGACAATTAAAAAGAAAGACGGTACGTTACTTTTCACAGGTAAGAATCCGTCCTACTTGGATCGCACTGGTAGGCATCAAATACTTAACCACCGTCAATACCAGACTAAACAACCGACTCAGGTAGACATTGATCTATGGTGGTCTAATCCTGATAATGGTGTAGGTTCACTAGGCTCTGAGACTCTTATCTGGGTTGATGTGGACCGTAAGGACTTCGACAGCAAGGAATCATGCGATCGGGCATATCTGGAATGGCTTGAAAAATATCCTGTTTTGAATGGAGCCTGGAAAGAACAATCTCAATCGGGAGGATATCGAATTCTAGTAGAAGTGGATTCTAGTCCTGGCTTCACTAATTTCAGCTTTTTAGGTGAAGGTCAAAAACATCACGGAGAATGTCTAGGTCTAGGACGCTTTGCAGTCCTAAGCCCTACTAGAGGTACTTCAGATACGGCTATTCAGGATTACAGCCTGATAGAAAACCTTGGCTCTGTGGTCAAGGTAGGCAGTCTAGAGGCGATCGGTATCTATGAATATTCTGCTAAAAAATCGGTAAGTACTCGAACCAAAGCCAAGCCTAAGACTCTAGCCACAAGTGTTGTTAAGGTTGTTTCTGAAGTACCTGCTATCGATCCAAGTCTTACGCCCATAAGCCTTCTAGACCTACTGGCTAAATCGACTAAAGCAATTATGGACGGTGAGATTGCGCTTAATGAGGATGGAAGTCCAGATCGGAGCTTGTCACAGACGACCGCTATTAAGGAAATTTACGGCTGGGGGAACTGGCTAACTCAGAAGGGTATTAGTTTTAGTCCTAGCACTGAGGAGGTGTTTGAAGCTCTAGTACAGGCTACCCAGACAGGATATAAAGGCGATCGGGTTATCGATGGCATTAATCTAGAGACTGTAGTTCCTGCATGTTATGGAGATAGCAGATCTGACCTAGGACCATGGCAACAGATAAAACGTGTGGACCTGGAAACGTTTGAGGCTAGATGTCCTGATAATTTTAAGGAGATGATTGAGTCTCTAGATGCTGAATGGAAGGCTAAAAACAACATTCAAGAATTCACGAAATTATCGGCTTTGGATTCCGCAAAACAAGGTCTACCTCTACCGATTACAGTCACTTTTAAAAAAGGTAAGGTCAAAATGTCTTTACCAGGTGAAGTAGACACAGCAAGATATATCAACGTTTCTAGTAAAGGTTGCCTAGCTTGGCATCCTACAGAGAAGCGATTTTATCGGTACAACACAATAGGCGGATATTGGGACTATACCGATGAAGTCGAGTTGAAACGATTGACTAGCAAGGTTATTGAAAATACAGACGAAGGTGATGCTACCAATATTTTGAATTTTAGCTATATTCCACAGGTTGTTAAAAGCCTCAATATTTCATCAGAAAATATTCCTACTCTTACAAATAAAGATATGGTTCCTTTCGTTGGAACCTGGTTTGATATTGAGACTAAGGACTGGATTCAACCTAACAAAGATGTTTTTATCACCACACCTCTACCGATCGCCCCAATTAAAGGAGATTTCAGCTTTATCTCAGATTGGCTAATGAAGGCTGTGAAAGGCGATCAAGGTAATTATGACCTACTTCGTTGTCTGTTCTGGCTAGTGCTGACCGGAGATGTTAGCCGTCAAGTTTATTTTGAGATTGTGGGTAAGGCTGGCACTGGTAAAGGTGTCTTGTGTGAAATCCTTTCTAAAATGGTAGGACATCAAAATCAAGTATCCACATCTCTCTCTAGGCTTGCTGGTTCTAGGTTTGAACTAGCTAGCCTTCATAGAAAGCGCTTAATCGTTCTACCAGACCAAAAGTCTTACTCAGGTAGCTGTGACGATCTGAAACGTATTTCAGGCGGTGACGACCTACCCTTAGAGTTCAAAGGTGATCCAAACATCGGAAATTTTAAAGCTTCGGGTGTCCTAGTTGTAACTGCCAACGATTTTCTAAGATTTTCAGATGAAGCTGACGCGCTCGACAGACGACGTATACCTATTAAATTTGATGTAAAAGCTACTGAGGAGGAGAAGTTAAATCATGTTGATTTTGCTGGGTATCTCAGTGAAACCCTACCTCAGTGGATTGACCACATCTTGAGTTTAGATCGGTCTTGGGTATATCGGACTATCTCGAATCGGAAAGAACTAACGCATGATGCCAGACTAGAGCAGATGTTAGAAGCCAATCCTATGGCTCAATGGCTATCTGACTGTGTAGTGGTTTCTAAAGGCGCTAAGACATCGATCGGAGACAGAGACAAGCATGGCAGTCTATATGGCTCTTATAGTCAATATTGTGGCTTACATGGATTGTTTGCGTTATCTACGGTTAAGTTCAGAGGTGACTTAGAACGGCAACTGGAAACGGTTCTGAATTGGTCAAAAAACGATGTCAACTTTAAACGAGTTAATAACTGCATGACTGGTTTCGGATTAGGTCTTAAGGATGTCCACATCGGGGTAGGTTTTGACCCTGTAACAAGAGAGCCAAACCTAAAATCTACAGAGGATTTAGACGAGGAATTCTAAAAATCACAGATAAAATAAGCCTTATTGAGAATGACTTCTATTAATAGAGGTCATTTTTTTTGTACGTTTTCACTAAAATCATAGAATCAGTCTGAGTTGAGGCTAAATCATGCCGGGTTATGCTGGGTTTATGCCGGGTTATGCCGGGTTGAGATCCAACCCTTCTATTAATAGAGGTCATTTTTTTTGTACGTTTTCACTAAAATCATAGAATCAGTCTGAGTTGAGGCTAAATCATGCCGGGTTATGCTGGGTTTATGCCGGGTTATGCCGGGTTGAGATCCAACCCGGCAGACCTCAAAGCCTTACCACATAAGGGGTCGTGCCGGGTATGCTGGGTATGCTGGGTTTTCTAAGTCTAAGATCGAAAAAAAAATATCTGAGAGAATTCCTTATTGAAAAAAGATGTGGATTATTGACATGAGATAAGAGAGTAGAAATTATTTTTTATATTTATAAGGAGTTCAAAAACCCAGCATACCCGGCATACCCAGCATGAACCTATATACAGCAAGGCTTTGAGGTCTGCCGGGTTGAGATCCAACCCAGCATGAACCCAGCATAACCCGGCATATTTTCAGAATCACTAAGTATAAATACTCACTACTAATTACAGCTTCTCATCCAGATACGCAAAAAATACAAAAAGCTATAATTATGTAGTACAAAACACTACATATACTACAAGATATGAAACGAACTGTTGAAGATTTACAAGACGGAAGATTTAAAATCACTGAGTCTACAGGCGAGATTCACTACACCACACCAGAGAGACCTGTGGATGGAGGATACAGACTATTTGAGTATGTCGCTTATCCTATCCTCACTCAGAGCGATATTGAGACCTGTCCATTACCTCACTTCAATGTGGACAGCTTCACGACTTACCCGAATGAAGGCGATCGTCTCTTCCATCCAATGATGCTCAGTTCCAAGAATCAGCATGTCATGGCTGAAAGAGTGGCACGGGTAAAAATCGCTTTTAACTTAAATTTATTTGAATCAGAGGATAACTAATATGAAAACTCTACCGAAAGATTTTAACGCCGCTTCATATGACGAAATTCCGCATGGGGCTTTCCAGAGGCTGTTCGATGATGAAGAGCTAGAAGACCTTGCAAGAGAGGCTATTCAGGCGAGTCTTTCAGAGCGTCTAGGTAAGCCCGTCATTCCTAAATCGACATTAGAGACCCGCTTTGGACTGAGAGACCTTGGTTATTCCCTGGATGATATTAAAAACTCTAAAATCTTGGTGAGATGAACATGAACATGGATAAAGCTAATAGAGACAGTACGCTAACACGTACTCAGGGCTTGGCTCTTAAAGCCTTCCTAGAAGGTAACGACTGGAGACAGACGGCTATTATTGCGGGTTGTCATGTGTCTTCTATTACCCGCTGGATGAAACTTCCCCAGTTTAGAGAAGCCATTCAAGACGCAACTAATTTAGGATTTTCTGAAGCTGGTACCAGGTTAGCTGGTGCGGCTTATTCCGCCGCATCCACATTAGAGAACATCATGATGGATCCTGATAGCAAGCCAGAAATTAAAATCAAAGCTGCTGAGACAATCCTCAATTATGCGCTAAGGCTCTCTGAAAATATGGACTTGCAACATCGGATCCGACTACTTGAACAGGTAGCAGGTGTGGATAATGAAGATTAGTACGTCCAGACTGAAGAAACTTGAAACCTCTGTTAATGAACACCGGAAGCAAAAAAGATTGAAGCCTGCGATCGACTTTTCAACATTCTCTGACGAAGAGCTAAAAACCTGGCATGACGATTACCTTCTGAAAAATCCGTTCGAGTCGGATGGAAAATACGAAGGGAAGACCGATCAGGAATTGTCAGATTTATACTTCCAATCTCTTAAAAATAGCTGACTAGTACAATTGTATTGACAGAACCTATATTTACCCGGATTTTAGTTAAAGGCCGGGTATTTTTATTCCTAATTGCCAGATTCTAGATTATCCGTCGCTCGACCCTATTTTAGCCCTCTGAGGATGCCCGTTAAAGGCTCTTAAATCTGTTTCAGGTGTCTTTGTACCTAACATAGAATCACTCTCTAAGGCATCTATAAGGCTCTAGAAGGTATAAGCCTTATGGTACAAGAGTTCTAGAGTTTTTAATTGATTGCTCTGATATTGAATACTGAAATGTAGCCTCTCGTTTTAAACAATGCATAGTCAATCTCGATCGCTACTTTACCTGAATCAACTTTACTTACTACTTTGACTTTTTGCCATTGACGCAGGGTTGAATAGGTCGTCTCTCCATCCATCGAGGTTACAATTGTTTCCTCAGTAACTACAGCATTTGGATCTTGACTGGTCCACTTTTCAGGATCAATAGCCTTAGAATCTACAGATTTGGGTACATCAGTTTTATATTCAGGTGCATCTTCGTCAGCATCCGATTTAACAGGCTTTTTAGGAGTTACAGAAGAAGTGGCGATCGGTGAAGGTGCGATAGAAGACACGCTAGAAGGTGTCACTGTAGGATCTTTAGATAAGGTCTTAGGAGTCGTTAGATACTGAGAAATTCTTGATTGATTGGGAGGCTGAATATGAAGGAACCTTCAACTAACTCCAGAAAAGCCTTATAATACAAGCGTTCTAGGACAATCTGCTTCATCCCGTCTACTTGAGATGGGCGATTAACTCAGTTGGTAGAGTGTCTGCTTTACACGCAGATAATTAATTTACTAAAAATATATCGTAGAAATCTACGCCACCGGAGTCATTCAAAATGGGCTAAATCTGGACTAGAATTTTAAATTGTTCACCACTTTTTAACTACTTTTCTAACATCCCGATCGCTAAAACCCTTAAAACAATGGACGGTGAGGGACTCGAACCCGCGACCTTCTGCGTGTAAAGCAGACACTCTACCAACTGAGTTAACCGTCCGGAATTAGTCACAAAACTAACTGGAAAACAGTATAGCAGACGATCGATTATTGGTTAAGATAAAAGCTGAAAGTAATTCATTTGATCTCCTTCATGCCTTCTGGACGGACCCACGACAGCATCACTCTATGGGGTCTCCCGATCGTCACCGGAGGCACCTGGTTTTACAGTGAAAGCCCCACGATCGCCATCGTCACCGCCGGATCCTATCTCTTCGCCGGACTGATGTTCGGACCCGATCTCGACATCTACTCCCACCAATACAAACGCTGGGGACCGTTGCGCTGGCTCTGGCTCCCCTATCGAAAAATGCTCCGCCACCGATCGGTCTTCTCCCACGGCTTTATTCTCGGCACGATCGGACGAATTCTCTACGTCACTCTCCTGGGACTCACCGCAACGTTCTTCTGCGTTTTGGGTTGGTCAATTGCCCTCCATTATCAAGGTGTCACCACCTGGGATCGCGCCGCTGTCCCCCTCACCACCAGCATCCTGACCCCGATCGTCCAAGGGTTTCAAACCCATTGGCAAATCTGGCTCGCCGCCCTCTTTGGACTCGAAACCGGAGCCATGAGTCACAGCATCAGTGATACCATAGGCAGCGCCTGGAAACGATCGCAACGCAAACGCCGCTAAGCCCCCTAACCCCCAATTCTGGGGGAACCGGAAAATTAAATCCTCTTACTCCCCCAGAATTGGGGGCCGGGGGGCGGTTCGCCAGGATCTAAATTCACCCTTCACCCTTCCCAAGTCCCATGGCAACCCACGACGAAATCCTTACTTCCCTCACCCGCCTCATCGAAGTCGTCGCCCAATTGCGAAACCCCGACGGCGGCTGTCCCTGGGATCTCAAACAAACCCAAAACTCCCTCACCCCCTACATCCTCGAAGAAGCCTACGAAACCGTCGATGCCATTCGATCGCAAGACCAAACCGCGATCGCCGATGAACTCGGGGATTTACTCTTACAAGTCGTGCTGCAAGCCCAAGTCGCCAAAGACAACGGCCACTTCGACCTCGCCCAAGTGACGCAAAACATCACCGAAAAACTGATTCGTCGCCATCCCCATGTCTTCGGGGATGTAGAAGCCAACACCACAGAAGAAATCAATGCAAACTGGGAAGCCATCAAAGCCTTAGAAAATCCCCAAGAAGCTGTTCTCAGTACCAAACTGAAAAAATACGCCCGATCGCTCCCACCCTTAACCGCCGCCATGAAAATCTCCAAAAGAGCCGCCGCTGTCGGATTTGAATGGGAATCCATGGAAGGCGTATGGGATAAATTTCACGAAGAACTCGGCGAATTACAAACTGCGATCGCCCAGGAAAGCAAAGAAAATCAAGAAGGTGAACTCGGGGATTTGATTTTCAGTTTAATTCAAATTGCACGATGGCAAGGACTTGACCCCGTCGCCGGACTTCAGGGCACCAACGATCGATTCATTCAAAGACTGCAACTCATGGAACAGTTCGCCGATCGGGATTTAGAACAATACAGTCTCATTGAATTAGAAGCCCTCTGGCAAAAAGCTAAACAACACCTCAAAACTCAAAAGTCATAGATTCATCACTAAACTCTCTAATCAACAAGCCCAAACCAAATTTTACAAATTTGCCAAATTGCCGATTATTTTGATCGATCGCAGTACCCATTTAGGGTAGTAAATCATAAGAGAATAATGCCCAATCTCCAGCGATCGATTTTTGTTTTCAAACTATTTTTAAATCCCTCTAAAATACAACATTCAAATTTCATTGAAATCGTAGGGATATCTCCTAAATTCTATTATTTCAGCACTTATTTATCAGCTCATATTATTAGTTGAGCAATAGGTATCCCTCGTGGGTAATTTTCAACAGAAATTGAAAATGCCATTATCCAATCAGTTCACCAATCCCTCGCAAAGCAACCCGATTGCATTTGCAAAACGATCGATGAACCATCACACCATCTCTATACCACGAGGGTATTTCCTATGACCATTGCAGCCATTCCAACCGTCGGTCCCCAAGCCGCCGCACTCACCACATCCAGCGAAACCAAATCCTTCAACGTCATCGGTCCTGCTAGTTTTCTACTATCAGACTTGCGGGTTGAAGGCGTCGATCTCGGAACACTCGCACCCAGCAATTCTCCCTACATCATTGGAATGGATGAGGGGTTTGTCTTGAGTGTTAAGGTCAGTTTTGACCATAGTGCATTGACCACCTTGTTAATGTGCTTAGGCACCAGTGTCAAAATTGGCTTTGCCGTTGAAGGGTTCGGGAAAGGAGCCGTCGAAACCGATCTCGAAGCGACCATCACCACCATGGCAGGCGTCTTTGACTATGTCGTGAAATTCCCTGGAACGCCACGCATGGCCGGACTCACGCCAGGGTTCTATGAAGTGGCAGGGGTGGCCACGATCGGACCTGTTACCCATCAATGTGGTCAGCTCATCTTGGGCTATGGCTACATTGGTGAATTCCGCTTCCAAGTGTTCTAACGATCATTGATTGGGGGGAAGACTCTTTCCCCCAATTTGATTTACCATCACAGGAGAAGATGGAATGACACTACGAACTATTCGCGGCATTGGTCCAGCTAGACAAAAATGGTTACAAGAAACGCTAAATATTGTCACGATCGATGATTTAGCAACGGCCTCTTGGGAATCCATTGAATTTGAAGTCAGTCAAGATGAAGGCATCATCATTCCTCGTCGTGAAATTCAAAGCTGGATCGCCCAAGCCCAAGCGGAACAAGCAGAATTAAACCTAAATATCATTACACCTGAACCACAAATTCAGGATTCTTCAGGACAGAATTTATTAGAACTCACGAGTGAAATCAGTCCTGAGGAAACCACTCTTGAAGAGATCACGCCTAATATGACGATCGCCATTGCCCCGATCGCGATCGTCATTCCAGATCTCTCTCTTCAGATCACCCAGATTCAAATTCTTCAACCTGATTCAAATCCCCAGTCGATCGTCCCTGGACAATCCAGACTGCCCGTCTTTTGGAAACATCAGCCTTTGACACTTGAAGTGCAATTTGAATTAGGGTTAGCGCCCTGTAGCCATGAAGCGATCGCCGCTGCCACCTACCACATCCAATGTCACGCCCAAAACCGGGTCACACAATGGACGACCACCTTTGAAACCCCATTTTCATCACCATTAGCCGCAGACCAAACTGTCTACAACTCATACCTGCCTCCCATTCAATTAGACATTGGAATCTATCGTCTTCAGATATGGGTGACGCTTCAGGGCATTCGATCGGTGGGCTATTTCGACATCCCACTGATTCAAATCACCTGATTCAAATTACCTGATTCAAATCACCCAATATTCATCAGCAAACAGCTCTTTACACTTCTAACCTATGACAACCTTTAACTGGGAGCCTTTTCTGCGTCGATGGAGCCAAGAAGCACTGGCCAGCCACGACCCCACCAGTCTCCCCAATGACATTCAAGACTCCGGCTGGTTAGGCTATCCTAGTGCCACCGACGCCGAAATTGCCCAGGCCGAAAGCCGACTCAATACCATTTTCCCACCCTCCTATCGAGCCTTTCTCAAAGTCAGCAATGGCTGGAGACAGACCACACCCTTCATCGATCGCCTTTGGTCTACAGCAGAAATTGAATGGTTTACGACTCGTCATAGTGATTGGATTGAAGATTTTATTCGGCGCTATGGCGATCGGGATCTAGAGCATGATCCGAACTACGAAATCTATGGCCCAGATCAGGACTGCCGAACCCTACGATCGCAATATTTATATTCGTCACTAGAAATTAGTCAAAAGGGTGATTCATCCATCTACTTACTGAACCCCCAAGTCACCACGGCCAATGGAGAATGGGAAGCTTGGTTTTTTGGGAATTGGTTGCCGGGAGCCGATCGGTATCGATCGTTTGAAGAACTCATGCAGGCAGAATATCAGAATTTTCTGGAATTACGCGGGGGATAAGCCAACCCTGGCCGACAATGAATTTAATGCTCTATCGCAATGAGTTCCCAATACGTCAGGAGATGAACCATGGTTATTGCTACGCAAGCCTCAACGGGCATTCCTTCACTGTCATCTTTGAATTCTACCGACATCAATCTAGAAACCTTGAAGCTGCCCCATGGATTGATTGATAGTCTGATGAACGGGGTCTTAATTTTGACCATTCAGCGAGAGCTAGTCTATGCCAATGATGCCGCTTGGCGAGTCCTACGGCAATTCAACCCCGTCAAACCTCGGGAAAATCAAGTCCCCCAAGAGATTTGGCATATTTGTCAATATTTGATCCACAGCCGTCAAATGTTTCCTCGGCAGCACTGGTTTATGGAATCGGAGATTTCCACGGATGAAACGACGGCACTCCATATTCGAGCCAGATGGTTTCAAGTCGAAACGATCGCCGACCCTTGTTTATTACTGATGCTAGAGGATCGCTACGAGGTTTTAAAAAGCTGGGCCGTAGAAGAGGCAAAACGCTATCGCCTCACACCCCGCGAGAAAGAAGCATGGCTCTTACATCGAGCCAATTACACCTACAAAGAAATTGCCACCGAGTTACGCATCACCCCCAATACCGTCAAAAAGCATATGCAAAGCATTCACGCCAAGCAAAAAGAAGCCTTTGGGTACAAAATCTAACGCTATATAAATTAAATTCAGAGTTGTATTGAATTGGACTGAAATAACACAGGATGCAGATCATTAATTTAATAAAAATCCTTGAAAAAGACCTATCTGTATGGATAGGTCTTTTTGCTTCATCGAGCCAAATGTTGCAAGATGCCAACCACTTGCTCTAGTTCACTGGCAGCGACATAGGGCGAAAAGACTCTGGAAAGGTTGTAAGTTGGCACGGGTGCGGGTAAAAGCTTTGCAAACACCATTTCATCGCCATTGGTAATCAGACCATAAGTTGGCTGATCGGACAGTGGATTTGCCATGAGATAAGCCAATGCCTGAGGCAACGCCGACCACACCGAAAGCATCGTCCTCTTGGATTCAACCACAATCACCCATAAATCCTCTCGCACCACAATCACATCAATGCGTCCCTTTAAAGTTTCAGCCCCGTCGCTGCAAGTCAATTGAATCGATTCCTCAGCCCGTACACGAAAGGGTGGATCATAAAACCCCGCTACGGCCAATAATGGACCTACCATGAGTAATTTGACGGTTTCTTCGAGCAATTGCCCCGCCGATCGATGATACAAATAACGCCGTCGTAATTGCTCAAGCTCAACCTGTTGAACTGCCCCAAGGCTTGGGAGCGCAGCCTGCCATTCGGGAAAGAAGCGCGGATCTTCCGATCGTTCCAGCCCTAATTTCTCGGTAACTTGGGCGAGGGTGGTAATGGCTTCGGTAATAGCGACAGTCTGAACCATGGAATTACTCGATCACAGGCGTAATGGCATCTCATTGCAATTATAGCAATACGTCCCATCCATAGCTGATCTCGATGAGCCTCTACATCTTTCGATCGCCCAAACCCAAAATCTGTACGGATAGGTCTTTTCTTTCTCGTAAGTATAAGCATAAGTCCCCTGAACTCAGGTGTTAGATTCCCCTGCAAGGCGGGCAATCCTAGATTTGAGGTCTTTCCAGGGTTCTTTCAGGAAAGTAAGACCGATCGGGTGTTGTCATCACTCAGACGACGATCGGCGCTCACAAGGCCCGATCGGCTTATACAAAGTTCTATAGGGGACAATGATGTTGGTTAGTAATCGATACCGGATCGTCCGGGATTTAGGACAAGGAGGATTTGGAACGACCTCTCTGGTGGAAGATACACAACTTCCCTCAGGGCGACGCTGTGTCCTTAAGGAACTCATGCCCGTCGAAAGCAGCGCTGAAATTCATGCGATCGTTCAGCAACGCTTTGAACGCGAAGCCGTCATCCTGGAAGAACTTGGCAATCTCACACCTCAGATTCCCAGTCTCTACGCCTACTTTTCTGAGAACAACAAGTTTTATCTCGTTCAGGAATACATCGAAGGCCAAACCATTGCAGAACGCCTTCACACGCAAGGTCCCATGAGTGACGCCGCAGTGCGAGAATGGCTCGGGGGATTGCTCAATGTTCTGTCTGTGGTTCACGATCGCAAAATCATTCACCGCGATATCAAACCCGAAAACGTGATTCTGCGCCAACGCGATCACAAACCCGTCCTCATTGACTTCGGAGCCGTCCGCGAAACCATGGGTACCCGTCTCAATGCCAATGGCGTCAGTACGCAATCCATTGTGATTGGCACACCGGGCTTTATGCCGAGTGAACAGGCCGCAGGCCGAGCGGTGTTTTCCAGTGATTTGTATAGTTTAGGGCTAACGGCAATCTATGCATTGACGGGTAAGCTTCCCCAGCAACTCCCCACAGAACCCATGTCGGGAACCATTCAATGGCGATCGTACGCACCCAGTGTCAGTGCAGGACTCGCCACCCTGATCGATCGGGCCATCGCCCCCAACAGCCACGATCGCTTCCAAACGGCCTATCAAATGCGGGATGAACTATTGCGATCGGAATCTCCCACCATTCCCGAAATGGGCGTCCCGATGCAATTTGTCCCAGCCCCCATCCAGCCCTCAAGTCCCCTGGCAACTCAACCGCCCATTGAGACGAATGAGCACCAACCTACGATCATTGCGGCCCACGACACGGGCGATGCGATGCGATCGGACCATTTTCAAACTTCACACCCTCAATCTAATTCAAACCAATCTCCTATGAACAGCCAAAAACAAGACATGAGCACCTGGGCCAAAGCGATGATTACCGGGGGCGTCCTGGGGATCTTTGTTTTGATTGGTCTCTTTATCACTCGTCCGCAACAGATTGCCCAAGTCGATAGCAATACCAGCAATGCTGCACCCGCATCACCGAAACCAACGACATCTCCCACGGCTTCACCTGTCGCCGCCGTTTCTCAAAACGCGCCTAGCCAAGCAGCACCTCCAACCGTGATTATTCAACAAGCCGCTGCCGAACCTAAACCCGATCGTGAGGAGAAAGCTGAAAAAGAAGAGAAGGCTGAAAAAGAGACAAAACCTGAAAAAGAAGGCAAGCCAAAAAAAGAAGCCAAACCTGACATCTCTAAACAAATGCTGAATGAAACCAATGCAGCGATCGTTGGACAAGCAGGCAGCAAAAATGTTCGGTCCGGTCCCGGCACCGACTACAAATCCAATCACATTGCCTATCCCGGCGATCGGGTCCGCATTTTAGAGCGGGGGAGTGATTCTGGTGGCTATACCTGGTACAAGGTTTACTTCCCTGAATCGGGTGCGGATGGATGGATTGCAGGTCAGTTGCTGCGAATTGATGAGAATTAATCAATTAATCAATAGTCACTAATTTTAGAGTTCAATGAAGCCCCCCCAGACTAAACGCCCGCTGATTCGTCGTCAGACCATTCGAGTGATTTTCATTACCCTCTGTAGCGCGATCGTCGTGATCGTCATGGGACTCAGTGGACATCAATCCAAAAACGCAGGTTTAGCCCCCGAACCTGCCTTTCAACAAGCCTCTCTCGGCACCTCCCAAAGCACCCCCCAAAACACACTTCAGCCCGTCCCAGCTTCGACCGCCCTGGCCTTTGACAAAATGCCCCCCTCACCTCCAGCAAAACCGCTCCCGATCGTCCCCGCCAAACTCCCAAACCCATCCCGCGAATCAACTCCTACACCCTCTATCCAAACCAAGTTGGGTCATTTCCCCTACGCCGAAGCTGAACCCGATCGGTTAGTGGATGCGGGGCGATTTGTGCGGGGGACGTACGAACGATCGGAACAGCTAGACCGTGAAGCCGATCAAGCCTTTCGACAAATGGCTGCCGCTGCTAAGACTCAAGGGATTTTCCTCATGCCCATTTCTGGGTTTCGTACGATCGCCGACCAAAGCGAACTCTTTAGAAAACAAATTGCCCGTCGCGGCAGTGAAACCGAAGCGGCCCGTGCCAGTGCGCCTCCCGGTCATAGCGAACACCATACAGGGTATGCGATCGACATTGGGGATTCGCAATCAGATACTGATTTAAAACTTTCCTTTCAGGACACTAACGCTTATCAGTGGCTCTTGGCGAATGCGGCCACCTATGGGTTTGAGCAATCCTTTCCAGCCAACAATAAGCAAGGAATTAACTTTGAACCGTGGCATTGGCGATACGTTAGCAGCCCTAGAGCAAGCCAAATTTTCGCGGCTGCTCGGCAGTCATAGATCCTCACGGCAGAAAGCGCGATCGTTCTTTTTCACTCGGAACACGGCAGGTTTCACGTTTTCCCAGAATGTTGTAGCGATTACTAGCCACAGTTCGATAAACCGCGTCGCGCAATGCCACAGGAATCACACCACCCACACTCAACAAAGCCCAAACCCCACCCAGTCGTCGCAAAATCTGAACCACAGCTTCCGACTGAGAATACAACCCAGTTTCATCTAAAAGGTAAATAGACCAGTCTTCAGTTTTTTCAGGCAAAGGTGGCAAAAGCCGTTTTGCGGTTTCACCCTGAAGGGGAGACACTCGTAGAATGGCCGATCGATCGATCGCAATCATCCAATCCAGGAAGCCATTACACATCACACATTGCCCGTCAAAAAAGACGATCGGGTGTGTCAAATCAGCAGAGAAACTTCCAATCATAAAACCATGACTCATTAAAAATTTAAAGCATCAGACCATTACCAATCGATCTGCAGCCACTGTACTAAATCATCTAGCTGCGTAAAATCTAATAATGCTTCTGTCAATGCTTCAAGCTGTGGAATTGTCAATTGTTCAACCTGCTCGACTAAAGCGTCCGGAACGACTCCAACACGGCGAGTTAAAAGGCGAGAAACGAGCGATCGTTGCCGTTCTTGTTCTTGTTGAAGTCCTTGTTGAAGTCCTTCAGCGATACCCATGCGCTCGATCGAAGTAATATAAGGCATCTGCTTCTCCTGCTCATAGGTTTATAAATAGACTCCAAACGGCTCTGGAACCAGTCGATAAAGACCAGACTTTAAATCTGCAATCTTGATCCATTTTGCCAGATTTTTCTTGTCACCTTCCACGAAGGTCAACTCATTCGGCTCATAGAGCGTCCGATCGGCAAACTCGCATTCATACACGAACACCACTTCATGACCCGGATTGCCATAGCACTCAAAGAGATTTTCCAAGCAGCCGAGATATTTGGGATTAATAATTTCCGTACTCAACTCCTCTTGGAACTCTCGAACCAATCCCGCCCAACTCGTCTCGCCAAATTCCACGCCACCGCCCAAGGCACGATAGAAATTGATTTGCTTTGTGGTGTCAAAGCCTTCTGCGAGTAGGATTTCATCACCCCGACGGATCAATGCGATCGCGATCGTCCGAATGTAAGGCGGTGGAAATACGCCTGTATATTGCTGAGTTTGGGTTTCTGTAGTGTTAGACATGAGGTATCTCCCTAATTCCACTCATCTTTAGGATCAATAAACGACTCCGATCGCGCACTGCCCGGAATCGGCCAAGTCTCATTTTCACCACCAATAATCAATTGCTCGATCACCGTAAAGTCCTGACTGAGTTGTCTCAATGCATTGACTAAGATATCCAGCGCCAATGCATCACTGGTCCCGAGATCAAACCAACACCTCGCCCAGACGCCCTCATATTCAAATTCACTCATGTTATGCATCAGCGCCATCATGGAATTTTCGGCGAGATCGTCGTCATACTCCATATAACCAATCTCTAGACCCGCATCTTGAATTTGTAAATTCTCAGCATTAAAAGCGCCTAGTTTGCCAAGGTAAAACCAAGAACTAAACGCTTCTTCAATATATTGCCGCTCCATTTCAGAGGGCACCATCGGAAACTGGACCCAAATCCAAACGTCAAACGGATCAAATTCTCGAAAAGTAACTTGCATGGGAATCGCGGAATGGGGACTTTAGTAGACAACTAGCAGCAGACAGTTAGCCGCAGCCAATCCATCCTGTAGCTTACCACTTGCCCGTAAAGTCCCACTCAACCTTCAAAATCCCAGCCTAAATCCAGCGCTAGCCGCCACATTTCGACTCTTTCCAAGCCCCTTCATCAACCTGTCTCAAGTCATTACAAAACTGGCCTTTCAGCGAAGGAGGCAGCTTATTGGGTTCTGCCAAGGCTCGCTTGAAGAAGGGAACACTCTCCGCTTTCTTCTTTTGCTTCACCAAAATCTGTCCTTTAAGATAGTGCAGTTCTGGATTTTGCTTCTTTTCCGCCAAGGCTCTATTGACGGCATTAATGGCATCATCCAACTTACCCATATCCCGGAAACCCCAGGCCAAGATGCGATCGGAAATATAACTAGGTCTTGCGAGCTTAACCCGATCGATCGCAGCATTGGCATCTGAAAGCGGTAGATTGACATTCACCGCCAACATGAGATCCATTGCTCCTTTCAACATATTGAACTCTGGATCCTTAGAATCTAGTTTTTCAGCTTCTCCCAGATATTGAAAGGCGTTGGTCAATTTACCCAACGCATCCGGGGTGCCTGCAACAATCCCCTTATCTGCAATCACATGGGCGCTTTCCAAGAAATTCCCCACGGCCAAGTACAAATTCCCCCGCGCCGCATCAGTCTTTTTCAATTTTTCGGCGGCGGCTTGGGTGCTCTTGGCCGCATTGAAAAATAATGTGGTATTGCCCTTGTCCGTATCATTGGTATTCGTCGATTTAGCAAAAAGTAATGACGCTCTCAAGGCATGAACCAAGGGTTCATCGGGTTCCGACTTCTCTGCATCAGTGATCAGCTTCTCGGCTGTAATGTAGTCGCCATCATCAAAAATCGCTCGAAACACGGCTTCTGTTTTGTCACCGATCGGCTTGTTGCGACCAAAGGGATCTTTCGCCCAAGAGGGAGCCGCGATCGAAGCCAGCATCATTGAACCAAGAGAAAGCACGATCGCACTGCGTGTCATCAGATTGCGCGGCGCTGATTGAGAAGGAGAAGCAGTACGACGAGTCATAGGGATGTCCATTCTTGCGTTTTGAGGTTCCTGAAATTCTAAGTCCTAGGGACGATCGATCGCCATGCCTTGTTCCCCCATGAGAGCGATCGGAAAACCGACAGCGTAGTCATCTACACTAGTGAACGACTATATATCAACGGCGTTTGTTGTTCGCGCTCACTAGATGCTCCATATTCGTAACCTGTCCTACCATCCCCCCGCTTCCGTTCAGCCGATTTTGGCAAACCTTGACCTTGATCTCCCGGCCCAGCAGCTTGGCGTCATCGTTGGACCCAGCGGATCGGGCAAAAGCACCTTGATGGACATCCTGGCAGGACTGGCAGAACATTCCAGTGGCTCTATTTTTTGGCGGGAACAAGAACTAAATCTCCTCTATCTCCAGCAGCTTTGTGGCATCGTCTTTCAGTTTCCAGAACGGCATTTCTGCGGCGGAACAATTTTGGAGGAATTGCGGCTGGGGCATCCTGACTTGAAGAGCGATCGGGTCCGAGAAGCGCTTCAGCAGGTGGGCCTAGAAAATCTTTCGCTTCAGACTTCGCCCCAGGCCATGAGTGGTGGACAGCAGCGACGGTTGGCCTTAGCGGTACAACTGATCCGGCAACCCCATATTCTTTTGCTCGATGAACCCACCGCAGGACTAGACTGGTCCATGCGCCGTCAACTGGTTAGCCTACTCGCCCAGCTTAAACAAAACTGGACCCTACTCGTGGTCTCCCACGATGCCGCTGAACTCCTAGAAATCGCCGACTGCGCTTGGCAAATCGACCATGGCAAACTCCGCGAAGTCCCCGTCGCCCAACTCAAAGCGCAGATCAAGATCTAAGTTCAAGATCTAAGTTCTAATCCCAATCCCATTGTTTCATTCCCAAAAATCACCATGTCTTCTCTCCCCCAAAAGGCCGATCTCTGGCAATCCACCCTCAATTGGCAACCCTCCGATCGGCAGCAAGCCCAGTTCCAGACGCTCTACACCGAAATCCTCAGCGGCAATCAACGGCTCAACCTGACCCGCATCACTGAGCCAGACGAGTTTTGGGAAAAACATCTGTGGGACTCGCTGCGGGGGATTTTTCCAGGGGATCAGTTGGGGATTGGAGAAAACCAAACGGGGATTCAGGCGATCGACATTGGCACAGGCGGAGGCTTTCCAGGACTGCCCGTCGCGATCGCCCAGCCCACCTGGCAACTCAAACTGGTCGATTCCACCCGCAAAAAAATTCAATTCATCCAAGACAGCCTACTCCCCTTAAAGCTGACCAATGTCCGCTGCTTAGTCGATCGTGCTGAAGCCCTCGGCCAGGATCCAAAACATCGAGAACAGTACGACCTCGCCTTGATTCGGGCGGTGGCAACGGCAAGCTGCTGTGCCGAGTATGTCATCCCCTTATTAAAAGTGGGGGGTACTGCTGTCCTCTATCGTGGTCAATGGACAGACGACGAACAGGCAGAACTCACCGAAGCATTAGAGATTCTCGGCGCAGAATTACACCATTGCGATCGGTTCACCACGCCCTTAACCGACGGGCAACGCACTTGCCTGATCCTACGCAAAACCTCGCCCACTCCCGACGACTACCCCAGAGCGATCGGCATCCCCACGCAACATCCGATCGTCTAACCCTCGTCTAATACTCATCTAACAATCTCTGATTTTTTGTCCGGAAGCACCTCGAAGGCCGGGAATATCGTGAACGTAAGATGCACTCTGACAGCGCCCTCAGGTTCTACTAGCGATTTAGCTGGAAACCTTGAGGGACTTTTTTTGTCATTTATCCCTGACAGAAGTTTAGGAAGGCATCCAACACGACATCAATCATCAAGTCTTCGTAAAGACAACAAGAGCTACAGAATAATTTGTCACAGCGATCGCAGCAGCCAAAATCCGATACAAAACATTACAGAAAATGCCTCGAAAAGCGGAAGCCAGGGCTTTTCAGCCGATCGATCGACCCTTTATGCAAAGTTTTGCAACCACACTCAAAATCGTTCTAACCCCGTCGAGTACACTAGGCATTGATTCTGACGTCCAGCCTCAGGAACGGTCGTAGCCTTTGGTGTGACCGGACTTACGATTGGACCGATGGACTACAGATGTTGCAAGCGCACTGATCTGGAGCCTTTCTTAACATGTCTCATACAGTCAAAATCTATGACACCTGCATCGGATGCACCCAGTGTGTTCGAGCTTGTCCCACGGACGTCCTTGAGATGGTTCCTTGGGATGGCTGCCGTGCAGGCCAAATTGCGTCGTCTCCTCGTACGGAAGATTGCGTCGGTTGCAAACGTTGCGAAACGGCTTGCCCGACTGACTTCCTAAGCATCCGGGTCTACCTGGGCGCTGAGACTACGCGCAGCATGGGTCTTGCGTACTAGATCAACCACTTAGTACGCAGCAATTTTTCATTCATGTGGGTTCAACTAGGGGCATTTTTGCCCCTTTTTTATACCAGGACAATCTTGTCCAAATCGATTAGGAGCAGAAATGCTCCTTTTTTTTGCTTTTTGGGGTGATTGGTTAATTCTTCCTAGTCACGATTTTGTCCCCAATCACTGCAAAATAGAGACCCTACGAAATAACCCGGAGATTTCTTACGACTTCATGCAAGCTTTACGGAAAATACGGAGTTGGGCTACTAGGATTGAAGACAATTGAAAACTAAGTCTTAAGTGAGATACGCAGAGCTGGTTTGCGTTGTTAGATTGGGACCAAGTTTACGAGATTGAGCCGCTCTAGGATCAGGGTAAAAGTAATGCAAGCAAGTCAACTACAAGAATTCGGATTAAAAGTCAGCAGCCAGAGCGTGATTGGGCTGCCCGTCTCGACCCTCTCTCTACAGGGGTATATCGATCAGATCATTCGTTGGGGTCAATCCAATCTCAGTAAGGTGGTCTGCGTAGCGAATGTTCACATGTTAGTGGAAGCCACTCGATCGCCAAAACTCGCTACGGTTCTGCACCATGCCGACCTCGTCACGCCAGACGGGATGCCCCTTGTATGGATGCTGAGACTGCTCCGCCGCACTCACCAAGATCGCGCCCCCGGAATGGATTTGATGCAGGGTATCTGCCAGTCCGCTGCAGCTCAAGGTATTCCTGTTTTCTTTGTCGGATCTGAGCAGAAGGTGCTCGATCGGATGCGCCAGCGTCTACAGCAAGAATTCCCCACCTTAATCATTGGGGGTATGGAGCCTCTGCCCTTCGGCAGCTTGCCCTTACCGGAAGCCGCCGAAGCTCCCGTCATCGAAGCCATTCGTCAGAGCGGTTCCGGAGTCGTCTTCGTCTCCCTCGGTTGTCCAAAGCAAGAACAGTGGATGGCACAACATCAGGGTGAAATTCCAGCGGTCATGGTGGGAATTGGCGGTGTATTTCCGATCTATGCCGGATTGCACAAGCACGCGCCTAAGTTTATCCGCGAGTCTGGATTTGAATGGCTGTATCGACTCATTCAAGAACCTCAAAGACTATGGAAGCGCTATGCCGACACCATTCCTCCATTCCTGTGGATGGCAGCAAAGCAATTGCTAACCGATCGCAAGCGCAAGCCCGTCGCCTCTGAAGCCGCTAACCAAGTTGTTTCTCTAAGACAGCTTCCCTAACGGTCAAGAACGTTCTGATAAATTTCAACTAACCGATCGTAATTGATGGGTGCCGTATAGTTTTGTTCATAGGTTTGTCGAGCTTGACGAGATAACCGTTGCAACCGATCGTGATCGCTCACGGCGGCCAAAATCACCCCCGCCAAATCTTCAACATCACGGGACCGAAACTGAAACCCTGTTTGATTGGGTTTGACAATTTCAGCCATGCTTCCTAGGTTTGGGACGATCGCAGGTAGACCACAGGCAAACGCTTCTGCCAAGGTCAAGGGAAAGCCTTCATACCAAATCGACGGAAACACTAAAACTTGAGCCGTCTGCATTAGATTGAGGACCTGCATCTTATCTTGACGACCCAGGAATGTGATGCGATCGTTCAAACCCGCCTGTTCCACTTCCGCCATCAACTCAGCCTTCAAAGGTCCATCTCCCACAACTTGCAAGGGAGGCAACGGAGGGTTTGCATCTCCCGAGCTTTGCGCATAACGATAGGCCGCAATCAAATCCGCCACGCCTTTTTCCTCCGCCAGACGGCCCACAAAGAGGACAAAGTCTTGGCGATCGACGGGTGCCATCTCCGGCATCTCGATGAAATTAGATTTCACCTGAATTTTGTCCGCTGGCAACCCGCCCTCCATCAGCTTTTGCTTTTGGAATTCCGTCAAGGCAATGTAGGTCGTCACGCGCTGCGCCCAAGTTCCCCGCCATTGGTGATAGGAGAGCATGGCGGCCACCACCGCCGTCTGAGCCTTAGAACCCCGATAGCAACCGGACTGGATCCCTTCGATCGCCACTGATTTTCCCACACAAACTTCGCAGACTTGACCGTCTCGAAAGAGCATCGCCTTGGGGCAAATCAGACGGTAGTTATGCAAGGTTTGGACGACAGGAATTCCAGCATCTTGGCAAGCGTCATAGACCGAGGGCGACAGCAACGGGAAAAAATTATGGACATGCACTACGTCCGGCTGGAACGATTTCAACTCCTCTAAAACCAATTGTTTTGAGGCTTGGGAATAGATTGCGCCGATCGCAGCACCCAGTTTTGCTTTTGCACCCACGAGATCATCATTCGTCACTTCCAGTAGCCGGACCTGATGCCCGTGGGATTCTAAAAGTTGCTTTTCGGCTTGAACGACCCCCTCTTCTCCGCCGACAATTTGATACCGATTGTGAAGCTGTAGAATTTTCATATTTAGCTCGGGGTAAACATTTTTGCCCGTTTATGTTGGCGACGCCGCAGTGCGCCAATACTAATGGACGATCCAATCAAGATCCCCAACGGACCCATGGCAAAGATATAAACAACCACGTTATCCGTCAGCATTAACATCATCGCGCCCACAATCCC